>JBOHRW010000150.1:0-84298 GCA_050732935.1 Gemmatimonadota bacterium
CCCCGGCGGCCGTAGCGGGATACCCCCATGTCACGGTGCCGGCCGGCTACGTGTTCGGGCTGCCCGTCGGCGTCTCGTTCTTCGGACGCGCGTGGAGCGAGCCTACCCTCATCCAACTGGCCTACGCCTTCGAGCAGGCGACCCGGGCGCGCCGTCCGCCGACTTTCGCCGCCACGGCGCCGCTTCCGCTCTGACCCGCGATGAAGGTCGACTACCTGGCTGATCACCGCGAACACATTCCGCGTCTCGCGGAGTGGCTGCACGCCGAGTGGGGATACCTCCATGAGAACGACTCGATCGAGCGGCGCGCCGCTCGGCTGGAGGCGCGGGCGACCCGCCGCGGCATCCCGGTCGGCTTTGTAGCCGTCGATGGCGATCAGCTCCTCGGCTCGGCGAGCCTGGTCCACAACGACCTGGAGACGCGGCCCGAGATCGGCCCTTGGCTGGCCAGCGTGTACGTCCCGCCCGAGCACAGGCGGCGAGGCGTCGCGTCGGCCCTCGTTCGCCGGGTGATCGACGAGGCCGGCGACCTGGAGGTCCCCCTGCTATACCTCTGGACCACCGACCAGGAACGCCTCTATGCCAGGCTCGGCTGGCGGCCGGTCGAGCGCACACGCTTCCACGACGAGGACATCGTCGTGATGGCGATCGAGCCCGCGATCGTTCTGACAACTTGATCACGTGAATCGAGGGGCGTCTAGCATGGGACGACTGGAAGCCATCTGGATCAAGCGCGCCCGGCTCGGGCCGATGGACCCGGTGGAGCGGGCGACCATGGTCGCCGACCGGGGATTGCTCGACAACGCCAACCAGGGCGGATGGCGTCAGGTGACGATCATCGCCCAGGAGACGTGGGAGCGGCTCATGGAAGAGCTTGGCGCCTCCGTTGATCCGTCGGCCCGCCGCGCCAACCTCATGGTGAGCGGGCTCGATCTCGGGGGGAGCCGAGAGCGCGTCCTCCAGGTGGGCGGCTGCCGGATCCGGATCCGGGGAGAGACGCGGCCGTGCGGGCGGATGGACGAGGCCCTGTCAGGTCTCCAGGATGCGATGCGTCCCCGGTGGGGCGGCGGCGCGTTCGGGATCGTGCTCGATGATGGCGAGATCCGTGTCGGAGACGAAGCGATCTGGGAGGAATCGAAGGAGGCCGCAGGATGATCGATCACGTGATTCTCAGGGTGAAGGATTCCGTTCCCGGCCGCCGGTTTTACGAAGCGGCGCTGCCACGCGCCGGATCGTAGCCGGCCTGGCTACTGTGCGGTGAATCCGATTCACGCTGGGGCGAAACGACGACCAGAGAATGCCTCCCGACCACCCGCCGGGACTTCCCCAGGTGGTAGCGGATCTCGTAAGTCCCGGGGATGGCGGGGGCCATCAGCTCAAGCGGTCGGCGCCAGGTGGCACTGAGCGATACGTGCTCGTCCCCGGCCGCACCGGGCCGGGCGATCGAGATGTGATCGGTCGGCTCCATGAACCCGCTCCATTGGACGGTGAAGTTCTTTCCCGCAGTGACCCGGTCGGGCATGTGGAAGGCCACCCGGCAGTTGCGGAAAGCCTCGCGCAGGACGGGAGCGGCCTCGCCGATCGCGTCCCGAGCCCGCCGTCGAGATAGGTTCCACGTCCGCCAGTCCGAAGTATTCCACCGTTGCCGACCATCCAGGAGCCCTTCCGCCACCGCGCACCTTTGCCACGGGCCGAGCCGGGAGATCACCTCGAGGAGGGCGGGCACCGCGTCCGCGCTGAGCGAGCTGGCGTAGCGTGCGTCGAACGCGGGCCGACCCCGCTCCTCGGCCGACCTGTCCACGCGATTGGCGATCCGCGCTGCGTTCGCGCGGATGATGGTCGCGTCCGGGTTCATGGCGGCGAGGAGCAATACCGACCCCATGAGCGCTCCCAGGGCCCCCGCCATGAAACGCTCCCGGCGATCCCGCAGCACCGTCGCGCCGAACCACGCGAAGACGATCACCAGCCAGACCATGAAGGCCGACGTGTAGAGGCGCAGCTCGGTGAGACCGTAGGCGTCGACGTAGAGCCGCATCCGGAGCGCGGCCGAGGCGAGCACCGCCGTCATCATGACGAGGAGAACCGCCGCCAGGCCGTGGAGGCGACTTCGTGAAAGCGAGCCCTTCGGAACGAACCAGTCGGCGACCAGCAGACCCGGTAGCGCAATGGAAGCGGCGGTGACGAGCTGAAAGAACCCCTCTCGGGCGTACTCCGCGTAGCTGAGGCCGAGGGTCGCCTCGACCAGCTCGCGGCCGCCGAACAAGGTTCGGATCTGGACGAGGAGGAAGAGGAGGAAGAGCGCGTCCACCAATACGAGGGTGACCACGGCCTCCGTGCCTCGGTGCTCGGGAACCGGCCCGGGATCGGAGCGCGGGCTGGGAGCTTCGGGGATGTGGACCACGGCGAGTCCGTACAGGATCCCGCCGGCGATCCAAGCGAAGAAGACCGTCATGAGGAAGTGGGAGGGGAGGCGCTCGAGCAGGAAATCGAAGATGTCCCCGACGTACCATTCGAAGACCGGATCGGCGGCGCTGAAGAGGGCTCCAAAAACGAGCAGGAACGGGACCGCGACGAGGGCGCCCCGCAGAAGGGGAGCATGCGCTCGGACGCGGCCGCCCTCCAGGGATCGTCGGCCGCGCACGAGATCGGAGACGGCGCCCAGCGCGAAGAGCGCCGCGTCGGCGAGCGTGACGATGGGCGCGAGGACGTACCGCAGGACTCCGGTCTTCCAAGGACGTCGCAGGAGGGGGAGCGAGATCGACGTGAGGTAGGTCGCCGCGAAGAGGGCGAGGAGGACGGGAGACGCCCGCCAGGCGAGGCCTGCGGCGCACGCGCCGGCCAGGAGAAGAGGCCAGCGGGGCGCTTCCGTTCCGTCGTCGCGAGCGACGAACGGGATCGCGGCCAGCGCCAGGAGGGAGAGCCACAAGGTCGCGTTCAGACCCCAGGGGGTTTCCCTCAGCAGGAGATCGGCGAGCAGGCCGAACCCCAGGGCCTCCCACGCGATCCTCGAAGCCCTCCTTCGTTTCTCCAAGGTACTTGTCATTGCAAAGTACCTCCTCGAAAAAAAACTCGCTCGGTGGAGCGCTCTATCCCCCGTGCCGCGTGGTCCGGATCAACGATTCCATGTGGGCCAGATAGCGCTGCAGGGCTTTCCTGCCCTCGGAGGTCAGCCCGAACTCGGTGTGCGGCACGCGCCCCTGGAAGGACTTCTCCTGCACGACGTAGCCGGCCTCCTCGAGCTTCCGGGCATGAGCACTCAGGTTTCCGTCGGTCGTCTTGAGGAGACGCTTGAGGTCGTTGAAGCTGAGCCGCTCCTCGACGGCGAGCGCGCTCACTATCCCGAGTCGAAGGCGACCATGAATCAGCCGGTCGAGCCCGAGCGGCCCCTGGCCCTTCGCGAGCCCGCCGATCGTCCGCAGTCCTCCGACCGGATGCACCATCTCATCCTCTCCGTCGGCCCGCCGCTTCGTATGCCCGGCTCTATCCGCCATGCCGCCTCGCGATCACGATGCCGAAGACGATGCTGACGCCGCCGAACCCCAGTCCCAGAAGGAGATCGCCCGCCGCCGGCGCGATTAGCGCCGCCGCGCCGAGAACGAGGAACGCGAGCCCCTGGATCGGCACGACCGGGACGGAGAACGCTCCCGCGGCCACGATGCCTGTCCCGTAGAGGAGGAGCCATACGGCCGGGATCATGGCAGGGTCGCCGCTTCGGAGGAGGGCTGCGGTCAGGAGCGCGCCGACACCGACCGGCGGCAGGAGCCCGAGCGCGAACTTGCGTCCCGGGCCCGAGACGAGCGGGACGTCGAGACGACGGGCCTTGCGCGCCATCGTCCAGAGGCCGATGGCCGAGGCGATCGCGGCCGCCCCTACCCAGACCGCGAGCCAGCGCCCCGTGGACGGTTGGGCCGCGGCGATCAGGGCCGCCGCCAGCGCGATCACGCCCATGGCCACGCCGCCCCAGCCGGGCACGGCCGTGAAGGCCCCGGCCCGCTCCATGGCCGAGCGGATGAAGCGCAGATCATCGACCGCGTGGTCGGTGAGCTTCACGGTTCGAGTCTCTCTCGGGGAGCGCGCGGTCGTCATGCGCATCAGCCTAGCGCAAGCAATAGACTGTTGTCAAGTACTTTGTAACACAGAGCAACAGAGCAAATGAGATCAGGGCCACGTGAAGACCCGGGTAGAGAGCCGCCGGACGCGGTTGGACGACCTCCGCGTCCCGGCTCACCTTGTGTCCCGTGTCCGACCCCCCCGACCCATCCGAAGCTGGCCGGCTCGTCGAGCGCTTTCGCGTCGCTCGCCGGGATCCCCGCTCGGCGGTCCTGGAGGGTTTTCATCCGCTGAAGCACGCACTGCGGTTCGGGGCCGGGATCGTGGAGGCGGTAACCGTAGACCCCGACCGCGTGGCCGGGCTCGCCCGGGCTCTCGCTCCGGATCTGGTCGGCCGGATCGAGGCGATCCTCACCCCCGTCCCGCCCGCGGTCTTCGAGCGACTCGGCCCAACCCCACCGTCGACCGGCGTCATGGCGATCGCCCGCCGCCCGACGATCACGCCGAAGCAAGTCTTCCGTGTTCAGGGAGATGCCCCGGTCGTCTTGCTGGAGAATCCGGCCCGGTTGGGCAACCTGGGAGCGGCGGTCCGCGTGGCCGCGGCGGCGGGGGCGGCGGGCGTGGTCACGATCGGGCTGCACGACCCTTGGCATCCGAAGGCGCTCAGGGGCGGCGCCGGGCTCCAGTTCGCCCTCCCGGTGGCGCGGATCGATTCCCTCCCGCCGGGGGAGCTGTGTCCCGATTCACCGCGGCCGCTGGTCGCGATCGACCCGACTGGGGAGCCCCTGGGCCGTGACCGGATCCCGCCCGGAGCCATCCTCGCCTTCGGCTCCGAGCGCCACGGGCTCTCACGGGGTCTCCTGGGGCGCGCCGATCTGCGGCTGGCGATCCCCATGCGGAAGGGGGTCTCGAGCCTCAACCTGGCCACGGCGGTGGCCGTGGCGCTGTTCGTCAGCCGCCCTTGAGAACGTTCAGCGTCGTCGCCGAGACGCTCTCCTGGATAACGGCGGGATGATGCGGCGAGGTATGCGCTCGCGCCTCCCCGCGCCGGTCCCTAGTTTTCAGCGATGCGCAAGCGGGCGGACTATGGCCTCGACGCCCCGGCGATCGTGCTCGGCCTCGCTCTGGGGGGCGCGGCCTGCGTGGCGCTCGGTCCGCGGATCCCGGGACTGTCGTGGCTCGTCTGGCCGGGCGGGTTGCTCTTCGCCGAGGTGGTTCTCATGCTCTGGAGCAGCCGCTACGGCAAGCGGGTCGAAGCCGAGCGGCTCCTGGAGCGACTCGCCTGGCGGGGCAACGAGACAGTCCTGGATGTCGGATGCGGGCGCGGCCTCCTCCTGATCGGGGCGGCGCGTCGTCTCCCGGCCGGCCTGGCGGTCGGGGTCGATCTCTGGAACTCTCGCGACCTGGTGGGGAACGCGCCCCGGGCCACGCGCGCCAACGCCGCGGCGGAGGGCGTGGCCGACCGGGTCGAGATCGCGACCGGCGACGCGCGGGCCCTGCCGTTCACCGACGCCGCCTTCGACGTCGTCCTCTCGAGCCTCGCTCTGCACAATGTCCATTCGGGGGCCGACCGTCGCCGGGCCATCGAGGAGATCGCTCGCGTCGTGAAGCCCGGAGGCCGGATCCTTCTTCTCGATATCCGACACACCGGCCAGTATGCCCGCGCCCTGCGCGACCGCGGCTTCGTCGTCGAGCGGACGCGTCCCCACCTGTGGACGTTCCCGCCGTCGCGGCAGGTGCTCGCGCGCCGGGTGGGCGCGGCGGAGCTCACCCGCCCGGCCGGGGCGGCGGAAGATCCGTTGGAGCACCGTCCACCGACCCCTCCCGGGGCCGACCTCAGGGAGCGAACCAGAGCAGGATCGCGAAGAGGATCACCGTGATCGTCACGACCCGCTTCACCCAGGCGTGGCCTTTGAGCACAGTGAGCCGGACCCCGATCAGCCCACCGGCCACGTAGCCCGCCGCCAGCGGGGCGCCGAATCCCCAGTCGACCTTCCCGCCCAGCGCGAAGAGGACCAGCGTGAGCGGCGTGAAGATCAGCACGATCAACACCTTGAGAGCGTTCCCGCGCACGAGGTCGAGACCAAGGAGCGTCGTGGCGGCGAGGAGGAGGAAGCCGACCCCAGCCTGGACGAATCCGCCGTAGACCCCGATCGCGAAGAAGAGGAGAACGGTCCCCACCCGTCGCTGTAGGCCCTGTTCGACCGGCCCCTGGCTCTCGCGACGGCGCCCCACCGGGTCCCACAGGGTCCAGAGCGACACCAGGACCATGATCAGCGCCAGGAGGCGCCGGAAGACGCGGTCGTCGATCTCGATCGCGGCCCACGTTCCGAGCGCCGCCCCGGCCAGGGCCGGCAGGGCCGCCGCAATCAGCCAGCCGCGTCCGATCAGCCGATGACGCTGGAATCCCCATACCGCGGCCACGCTTTGGGCCAGGATCCCGACCCGGTTGGTGCCGTTGGCGACCGTCGCCGGGAGGCCCAGGAAGATCATGACCGGGAGGGTGAGGAACGAGCCGCCGCCCGCGATCACGTTGAGCGCCCCGGCGACGGCCCCGGACGCCGCCAGGGCCAGGATCGCGACCCAGTCGGGGATCAAGACGTCAGCTCGAGCTTCATCCGCAAGTGGCGCTCGATCCACTCGAGGTTGAGCTTCTCGAACCAGGGGCGGAGATCGTCCCGATAGGTCTCGACGCGGATGGGCATGGCGGGAAGATACGGTCGGTGGACCCGGTGTGGTGAGTCCGCACTCACAGCGCGCGGGACGCCTCACCGGCGATTTTATGCTCCCGCCTCCGGATCCGTTTCATGGGTGAGGACGGGCAACGGGGCTGATGCCCCGACCCACGGAACGGAGCGTTTGCCGGAGGTGTTCATGACACGGTTCACGTACCAGAGCACGGTGTGGAAGCCCTTCAGGGAGTCAGTGATCGTGGGAGTTCTCTGCGTCGTCATGCCGATCGTTCTGGTCAGCCAGGTGATCGGGCTCCTGTATACGGGCCCGCTGGCCTGAGACGGATGCCGGGCGAGACCGGCTCCGCGATCGCCCACCCGGTCGAGGGGTGGATGGACCGGTTCGGGCCCGAGCTCCGGGTCCACCTGGCCCGCATGTTGGCCAGCGACGAGGACGCTGAGGACGTGCTCCAGCAGGTCTGGATCGCCGCCTACCGCCAGCCTCCCGACGATGACCCCGGCTCCAACGTGCGGGCCTGGCTCTACCGGGTGGCGACCAATGCCGCGCTGGACTCCCTGTCGCGGGACCGGCGGCGTCAGCGGAAGCTCGGCGAGTGGGATCCGGACGTGGGGATGGGCGAGACGAGCCCGCCGCCGGACGCCGCCCTCGGAAAGCTCGACGAGCAGGCGCGGGCGAAGGTACGGGAGCTCTGCTCCCGGCTCCCCAGAAAGCAGCGCGAGGCCGTCTGGCGCCGCTGGGCGGAGGGCGAGGACTATACGTCGATCGCGCGCGAGCTGGAGACTTCGGTCGAGAGCGCGCGGGCCAACGTCTATCACGGGCTGACGCGGCTCAGGAGCGAGCTCTTCGATCTCTGGAAGGAGGAGTTCGGATCATGACGGAAGTTGCCTGCACCTACACGGACCAGGACGTCCTGGCCTTCGTGGCCGGAGACCTCGCGGAGAAGGACGAGCTGGCGATGGCGCTGCACTTCGGCGAGTGCGGGGCGTGCCGGGACCAGGCGGCGGAGTTCACCGCGCTGCAGCGGACTCTCGGGACGTGCTCCGACGACGACCTCGTCCGCTGGCACGGCTTCGAGACGCCCTTCGGCCACACCTATGCCGCGGCGACCGGCACCGGCCTGGCGCGGATCAGCTGGCGGGAGACCGAGCCCGACGCCTTCGTGGGCGGGCTCGAGGAGTCGTTCCCCGGTCGGCCGGTGATCCACGAGCGGAGGGGGCTCGAGGCGGCGGAGCACCAGCTCACCGAGTACTTCGCCGGACACCGCACGAGCTTCGACCTGCCGGTCGACCTGGCCGCCGTGAGCGACTTCGACCGCCGGGTCCTGGCCGTCGTCCGCGGGATCCCCTTCGGCGGCGTCCTGACCTACGCCGACATCGCGCGGCGGATCGGGAGCCCGTCGGCGGCGCGGGCGGTGGGCAACGCCGTCGGCCGCAACCCGGCGCCGATCGTCGTCCCCTGCCACCGGGTGGTGCGGAGCGACGGTACTCTGGGCGGCTACTCGGGTGGGGGGGTCGAGTACAAGCGCCGGTTGTTGACGATCGAGAGGATGGGGGACCTCTTTGCCCAGGCGACATAGATTGCCCTGCGTGATGCCTCGCCGTACGGCACTCCTCTTGTCCATCGGGTGGGCCTTGATCGCCGCGCCCGCTCCCATGCTCGCCCAGCCGGGGGATGGGCTTTCAGCCGAAGACAGCCTCCTCGCGACGCAGATCTTCGAGGAGCTGATCGAGATCCCGTCGGTCTCCGGGACCCCGGAGACGGTGGGGGCCGCAGAGGCCATGGCCGATCGGCTCCTGGCCGCCGGATTCCCGGAGGAAGACGTCCACGTCCTCGAACCGCTGCCGGACGTGGGGATCCTGGTGGCGCGCTACCGCGGCACGGGCGAGCGGCCGCCGATCCTGCTTCTTGCCCACCTGGACGTCGTCCCGGCGCTGCCCGAGGACTGGTCGGTGCCACCCTTCGAGCTGACCGAGCAGGACGGCTGGTGGTACGGCCGCGGGACCATCGACAACAAGGCCGGGGCGGCGATGCTCGTCGCCAGCTTCCTGCGCTACCGGGAGGAGGGGTTCGTCCCCGACCGCGACCTGATCATGGTCCTGACCGGGGACGAGGAGACCAACAGCGAAGCGATCAAGTGGGTCGTCTCGGAGGAGGGTCGGGAGCTGATCGACGACCCGGCCTATGCCCTCAACACCGACTCGGGAGGTGGCTCCCTGCGGGAGGGCGTCGAGACGATGTTCGGCGTCCAGGCGAGCGAGAAGGTCTATCTGAGCTTCCAGCTCGAAGTCACGAATCCGGGCGGCCACAGCTCCCAGCCACGACCCGACAACGCGATCACCACGCTGGCGGAGGGGCTGGTCCGGCTGTCCGAGCACGAATGGCCCGTCCAGCTCAACGAAGTGACCCGCGCCTTCTTCGAGCGCTCGGCGGCGATCGAGAGCGGTCAGCTCGCCGAGGACATGCAGGCGATCGCAGAGAATCCGGCCGACAGCGCAGCGGCGGCCCGCCTCTCGGAGTCCCTGTATCTGAACGCCCTTCTCCGGACGACGTGCGTGGCCACGATGCTCGAGGCCGGCCACGCCGAGAACGCGCTGCCGCAGACCGCCCGCGCGACCGTCAACTGCCGGATCCTCCCCGGCGGGTCGCCGGACGAGGTCGAGGCGACGCTCGTTTCGGTCCTGGACGACCCAGACATCCAGGTCAGCCGGCTTCGCGAGCCCACCGCGAGTCCCCCCTCGCCTTTGACCGACGAGGTCCTGGGGACGATCGAGCGGCTGACGGAGGAGATGTGGCCGGGTGTCCCCGTCATGCCGACGATGTCGACGGGCGCCACCGACGGGCTCTACGTGCGGAACGCCGGCATCCCGGTCTACGGCGTGGGCGCCATCTTCGAGGACACCGGAGACAACCGCGCCCACGGCCGGGACGAGCGGGTCGCGATCGACCGCTTCTACGAGGCGCTCCGCTTCTGGTACCGGATGGTGAAGGAGCTGGCCTCGAGCTAGCCGTGCCGCCGGTCCTCCCCTGGGTCGTGGTGATCCTCACGCCGACCCCGGGGTAGAATCCTGCCGGGTCGCCGACCTCAACGCGGAGGAAGGACCATGCGGATCGCCTCTTTTGCTGTCCTCGTGCTCGCCTTCACCGTGGCCGCCTGTCGTGGCACGATGTCGATCGGGGAGCTTCTCGACGATCCCGGGCGCTACGACGGCGAGACGGTGAAGATCGAGGGCGAGGTGACCGGCTCGGTGGGCGCGCTGGGCCAGGGCGCCTATCGGCTCAGGGACGGGACGGGGACCATGAACGTCCTGAGCCGCGGCGGCGGGGCCCCGCGCGAGGGCGCGGAGGTCGGGGTCGAGGGTGAGTTCCGCTCGGTCTTCACGCTCGGCGACGCCTCGCAGGCCGTCATTCTGGAGGAGCGGCGCTTCGACCCGTAGTCGGATATTCGAGCGAGGTTACGGAGACTCGTGGACGACGGACCACCGAGAGCGGTCGTTCACTTGGTGCAAACCCGCCCGCAGGGACGGCTTCACCCTTCGGCCAGGACCTCGCGCGCCCGGGCCAGGCGCTCGGGGTCGCCGATCTCGAGCCACAGGGCGCCCGTGACGTCGTGGGGAAGGATCGTGTGCCCCGCCGCCGACAGGCGGAGGTAAAGGGCGATGATCGAGAAGATGCCCCGCTCGGTGATGAGCCCGAAGATCTCCGGCGAGATCACGTGCACACCGGCAAAGGGTAGCCGCCGGCTGTCGCCCGAGATGGGTCGGGACGTCTTCTCGGTGCCCCGTGCCGAATTCTCCCAGCCATACAGCCCGCGGTCGTCGAAGAGCAGAAAGCGCGTGGTCTCGCGGTGGCCGACCGCGAGCGTGGCAAAAGCACCGGACGTGCGATGGGCCGCCACCATCCTTGCCAGGTCGATGTCCGTGAGAATATCACCGTTATGAAGAAGGAAGGGGCCGTCCTTCCGGAACCGCGGCTCGGCGTGCGCCAGGCCGCCACCCGTCTCCAGCGGTTCCTCCTCTTCTAGCGAGACGAGCACGTCGACGCCGAGCTCTGCGCTCAGCCCGGCGGCTGACGCCTCGATCTGGTCCGCGTGATGATGGGCGTTGACGATCAGACGGTCGGCGCCGGCCGCGACCAGCCGCCGGGCGATCCGCTCGAGGATCGAAACGCCCCCGATCTCGATCAGCGCTTTGGGGGTGTGATCGGTGAGTGGGCGGAGGCGGGTCCCCAGCCCCGCGGCCAGAATCATCGCGTCCACGGGAGCTACGAGTAGATCAGGAGGAGGCTGCCGCCCGCTCGGGTCGCGAAGTTTGTCCCTCGGTCCTGACCGGTTGAGGCCAGTAGGGCTCCTCGCGGTGCATGAGGCGGACGGTGGCGTCGGGGAAGCGCTCCTCCAGGTGGCGGGCGAGGCGCTCGGCGAGGTACACCGAACGATGCTGCCCGCCCGTGCAGCCGAAACCGATCGACAGGCTCTGGAAGCCCCGGCGCAGGTACTCGGCGACCTGGGCGTCGACGAGCGTCCGCACGCTCGTCCAGTAGTCGGCGAGCTCGGGCTGGGCCTCGATGTACGCGGCCACCGCGGTCTCGAGTCCGGTATGTTCCCGGTACTCTGGCAGCCGGCCCGGATTCGGGAGGGCCCGGCAGTCGAACACGAACCCGCCTCCGTGGCCGCCCATGTCGTGCGGGTACCCGTGCCGGTAGCTGAAGCTGTGGACGTAGACGCTGAGCCCGGTGCCCTCGTCGTCGACTTCGACTCCCGCGGACCACTCATCGGCGATCCGTCCGAAGACGGACTCGATCTCCGGCAGCTCGATCGGGAGGCCCGTTTCCAGCAGCTGACCGGCGTTCCGTGCGGCGTAGGGCACGCTCTGCAGGAAGCGCGGCTTGCGCTCGAAGAAGCCGCGGTAGCCGTAGGCCCCCATCGCCTGCATGACGCGGACGAGCACGTAGCCGCGATACAACTCGCGGAAGGCTCCGCGATCGACAGTTACGTGCCCCTCCAGAGCGTCCAGGTAGTGCTCGAGCAGAGCGTCCCGGTTCCGCGCCGGGATGTCCGCCTTGGCGTCGTAGAGGAGCGACGCCACGTCGTACTGGAGCGCTCCCTTCCGGCCGCCCTGGTAGTCGATGAACCAGGGCTCCCCGTCCCGCAGCATGACGTTTCGCGACTGGAAGTCCCGGTACAGGAAGTGGTCGGTGTCGGCCGTAAGCAGAATTGCCGTCAGCCGCTCGAAGTCCCGCTCCAGGCGCTCCTCGTTGAACGGCACGTGGGCGAGCTTGAGGAAGTGGTACTTGAAGTAGTTCAGGTCCCACAGGATCGACTGCCGGTCGAACGCCGCACGCGGGTAGGCGACCGAGTAGTCGACCGCGCGGTGGCCCTCGATCTGGAAGCGGGGGAGGATCTCGACCACCCGCCGGTAGACGTCGAGCATCGGACGCGGGAGGCGCGAGCCCCGCTGCCGACGTTCCTCCTGAAGGGCGTCGAAGAGCGTCGTATCGCCGAGGTCTTCCAGCAACCACACGCCGCTCTCCTCGTCGTCGGCATAGACCTCTGGCACGGGGAGGCCGGCCCCCCGGAGCGCGCGTGAATAGGAGAGGAAGGCCCGGTTCTCCTCGTGGTCCGGGCCGAAGGCGCCGATGACGGTGGCACCGTCCACTGCCACCAGACGGCGATAGGTGCGGGTGGAGCCGTCTCCCGGCAGCTCCAGGACGGCGGTCGGTGCGGCTCCGTAGCGCTCGCGGTAGAGGCGGAGGAGGGGCTCGCGCATCGCAGCGAAAGGTAGGGCGGGCAGGCAGCCGAGCCAACCCGGCCGCCTTTCAGGGATTGAACGTGTGGCCCGGAATAAACCGTCTGGATGCGTGTACGGAAGGTGTGCGTCGGGCCGGGCCGCTCAACCTTGGAGGAACGGATCATGGAACGATCGCCCCTTCTCCGCTTCCGCGCCGTCTCGCACGGCGCGCTCGCCCTGATGGTCTCGGCCGCGCTGTTTTCGTGTGCGGATGGATCGGTCCCCTCGTCCGACCGGGCCGACGAGGACTCCTACAACCGCGCCGGAGCGGCGGCTCCCGAGGCGCCCACCGGTGAGGCTACGCTCACGCTGGCGGCCTCTCCGGACGCCACCCGCAGCGTCATCCGCCGGGCGAGGCTCGAGCTGTCGGTGGCCGACACCGACCACGCGGCCGGCGAGATCACGGCGCTGGCCGATCCTGCCCGTCAGCCTCCTCGTGGTCGTGCCGATGCTCTTCGGGAGCCGCCTGCTTCGTCGACGAGCGTGATAACGGCTGGCGATGGAATGGTCGCCGGAGCGTCACCTTACGGACGCAGGCGTCGACCCACGGCCTCCCAAAAAAAGCCGACGGTGCTTGCTAGTTGAGAGAAGCCGATCAGCGCGGAATGCCTCAGTGCCCGAAAGCCGGACTGCTCGGCGAAGGGGAATCGCAGCATATCGGCGTAGAACGAAAGCGGCTCGATCGGCAGGGGCGGGACGCCGCGTCCAGATCGCGCGCGGCGAAACTCTACCGCTCCTCGCCCGTAGTTGAAGTGCTGTCGCCAGAATCCGCCCGGGGTGAGAGCGTGGGCATGGCGGATGACGGCGTCCGGAACGTAACGCAACCGGTACCCGAGGGATATCCAGTGGTCACATAGCTCCCGGTCTTCCGCCGCGGCGCGGGTTTGGACTGTGTTGAATCCACCGATCTCCAAAAAAAGACGCGCTGGCACCGCCATGTTGTTGGAGGCGAAGAAACGGGCCTCATCGGGATCGCGATTGTAATACGCGTAGACATAGCTCACGAGGAGCTGGCTGGCCGTCGCGTAAGGGTTTGTCGTAAGAACGCCGATGGTTTGCCCCCCGAGCAGGGCCTCGGGGTAGGATCGAAATGTCCCCGCCAGCGCGCTCAGCCAACCGGGGTCTGGGACACAGTCATCGTCGGTGAAAGCGAGCAGGGCGCCTCTCGCCCGTGCCGCTCCCGTATTGCGAGCCAGGGAGGGACCGGCATTGGACTGGCGGAGCAAGGTCAGCTCGATGTGCGCTCGGAAAGCGTCGACCACAGGGTTCAGGGGAGACGGGCTGCCGTCGTCCACGACGATCACCTCGAACCGATCGCAGGGATAGCGCTGATCCGCCAGGGCCCGCAAACAGGTGGCAAGTTGGTCCGGCCGGCTGTAGGTGGGAATGATGATGGAGAGAAAAGGGAGGGAGGACATCAGGGCAAGTCAACGCGCTCCAGGCGGGCATAGCGAACGCGATGAAACTCGATGTCGACCAGATGCTGCATCGCCGAGCCGGCGCCGGTTGCATAACCGACGAGCTGGCCCAAGCCGTCGATCAGAAGTCCGAAGAACAACACCGGCGTCACGCGAACCATGAGGCCCCAGCGTTGAAGACGGGTCGTCGCTCGGAGGGTGCGCACGAGGCGAACGAAGGGAATCAGGGGGGAGGCGGCAAGAAAGAAGAGGCGTTTCCAGTGGGGCGCGCACTGCACCCGCTGGGCTGCAAAGAGGCGACCGTTGTGGAACTGCGCGCGCGTCCACACCCCCGGCATCGCGTAGTTCATGTGGGCCAGCCTGGCGGCCGGCTCCAGATACAGCCGCTCGCCGTTGGCCCGCAGGTCCCAGTGCATCACCGTTTCGGCGTCCAGCATGTCTTCGAGCGCAGGCCCGTAGGCCAGGAGCAGATCGCGCTTGTAGGATGAGTTATGGCCGGGCAGGAAGTCCACGATCCCGCCGGGGTGCGGCTCCAGCCAAGGCCCGTAGCCGATGAGCAGGTCGGCCCAGCTGATTAGGGTGTTCGGGTTGGCGTTGTGGACCACAGGGCCGACGGCGGCCCATGGACCCTCGTGCGCGAGCAGCAGGGCTTCAGCCCAGAGCGGTCCGGGAAAGGCATGATCCTCACCGAAAGCGATGACCGGGGCTTTGCTGCGCCGGACGCCCGCGACCCTGGCTTCTGACGAGGACCGTATCGGCCCTGTCGCAATCACTTGCCAGCCATGGAGGCCTTCGACGTCCGATACTACCAGGCCGATGTCGTCGGAGGGAGCCACCAGGATCAATTCGAGCCGATCGCAGACGGTTTGCCGTGCGAGGTGGCGCACCGTGGTTCGGACGGTCGCGTAGTCATCGGGTGTAACCAGGATGACGGAGAGGAGGGGCGTGGCCGATGGCATTCGGGCTCAACTCTTGATTCGCACGAACGAACGGTCAGGATCCAACAGGTCGCGCCGGTCGGCCTCGGTCATGAACCGGTATCGACGGAATTCAAGATCGAATTTCGTTTCCTTGGCTCGCCCCGCCCCGAACGTGTATCCCACAAACTCGCCGAATCCGTTGGCGACCAGGCCCAGCGCCAGCGCGGGCAGGAGACGGGGCAGCAGGCCCAGGCGCTCCGAGCGCCGCAGGTCATGCAGGATGCTGCGAAAACGAGTGGCCTGAACGAGCGGAGCGGAACAGGCGTGCAGCCATTGCCTCCAGACCGGCATGGGCTCGGCCTGGACCGACCCGAAAATGCGACCGTTGACGTACTGCTCCCGGAGAAAGAAGCTCGGACGGGAAAAGTTGTAGTGATGAATCCGCGTCGCCGGGGTAATCCTCAGGGTATGGCCGTTCTCGACCAAACGGTCATGCCACAGCATTTCCACTTCGAGTAGATGCGGGAGGTCGGCCTCGTGTCCAGCGAAAGCCTCGCGGCGAAAGCACGCGTTGTGCCATGGCAGATGGTCGAGAGCCGTCGCACTCGTGTGGTCCACAAACGGCCCGAAGTTCATATAGACATCCGCCCAGCTCGTCAGGGTACGCGGGTTTCCGTTCGAGATGGATGGCACGATCGCCCCCGCCTCGGGATGTCGATGAAACGCATCTAGCAAGGCTTCCGCCCAGTCCGGCTCCGGGAAGCAGTGGTCCTCGGCCAACACCACGAAGGGGGCCGACGCGTGCCGAATTCCCGCCGCCCGTGCGGGTCCCCCCCGGCTGAGTCGGGGGAGCTCGATCAAGCGCCAGGCCCCAAAACCCTGCAGCGCGACCTTGTCCACCGCGGCCTCGTCGGCCGAGGCGGCAACGAGGATGATCTCGAGCCGCTCGGCAATCGTCTGGGCCTGGAGATGCCGGACGGTTTTGGCTATCCCGTCGAAACTGTCCGGCATGATCAGCACGACGGAGAGGGTCGACATCGAATGAGTTGTCTGCGCCGGTATTCCCATGAGATGAACGAGGTTTTGGGAAATGGAACAGCGAACCTACAGGAGCCCCTCCTGAAGATACCAGTTGACGGTTTGCTGCATCGCATCTTCGATGGAGACCCGGGGATCATAACCCAGTTCGCGTCGGGCCCGCTCGATGGAGAAGGCCCGGTCGGCCTGGAAGAATTCGAGCGCATGGGTCCGTGGCAGAGAGAGCCCCAGGCGTCGATAGAGGGCGTCGCCGAGCCGATGGTACAGCCGTAGGGGCAAGGCGGGCAGACGCCTGGGGGTGGCGGAAACATCCAGTGAGCGGGCTATAGCCGCGATCGCCCGGTTGATGGAAACGCAGTCCGGTCCGGTGAAGAGGTAGGTCCGTCCCTCGATGCCAGGGATTTCCGCGCACAGGCGCAGCGCGTCGACCGCATCGGAAACCGCCGTCAGAGGCACCCGGTTGCTTCCCGAGCCGACCACGAAGACGCGGCCGGCGGCGATGTCGCGCACCCACGGCAGCCAACCCCTCGCGCGTGCACCGAGCATGCTGGGCAGGCGTGCGATGACAGCCGGCAAGCCTTGGCTCTTGACCGCGTCATGCACGATTTGTTCGGCCCGCCACTTCGATATTCGATAGGCCGTGTTCGGTTGTGGCGGCGTTCGCTCATCGGCCGGAGGCTGGGGAACGCGGCCGAAACCCCCCAGCGTGCTCGCGAACACGAATCGACGGATGCCGGCTGCAACCGAGGCCTGCGTCATGTGACGCGTGCCGGTTTCGTTGATCACCCGGTAGTCTTCCGTCGAGGGATGGCTGCGGGCCGTCGCGGCGGCGAGGTGGTAGACGTGCGTGCAGCCGTCCACGGTCCGGCCCACAGCGTCTTCATCCAGCAGATCGGCGTGGACGATCTCGACGCCAAGGGCCGCGAGGTGCGTGGTGTCGCTGGAGGCACGGGCCATGGCCCGGACAGCGTATCCGTCCGCTACGAGACGCTCGGACAGGTGACTGCCCACGAAGCCGGTGGCGCCGGTTACAAGCGCGAGATCAGGCATCGCGGGGCACCGCCTGGAGCGAAACGGGCCGGTTCGTCGCGGCCGATTCGAGGGCGGCGAGGGTGATCTGCAACGCCCGTCGGCCGTCGCTCAGCGTGGCCGGGGGCGAGTGATCCTGCCGGATGCAATCGATGAACGCCTGCCATTCGGAGCGGTAGGAGGCCATGAAGTCACCGCCGTACCGCAGGTTGGGCAAGGCGGCCGGCAGCCGGCGGACCGGTTGCATCACTTGGTTGGCCAGGTGCCGGATTCCGCCGAGGTGATCGGCTGTCGCATACTGCCGAAGGCCGTCGAACTGGTAGCAGGAAACCACGATACGGCCGTTGCTGCCGTGAAACTCGAGCTGGTTCTGGTCGGCCGTCGCCTGGGAGAAGACTCCGGTGGCCAGCACGCCGTTGGCGAGGCGGGCGGAGACCGTCGCCATGTCATCCTCGCGCTCCGCGGTGCGGGATTGCACGAAGACTTCCTCGACCTCGGCATCGAGCAGGTACCGCCACAGGTCGAAATGATGAACGCCCAGCTCGAACAGCACGCCGCCTCCGGTGGCGCGCCGGCGGCGCCAGTCCGGCAAGGTCTGGCGGTGGGCGATGCCGCTGGTGAACGCGGAGCGTACGAAGGCGGGGGTGCCCAGCGCGCCGTCCCGGAGAGCCGCATGGACTCGGCGGATCAGCCGGTGATGCCGCAGGTTGAAGCCCACCGTGGCCTTCCCGGGCGACCGGGCGTCGTGGGCCATCAACCGGTCCGCTTCATCGAGGGTCAGCGAGAGCGGCTTCTCGATGAGTACGTGTTTTCCGGCATCCAGCGCGGCAATCGCGACTTCGGCGTGCTGCGCCACCGGCACGCACACAGCGACGATATCCACATCTGGATCCGCGAGCAGGGTATCCGCATCCAGGTACGACCGAAGTATGCCGAATCGGCTCGTCACCATATCCAGGCGGCCGGCATCCCGGTCGGCGGCGGCCGTCACCCGGGCATCCGGCACGTGGCGCAGGGCCGGCAGATGAAGCTGCTCGGTGACCCGTCCACAGCCGATCAGCCCGATTCCCAGGGGAGAAGAAGACATATACGCATAGTATACGGCTATTACCGACATTTCGATCACTTCGGCCGGTCCTCGACTTTCCTACCCGACCGACCCGGGAAGCGGTATCCTCTGTCGGTGCTTATCCCCCGGACCGACACCCACTCCCGCCTCCGGCTGCCCCGCCAGGCCCGGCCCGGCATCTTCGCGCCCCCCAATGGGCCAGCGGACGCCATGGGCGTCCGCTCGACAGCCGCCGCGGCCCGGTAGCGCGTCCCCTCCGGGCGCCTCTCCGGAGCGCCGTGGTCCCGTTCGTCTCCCGCGTTACGAACCGTCGGTCCCAGGAGGGCGCCATGTCCCGTATCCAAGTTTCCGCCGAACGTGTCTTTCCGATCCTCAAGCAGAGCATCCTCGTCGACGGCTTCCACATCGTTATCGATCTCGAGAAGTCCCATGGCACGACCATGGTCGACGCGCTGACGGGGAAGGAATACCTGGACTGCTACGCCTACTTCGCAACTCTGCCGATCGGGCACAACCATCCGGGTATGGACGACGAGGGCTTCCGCGAGTCGCTCATGCGGGCGGCCCTCGCCAACCCGGCCAACAGCGATGTCTACAGCCGGGAGTACGCGGCGTTCGTGGAGATCTTCCGGCGGGTTGCGGTGCCGGCGCCCTTCGAGCACCTGTTCTTCATCGCCGGCGGCGCGTTGGCGGTCGAGAACGCCATGAAGGCGGCCTTCGACTGGAAGGCGCAGAAGAATCGCGCCCGAGGGATCGAGGGAGGCGCCGACAAGGTCCTTCACTTCGTCGACGCGTTCCACGGCAGGAGCGGGTACACGCTCTCGGTGACCAACACCGACCCCGCCAAGACGCGCGATTTCCCGAAGTTCGACTGGCCTCGCGTTTCCAACCCCAAGCTCAGCTTTCCCATCGATGACGAAGCGATCGAGGAAGCCGAGGCCGGAGTGGTTGCCGAGATCGAGGCGGTGTTCGAGAAGGATCCGCACGGGATCGCCGCGATCCTGATCGAGCCGATTCAGAGCGAGGGGGGTGACCACCACTTCCGTCCCCAGTTCCTGCAGGCTCTCCGCCGTCTCGCCGACGAGCATGAGGCGCTCCTCATTTTCGACGAGGTCCAGACCGGGATGGGGGTCACCGGGACGATGTGGGCCTTCGAGCAGATGGGCATGGCCCCCGACATCGTCGCCTTCGGCAAGAAGGCGCAGGTGTGCGGGATCATGGTGGGTCCACGGATCGACGAGGTCGAGAAGAACGTCTTCCGCGTCTCCTCGCGCATCAATTCGACGTGGGGCGGCAACCTGGTCGACATGGTGCGCTGCGCGCGCTACCTGGAGATCATCGAGGAGAAGGAGCTGGTCGAGAGCACGGCGCGGGTCGGCGACACTTTCCTGGAGCTGCTCCAGGGGGTCCAGGCCGAGTTCCCGGAGATCGTCTCCAATACCCGCGGCCGGGGTCTGCTGCTCGCCTTCGATCTGCCCGACACGGCGACCCGGAGCGCCATCCGCCAGAAGTGCTGGGACGAGGGGTTGGCGACCCTGGCTTGCGGTCCGCGCAGCCTGCGCTTCCGGCCGTCTCTGATCTTCAGCGAGGACGACGCCGAGCGGGCGGTCGACATCCTGCGCCAGGTCCTGGCCTCCCG
The DNA here is from genome assembly GCA_050732935.1 of Gemmatimonadota bacterium. Lineage (GTDB taxonomy): Bacteria > Gemmatimonadota > Gemmatimonadetes > JACCXV01 > JAHWKZ01 > DASRVA01. The sequence goes on from JBOHRW010000150.1 coordinate 19,641, forward strand.
CCCCGTCGAGGGGGCGGACATGGTGAGTACCGGCAAGGCCATCTGAGCGCCGGCACGGATCGTCGCTCGGGTAGCGTGGGTATGAACGGAGATCGCCCCGCGGTCGTCATAAAGCCTGAACCCGCACCGCATCCCATTCCAGGAGAGCCGATGAACCGCCTTTCGATCCGCTTCGTGTCCGTCTTCGTCTTCGGGCTGCTCGCGGCCGCCCCGCTGCCCGCGCAGGAGGCCGACCCCGGAATCCTCACCCTCGAGCGCATCTTCTCGTCGGACGACTTCCAGAGGGAGCGGTTCGGTCCGGCGCGCTGGCTGGAGGGCGAAGGCGCGTACACGACGGTCGAGCCCTCCGAGGCCGTCGAGAATGGGCAGGACATCGTGCGTTACGACGCGCGGACGGGTGAGCGCGAGGTCATGATCCCGGCTTCGCAGCTGATCCCGGAGGGCGGCAACGAGGCGCTCGAGATCGAGGACTATTCGTGGTCGCCGAACGGCCAGCGGCTCCTGATCTTCACCAACTCCGAACGCGTCTGGCGGGACAACACGCGGGGCGACTACTGGATCCTCGATCGCGGTTTGGAGACCCTGCGGAAGCTGGGCGGTGACGCGCCCGAATCGACGCTCATGTTCGCCAAGTTCTCGCCGGACGCCTCCCGCGTTGGCTATGTCCGCTACGACGAGAACGACATCTACGTCGAGGATCTGGCGAGCGGCGAGATCACCCGACTCACGACCGATGGCTCGCGGACCATCATCAATGGCACCTTCGATTGGGTCTACGAGGAGGAGCTGAACCTCCAGGATGGCTGGCGCTGGAGCCCGGACGGGGAGCGGATCGCCTACTGGCAGCTCGACGCCAGCGGTGTCGGTGAGTTCCTGCTCCTCAACTCCACCGACTCGCTCTACTCGTTCACGATCCCCATCCAGTACCCCAAGGCGGGAACCACCAACTCCGCGGGGAGGGTGGGTGTCGTGAGCTCGACCGGCGGCGAGACGACGTGGATGGATGTCCCGGGGGATCCGCGAAACAACTACATCGCCCGCATGGACTGGGCGGCGAGTCCCGACGAGCTCGTGCTTCAGCATCTCAACCGCCTTCAGAACACGCTCCAGATCATGCTCGCCGACGCGTCGACCGGAGAGGTGCGGACGATCCACACCGAGAGCGATCCCGATGCCTGGGTCGATATGCGCGTGGAGCTCTTCGACTGGATCGACGACGGGCAGCGCTTCCTCTGGATCAGCGAGTCGGACGGCTGGCGCCACGCCTACGTCATCTCCAGGGACGGCGAGGAGCAGCGGCTGATCACGCCCGGCGAATACGACATCATCGACGTGGTGGGCGTCGACACGGCGGAGGAGTGGCTTTACATCCTCGCCTCGCCCGACGACCCCAAGACGCGCTACCTGTACCGGGTCCGGATCGACGGTACGGGCGAGGAGGAGCGGCTGACCCCGGAGGAGACGGGCAGCCACGCCTACGACATGGCTCCCTCCGGCGACTGGGCGTTCCACACCTTTTCCTCCTTTGGTGTGCCGCCCGTCATCGACCTCGTGACGCTACCCGCGCACGAGTCCGTGCGGACGCTCGTCGACAACGCCGGGCTCCAGGCCACGATGGAGGCGCTCGACCGCGGCCCGGTGGAGTTCTTCCGCGTACCGAGCGCCGCGGAAGGGCTGATGCTGGACGGCTGGGTGATGAAGCCGCCCGGATTCGACGAGTCACGGGAGTATCCCGTCCTCTTCTACGTCTATGGGGAGCCATGGGGCCAGACGGTGACCGACTCCTGGGGCGGGGAGAGGTATCTCTGGCACCTTTACCTGACCCAGCAGGGCTACCTCGTGGCGAGCGTCGATCCCCGCGGCACGCCGGCACCCCGCGGCAGCCACTGGCGGAAGGTCATCTATCAGCGGATCGGGACCCTGACAGCGGCCGATCTGGCGGCCGCGGCCGAGGCGTTCGTCGAGCGGCCGTGGGTCGACGAGACGCGGGTCGGGATCTGGGGCTGGAGCGGTGGCGGCTCGCAGACCCTGAACGCGCTGTTCCGGTACCCGGAGATCTTCGACCTGGGGATGGCGGTCGCTCCCGTTCCCGACATCCGCCTCTACGACACGATCTATCAGGAGCGCTATATGGGCCTGCCGCAGGAGAGCCCGGAGGCCTACGCCGAGTCCAGCCCGGTCACCTATGCCGATCAGCTCGAGGGGGATCTCCTGGTCGTCCACGGCACCGGCGACGACAACGTCCACTTCCAGGGGACCCAGCGGCTGATCGACGCCCTGGTGGCGGCCAACAAGCCGTTCACGATGATGGCCTACCCGAACCGCACGCACGGCATCTTCGAGGGGAAGAACACGACCCTGCACCTGTTCAGCCTGCTCACCCGCTACCTGGAGGAACATCTGCCGGTGCGGGCGGCGGAGCCGGTCGCGGTCGGCCGCTAGCGGGCGGTGGATCTGATCGCGGGCCCTTTTCAACGCGACCGCGGTGTGCGTTCCTCGGCAGGTCTCCGTATAATCGGCCCATGACCGAAGGCAGCGTCGAGTCCGTCCCTTCGCCCCGGATCGAGGGGCTCGAGTGGGGCCGCATCGAGGTCGAGGGGGCGCGGGCTCCGTACAAGGACGCCAAGCTCTGGCCGGGCGGCTCACGCGAGTGGGACTGGAACGAGACCGGGACCCGCCACGAGCCGGGCGTGCAGCCCGCCGACGTGGAGGAGCTCCTCGAGCACGGGGCGACGACGGTGGTTCTCTCGCGCGGCATCCAGCGCCGGCTCCGGGTCCGCGCCGATACCCTCGAGATGCTGGAGGAGAGAGGCGTTCGGAGCCACGTCGTTCAGACCCTGGAGGCGGTCCGCCTCTACAACGAGCTGCGGGAGCGGGAGGCGGTGGGCGGGCTCTTCCATTCGACGTGCTGAAACGCGGGCTCCTCTTCGTAATGGCGGCGATCGTTGTCACGAGTGGCTGTGCCGATACGGATGGTCTGACCGGCGAGTGGCAGGCGGTCAGCGACAACGCCGAGGGCTCGGCGTTCGTCTTCCGCGAGGACGGCACCGCGCTCTGGCTCCTGCCCGACACGTTCCAGGTCCGCTACGAGGCCGATTTCGGGGCTTCGCCGCATGCGCTGGACCTGTCCGAGTTCGAGACCGGCCCGCTCGAGGGGTACGTGCTGTACTGCATCTTCGAGCTCGAAGGCGACGCTACGCTGCGGCTCGACTGCGAGCCGGGAGTCCCCGGCGAGCGAGGGGCGAACATCCGGCCCGAGGAGTTCGGCGCCCGGCAGACCCAGACGTTCGTGCGCCGGGGAGGCGGAAGCTGATGACCGCGGACGCATCCCGGCCGGGCCTGCGGCGGAGTCGCGAGCAGCGGATGATCGCCGGCGTCGTCGGTGGCCTGGCCGAACGCTACGATCTGAACGTGACGATGCTGCGTATTGTGTATGTGGTCGTCTCGATCCTGAGCGCTGCCTTCCCCGGCATCCTCGTGTACCTCCTCCTCTGGATCATCGTGCCGCTGGAGCCCCCGCGGCCCCGGTGAAGCGGTCGAAGCCCGAGTCCGATCTGGAGGCCCGGGAGCGGGTCCGAAAGCGGGCGCTACGGCTCCTCTCGGGCCGCGAGCACACGGTCCGCGAGCTGGGCGAGAAGCTCCGGGCGAAGGGCGAGGCGGACGAGGACGTCGTGCGCACGGTCGTCGAAGAGTTGGCCCGGAAGGACCTGGTCAGCGACGAGCGCTTCGCGCGCGCCTTCGCGCTGGACGCCGTGCGCATGAAGCCCCGCGCGCGGCGCCGGATCGTGAGCCAGCTGGTCGAGCGAGGCGTCCCGGCGGCCGCGGCGGGTCACGCGGTGGACGCGGCGTTCGACGAGGAGGAGGTCGACGACCGGGCTCTGGCCCGGCGTATCGCCAAGGCCCAGCTGCCGCGTGTCGCCGACGCGTCCGACGAGACCCGCTGGCGCCGGGTCGCCACCCATCTCCAGAGACGCGGCTTCGACAACACGCTCATCTACGACGTCTGTAGGGACATCCTGCCCGAGCCGGAGGCGTGATCGCCGGCCGCGAGGCGATCGCCGCGAGGTGGCGCGCGTGGATGGTCGCGGACTGCGCGGGGTACTTCGATGAACGAGAGGAGCGGAACTGATGCCTCGCGCCGCCGTCATGACGGCGCCCGGGGCGCCGATCGAGGTCCAGGATCTGCCCGATGCCCGGATCGAGCCCGGCGGGATCCTGCTGGAGACGATCTATAGCGAGGTCTGCGGAACGGACGTCCACCTGTGGCATGGTCGTCTCGCGGGCGTGCCGTACCCGATCGTCCCGGGTCACGTGTCGGTCGGCCGGGTGGCGGAGGCGGGCGGCCGAGTGATCGACCTCGACGGACGACCGATCGAGGTCGGCGACGTGGTGACCTTCCACGACGTCCACGAGACCTGCCATCGATGCTGGTTCTGCCGGATGGGAGCGCAGAACCGGTGCCCTCATCGCAAGGTCTACGGCATCACCTACGGCGTCTCGGACGGCCTCCTGGGTGGCTGGTGCGAAGCGATCCATCTGAAGCCCGGGGTCGGCGTGATCCCGCTGCCCGAGGAGGTCGACGCCCGGCTCCTGATCGCTGGCGGTTGCGGGCTCGCCACCGCCCTTCACGCGGTTGACCGGGCCGCGATCCGGATCGGCGACCGCGTGGCGGTGCAGGGAGCGGGACCTGTGGGTCTCAGCGCGGCGATCCTGGCCCTGATGTCGGGTGCCGGGCGGGTGATCGTCGTGGGGGGGCCCGATTCGCGGCTCGCGATCGCGCGGTCGATGGGCGTCGACGAGACGGTCCCCCTCGATGCGACGTCGCCCGACGAGAGGATCGAGCGGGTCCGGGAGCTGACCGGAGGTCGCGGCGCCGATGTCACGATCGAGGCCAGCGGATCGCCGGCGGCGATCCCGGAGGGCATGCTCATGACGCGGGACGCCGGACGCTACGTGGTCGCCGGGCAGTACACGGACGCCGGTGACGCCACGATCAACCCCCACGGCATGATCAACCGGAAGCACCTCGACGTGCGCGGGGTCTGGGGCGTGGGGTACGACCACTTCCACCGCATGGTCGACGTGCTCGCGCGGCATGGCGACCGGATCGGCTGGGAGCGGATGATCGGCCGCGCGTACGGGCTCGACCAGATGAACGAGGCGCTGGCCGACGTCGAGGCGGGCCGGGTCGTGAAGGCGGTGGTCGCGCCCAACGGGTGAGCCGCGGTCGGAACGGAGCTCATGGAAAACGGAAAGGAATGGCGACCCCTTTGGAGATCCCGCTCGAGACCTGCACGATCCGGAGCTGGCGGAAGGACGACGCCGAGTCGATCGCCCGGCTCGCCGACAATCGCGCCGTCTGGCGCAACCTGCGCGACCGCTTCCCGCATCCCTACGCCACGAAGGACGCCCGGGTCTGGATCCGGACCGCCCGCCGGGCCGACCCCGAGACCTTCTTCGCGATCGACGTGGAGGGCGAAGCGGTGGGAGGGATCGGACTGCATCCCCAGTCGGATATCCTGCGCCGGTCGATGGAGATCGGTTACTGGCTGGGGGAGCCGTTCTGGGGTCGGGGGATCGCCACCGAGGCGGTCGTCGCGTTGACCCGCTACGCCTTCGCGCATTTCGACATCGCGCGCCTGTACGGGTACGTCTTCGAGTGGAACCCGGCCTCGGCCCGGGTCCTCGAGAAGGCCGGCTATCGGCTCGAGGGCCGGCTTCGGAAGGCGGTCACCAAGGACGGGACGACGATGGACATGCTGGTCTACGGGTTCACGAAGGACGATCGGGCGGAAGCCGCCGGCCGGGTGGGGGAGGAGCGCGGGTGACTGCGCGCACCCGCTGCGGCTGGGCCCGCACCGAGCTCTCGATCCCCTACCACGACCAGGAGTGGGGCGTCCCGTGCCGGGACGACCGCCTCCTCTTCGAGCACCTGCTCCTGGACTGCGCGCAGGCCGGTCTCTCGTGGGAGATCATACTCAGGAAGCGCGAGGGCTATCGCCGGGCGTTCGCCGGGTTCGATCCGGAGAAGGTGGCCCGCTTCAACCGGCGCAGCGTGCAGCGCCTCCTGAAGGATACCGGCATCGTCCGGAACCGTCAGAAGATCGAGAGCGCGATCGGGAACGCGCGCGCCTTCCTGGACGTGCAGGACGAGTTCGGTAGCTTCGCGGACTACCTGTGGGGCTTCGTCCATGACGAGCCGATCCGGAACCGCTGGCGGAAGATCGAGCAGATCCCCGCCCGGACGCCCTTGGCGGAGACCGTCAGCAAGAACCTCAAGGGGCGCGGGTTCTCGTTCGTCGGCCCCACGATCGTCTACGCGTTCCTGCAGGCGACCGGGGTCGTGAACGACCACCTGGTGGGCTGCTTCCGTCACGCGGAATGCGCGCGGCTCGCTCGCGGAACGAGGGGCGGAGCAGGACCGCGCAGGCCTTCGAAGGGAGCGAGAGGATGAGTCACCCAACATCGCAGCAAGCCTCCCGCGACCGGACGAACGGTCCGCATACGGGGCGCTCTCCCTGGGCATCATACGGCTCACGTCCTGGGCGTGGTGGGGCGCCTTGCTTGCCACTGTCTTCTGGCATCTATCGGGTTACTTCGCCCTGCGCATGGGGTGGGAAGATCTACTGAACGAGATGGCCCTCTCCTGGCACTTCTCTTCCATGTCCGGCGATACTTCCAGGGCCAGGTTCCGGCTCGTCCTCCCCGCCGGGCCGCCCTAGATTGACCGCATCTGCAGGCGCGTCGTTGAGCCGGCTCGGGGCCGGCCGGCCCTTTCCCGATTGCAGCCATGACCGGACACGAGATCCGCTACCGCTTCCTCGACTTCTTTGTCGCCAACGGGCACACCCGCGTGGCGTCGGCTCCGCTCGTCCCGCAGGACGACCCCACGCTGTTGTTCGTGAACGCCGGGATGGTCCCGTTCAAGGATGTCTTCACGGGAAGGCGCAAGCTGGGATTCCAGCGCGCGACCTCGTCGCAGAAGTGCCTGCGTGTCTCGGGGAAGCACAACGACTTCGAGAACGTCGGCTACACGCCGCGCCATCACACGTTCTTCGAGATGCTCGGCAACTTCTCCTTCGGCGACTACTTCAAGAAGGAGGCGATCGAGTACGCCTGGGAGTTCCTGACCGAGGACCTCGAGCTGTCGGCCGATCGCCTGTGGGCGACCGTGCACGAGCGGGACGACGAGGCGGCTCGCCTGTGGCCCGAGGTCACCGGGATCCCCGCCCAGCGGGTCCTGCGGCTCGGCGACGACACCAACTTCTGGGCGATGGGGGAAACCGGGCCCTGTGGCCCGTGCTCGGAGATTTTCTGGGACTTCGGGCCGGAGTACGGCGAGGGCACGCCGGCCGACAACGAGGAGCGCTACCTCGAGATCTGGAACCTCGTGTTCATGCAGTTCGAGCGCTCGGCAGCCGGTGCGATGAAGGACCTGCCGCGTCCGTCGGTCGACACCGGGATGGGGCTCGAGCGCATGGCCGCCGCGGTCCAGGGCGTGTACTCGAACTACGATAGCGACCTGTTTACGCCGATTCTCGAGCGGATCGCCGAACGGACGGGGCGGACCTACGAGGCCGACACCGAAGTCGGCGTTTCGTTCCGCGTGCTGGCCGACCACGGGCGGGCGTCGACGTTCCTGATCGGTGATGGCGTCTACCCGACCAACGAGGGGCGCGGCTACGTCCTGCGTCGGATCATCCGGCGGGCGGTGCGCCACTACTGGATGCTCGACGTCCACGAGCCGATCCTGCACACGATCGCGCCCTCGATCGTGGCGGAGATGCACGAGGCCTACCCCGACCTCGAGGGCCAGGACGAGCGGATCGGGACGATCCTCAAGGCCGAGGAGGAGCGGTTTCTCCAGACGATCGACCAGGGGATGGCCATTCTGGAGAAGGTGCTCGCGGAGCTCCCGGCCGGCTCCGCCGTCCCCGGCGCGGACGTCTTCACGCTCTACGACACCTACGGCTTTCCGCCCGACCTGACCGATCTGATCGCCCGCGAGCGCGGTCACGGGATCGACCAGGCAGGCTACGAGGAGCGGATGGAGGAGCAGCGCGCGCGGGCGCGGGCGGCGAGCGGGTTTGGGGATGAGGCGAACGCGGTGGCCTTCGGCGAGCTCGGTCTGGACGATCCCGCGCACGCTCCGACCACGGCGTTCGTGGGCTACCACGAGCTCGTCGGCGACACGGTGATCGAGCGCCTGGCGCGGTCCGAGAACACCTTCCGCCTGCTCCTGCGGCGCAACCCTTTCTATGCCACGGGCGGCGGGCAGGTAGCCGACTCGGGCTGGATCGAGGGAGAGGGGTTCCGGCTGGAGGTCGTGGATGTCGGGCGGCACGACGAGGCCTTTGTGCCGGTCGCCCAGCTCGTCGAGGGGGATCCCGAGAGGGTCGTAGAGGGAGCGGCAGTGCGCGCCGTGGTGGACGCCGGACGGCGCCGGCAGACCGAGCGCCATCACACGGTGACCCACATCCTCCACGCCATCCTCCGGGAGCGGTTCGGCAACCACGTGCGACAGGCGGGCTCGCTGGTCGCACCCGAGCGGATGCGGTTCGACTTCTCCCACCCCCGCGCGCTCGGCCCGGCCGAGATCGAGGCGATCGAGGACGAGGCCAACCGCTGGGTGTTGGACGACCTTCCGGTGGACAAGGAGATCATGCCCTTCGACGAGGCCAGGGAAAAGGGTGCGATGGCGCTCTTCGGCGAGAAGTACGGCGACCGCGTGAGGGTCGTGTCGATCGGCGGCGACGGCCGCTCGATCGAGCTCTGCGGCGGCTGCCACGTGGACCGGACCGGCCAGATCGGCGTGGTGCGGATCGTCTCCGAGTCCAGCGCTGCGGGGGGCGTCCGGCGGATCGAGGTCGTCACCGGTCCACGCGCGATCGAGGAGTTCCGACGCCGGGAGGCGCTTCTCGCCGGGGCCGCCGAGCGGCTCAAGGTCTCGCCCGACGAGGTGCCTTCGCGGCTGGACCGGTTGATCGAGGAGAAGCGCCAGGTCGAGCGTGGTCTCGAGCAGGCGCGGCGCGAGACAATGACGGGTGGCGTTGGCGTCGGCACGACCACGAACGTGAACGGGCTCGAGGTCGTGACGCTCCGTGCGGCGCCGACCTCGATGGACGACTTCCGGGCGATCGGCGACGCCCTGCGGAACCGGCTACGCTCGGGGGTCGGCGTGGTCGGAGCCGAGATGAACGGGAAGGCCAACCTGCTCGCGGTTGTGACCGACGACCTGATCCAGAAGGGGAGGCTCGACGCGCCGCGGGTGATCCGGAAGCTGGCGTCTCTCATCGGCGGCGGCGGTGGCGGCAAGAAGCACATGGCGCAGGCCGGCGGCAAGGATGTCGAGCGGATCGACGAAGCGCTCGAGCGGGCGCCCCAGATCATCGCTTCGCTGGTCGAGGAATGAGCGCGGCGACGTGAATCCTCGCGATCTCGTGGCGAGCGGGGAGCCCGAGGCCGTCCGGAGCTTCGCCGGGATCCTGGCCGACTGGCTGGCGAGCTTCACGATGCCGGCTCCGCTGGGGGCCGAGATGGCGGACGCGATGGAGGCGGGCTCGGACTGGGTCGGCGCGATCGCCTCCACGGTCGTGCGACGGGCGGGCTGGCCCGACGCCGAGTCGGTCGCCTGGGGGATCTGCGTGGCGGCGCTCTCCGGTGCGCTCGAGTCCGCACGCCGCAGCCTGGACGGAGCGCCGGGCCGCCGCGACCCTGGCGCCACGGCCGACGGCCCGGCGCGATCGCTCCTCGCCGCCGATGGGCTGATCGCCGCGGCCCACGAGACCCTGGCGGCGCTGGGTGAGGAGCGGCTGCTCACGGCGCTCGACGCGCTCGAGGGGACATTCGGGGACGGCGGGCCGTGGCGCGGCCTCTCCGGCCGGACTCTCGGAGACGCCGCCTCGACCGACCATGATCCACCGGCCTGGCCGGCGTTCGTGGCCCTCGCTCTCGCTCCCGCGGCGTCCGATCGGCCCGATGGTCCGTGGGCGGATCTGGCGTCGGCCTGGAAGGAGCGTTACGCGGCCCGCCAGGACGACGACGCGGCGGAGCCGGCGAACCGGGATCTCCATGACAACGAGGGCCTCTACCGCCACTCCGCCCTGGACGAGTCGACGGGCGCACTGCTTCAAGCGGCGGCCGCGGCAGCCCGGCGACCGGGCAGGAACGGGACCCTTGCCGGCACCTGAGGGCGTCGCCGGCGGCGGACGCGACGAGGCCGGGCTCGAAACGGCCTCCACCGAGCTTCGCGATCTGATCGATCGCATCGCTGGCGAGGCCGGGGACACGCTCGAGCGAATGATCGACGGGTGCGTCCGGTCGCTCGAGGCGGGAAACAAGCTCCTCTTCGTCGGGAACGGCGGCTCCGCCGCCCAGTGCCAGCACCTGGCGACCGAGCTGGTGGGGCGCTTCGCCCTCGACCGGCGGCCCTACGCCGCCCTCGCCCTCACCACCGACACCTCGTTTCTGACGGCGTTCTCCAACGACTACGGCTTCGGGGATGTCTTCGCTCGCCAGGTCGAGGCCCTTGGCCGGCCGGGCGACGTGCTCATGGCCCTGTCGACCGGAGGCCGCTCGCCGAACGTCCTGACGGCAGTGGAGGCGGCCCGGGCCGCGCGGATCACGGTCTTCGGCCTTACCGGGGCGAAGGGTGACCCACTGGCCGCGATCTGCGACGAGGCCTTCGTCGTGCCCCACACCGACCCCGCGCGGATCCAGGAGGTGCACCTGTTCCTGGGGCATCTGCTGTGCGGCGGCATCGAAAGGCGGCTCTCCTGACCACTACGTCTTCGCCCGCGACAGCAAGATCAGCCCCACCACCCCGAAGATCCCGTTCGCGAGCCAGGCCGCGGCGACCGGGGGCAGGCCGCCACCGTAGCCGATTCCCTGGCTGACCCGCAGGAAGCCCCAGAAGATGATCGTCAGGAACAACGCGAGGCCGAAGCCCATTCCGGCCCCGCGCCGGCTGAGGTGGGTCGCCGAACCCACCAGGGCGACCCCGAAGAGAGCGATGACGAAGTTGGCGAAGGGGTACGAGAGCTTCATCTGCAGATCGACCCGCTCGGTGAGCGTGTCGGCCCCGAGCCGCTCCTCCTTCGCGATGTAGGTCTGGAGATCCTGATATCCCATCTCCTCGGGCTCCTTCTCCTCGGCGAGTAGCTCGCTCGGCGGATCGGCGAGGCTCGGGGACCGGAGGAGACTGAACCCGTACATCCGCTCCTCCCCGCCCTCGGGGAAGACGCGGAGCTCGCCACGGCGCAGGACCCATGTCCCGCTCGACGGCTCCCACACCATCTGCGGGGCGTTGATCCGGATAAAGGTCCCGTCGTCGAGTCGGCGCTGGATCTCCACCTGTTCGGCGGAGGCCTCGACTCCCATCCGCGGAGCGGTCTCCGCTGGCAGCTCGCTCGGTTCCCCTTCCTCGGCGGCCTCTGCGGCGGCCGCGAGCCCGGCCGCCTGACGCCGCTGCGCCAGCCTGAGGGCTTCCTCGGCGGCCGTGACAGCGGTGTCCGGGAGTAATCCCTCCTCCACGAACAGGGAGCGCACGATGTACGTGTACCCCTCGTCGTTCTGATAGACGAAGTTCCCGCGGAAGTTCTCCCGCGCCGGCGGCTCACCGCGTATATCCTCCTCGTAGACCTGATTCACGCGTTCGTTGAGCCGCGGCACGACGGTCTCGCCGAGGGCGAGAACGGCGAGGCTTAGAAACAACGCGAACGAGAGCACCGGCAGGACGATCCGGTAAAGGCTCACGCCGCTCGCCTTCATCGCCGCCAGCTCACCGTGCCGGCCGAGCTCCCCGAGCGAGAGGATCGTCGCGACCAGCACCGCCATCGGCATGGTGAGGAGGAGATTGTACGGGGTCTGGTAGAAATAATACCTGCCGATCGCCGACCAGCCCGCGCCCTCGTCGAGGTACAGGTCGATGTGATCCATCAGGTGGACGAGGACGAAGATCGCCGTGAGGGAGATGAGCGAGAGAATGAGCATGCGAATGAACTCGCCCATGACGTAACGGTCGAGGAGACGCATCCCGATCAGCCCCCGACGCCGACCCGATCGCCGCGCCGCTCCAGGCTCGTCTCGCGGACCTCGGGCTCGTCCCGCCGCCAAGGCCACAGGCGGGACCACCTCCAACGCCGACCTCCGGTTTCCCGGGTGGTGGCGCGCAGCAGCACCAGCCCGATCGCCAGGAACACGATGTTCGCCAGCCACATCGACACCCACGGCGGCAGCAACCGTCGGTCGGCGAGGTCCTCGCCTCCGGTCAGGAACAGGTAGTAGAAGACGAAGACCAGCGTGCTGACGCCCATCGCGAAGCCGAACCCGCCACGTCGCGAGCGCACGCCAACGGGAGCGCCGATCAAGACAAAGACGATGCAGGCGATGGGAATGGCGAACTTCTTGTGATACTCCACCAGGAACTTGTTGCGCTGCCGCTGGGCGTAGTCGATGGCCTGGCTGAGACGCTGGACCATGCTCCGCCGGTAGCGCTCCTGCTCGACGGGCTCCCGTGGTCCGAGCGTCGTCGCCGCCCCGCTGTCCGACAGGGAGACGCTCAGCGAATCTCCCAGCAGGATCGCCAGATGGTCGACGACCGTCTTCTCGAGGTCCGCCTGGGCCTTGGCGATCCGGTCTTCCTCGTTTCGCACGTTGGCGAGAAGCGTCCCCAGGTCCATCTCGCGATCGCTGCGCATGGCGCTGATCTCCTGGCTTCGATCCATGGTGGAGCCCACTCCGCGCAGGAGGATCTGCTGAGTCTCGAACGCGAGCACTTCGTACTCGCCGGGACTGGAGATGTCCCGCTGGTGGATCTTTCCGTTCCACAGGGTCAGCACGGCGTCTTCGCGATTGGTCGTGTAGTCCATGCGCCCGCTGTCGGCCAGAATGGTCCGCTGATCCTGCACATCTGACATGTCGAAGATCCTGAGGCCGTACATCATGTTGGTCTGCCGGTCGAGGCGCTGGGGCTCGATCCAGAAATCCCCCAAACCGGTGGGGTCGTTGAACCGTTTTTCCTCCAGGACCACGGTCGGCTTGGTGCGCTGGATGTCCTGCATGAGCTGGCTGAGCCGGTGGTTGCTCTCCGGGAGGATCGTGTCGTTGAACCAGACGGAGAGCCCGGCCACCACGATGGCGGCCGCCAGGGTGGGCGTGATGATCTGGTGGAGCCCGATCCCATTGGCCCGCATCGCGGTGATCTCGTTGTCACCGGACAGGCGGCCAAAAGCGGCCATCGTTCCCACCAGCACCGCCATCGGGATCGTCACGGCAACGGTCAGCGGCACCGACAGGGCGAAGATCTCGACGATCACCTGAGCTCCGAGGCCCTTGCCGGCCAGGTTCTGGAACTGGCGAGCCACCTGGTTCATGAGCATGATGAACGTGAAGACGATCAGCGCGAACACGAACGGTCCCACATGCTCGCGCAGGGCGTACAGCGAGAGGATTCGGGCACTGAACAAATCGCGGATTCCACGCATTCCTGGACCTTCAGGCTCGGTTGACCGTGGGGGGGGTCGACCTATATTCCGAGGCGTGCGACGACGCCATCTAAATTCCACGCGGAGCGGCATTTACGGCCGCAGCGGGCGGCCCGGACCGAGGCCAAGCTAACATTCGACATTTCCCGCGAACAATCACGGAGCCGCGCTGCCTGATACCCGCGGGGAGGCCTTCGGCTCCCTCGTGCACGACTCGGGCGGCGTCGCTCGGCGCTCTGGCGATCGTCCTTCTGGTCACCCCGCCGGCGCTCGCCCAGGAACCGGGCGCGCGCGCCCCGGCCCTCGAATGGCGGCACGCACCCGTGCCGGACGTCGAGAACCTGCCGTTCGATTCGATGCTCGCCTTCGATCCGTGGCTGGGCGCCGTGGTGCCCGGTCGGCCGACCCCCCTGCCCGCCCGGGAGGGGCTTCCGGTGGTGAGCGGGCTCGACGTGCTGGACTACCTCCGGGAGGTCCGGCTCCGCCGCGAGGCCCGTCTCTGGAGGCAGGTCGTGGCCGATCGTCTTGCCGGTCGTAGCCAGGAGGATGAGGGGCTCATCCCCGAGCTCGAGAATCCGCTCCGGATTCCCGAGCCGCTCGCCAGGGTTTTCGGCGAAGGCTCGGAGTTCGACATCCAGGGCCGGCTGCACCTAGGCGCGCTCGGAGCGCGCTCGAAACAGAATCCCGATCTGCGGACCGAGCTTCTCCGCCGGACCTCCGGCACTTTCGATCTCGACCTGGACCAGACCCTCGACCTCAAGATCCTGGGGACGGTCGGGACGAAGCTCGACGTGGCGGTCGACTTCAACTCGCAGCGCGAGCTGGAGTCCAGACAGCTCATCACCGCCGCCTACACGGGGAGCGAAGACGAGATCCTCCAGAAGGTGGAAATGGGGGACATCAGCGTCGCGCTGCCACCCTCCCGTTTCCTCGGAGGCTCGGTGGGGACGGGGACCTTCGGCGCTCAGGCAGTCGCCCAGCTCGGGCCCATGGACTTCCGGGTCCTGGGCACGCGCAAGGAGGGGGAGAGCACGACGCGGTCCCTCTCGATCACCCCCAGCGGCGAGGGCGTGCTGTCGGATGTCACGCTCGATATCAAGGACACCCAGTTCCAGCGCGACCGGTTCTTCCTGCTGTTCCACCCCGATTCCCTGGCCTCGGTCCGCCTGAGCTTCCCGAATCCGGGGACCACGCTCGAGAACCCTGCTTCCCAGCCCGCGCTCGGGTCGCTCAACGTCTGGCTCGACGATGGGAATTTCTCGAACAACCGGGAGCAGAACTCCAAGCGTGGCGAGGCGCTGGTCAATCCGACCGATCCGGGCGCTTTCCCGGAACAGACCTACGTGGGCTTTTTCGACCTCCTCGTCGAGGGGCAGGATTATGTCGTCACCGACGGGATCGTGCTGCAGATGCGGCGCCAGCTCAACGACTCCGAGGTGCTGGGGGTGTCATACGTCACCAGCGGGGGGACGCAGGTCGGGACGACTCAAGACGCCGAGGAGCAGGTTCTCAAGCTGATCAAGCCGACGAATCCCGACACGCTGGACTTCACCTGGGACTACACCCTTCGGAACGTCTATTCCCTGCGCGAGCCGAACATCCAGCTCGGTTCCCTGGAGCTGGAGATCTATCGCGGCAACCAGGACCTCCGCCAGACCTTCGAGTCGATCGGGGGCCAGTCGCGTAAGTACTCGCGCATCTTCGGTCTCACCGACGCCAACAGTCGCGTCAACCTGCCGCGCATCCTGCGCGATCCGTTCCAGGGACCGGACTTCATCGTCTTCCCGGACGTCCGCCCGTTCTTCCAGCCCACCGACGAAACGGGTGCGGCGATCCCGATCGAGCGTCCCAACCGGCAGCTCTATTTCAACAGCGATCCGAACCGGACCGCGCTCGACGACCAGGTCTACTTCATCGAGGCCCGGTACCTGTCGCGCGGCGGACTGAGCGGCGAGATCGAGCTGGGGTCGGCCAACGTCATCGAGGGGTCGGAGCGGGTGTCGATCGGGGCGGAGACCCTGCTCCGCGGCGAGGACTACCAGATCATCTACGAGCTCGGCCGACTCGTCCTGACCGACCCGGCCGGGCTGGCCGAGCGACATCCCAACGACCGTCTGGCCATCGAGTACGAGGTGGCTCCGCTGTTCAACCTCGCTCCGACGACGCTGTACGGCGCCGCGGGCTCCTACCATCTCGCAGAGGGGGCCGTCCTGAACTCGACCATCATGCTGCAGCGCAAGGAGAGCCTGGCCAACCGGCCGATCCTCGGCGCGGAGCCGACGCAGGCGCTGATCGCCGAGGTGGACGGTTCCTGGTCGCGGCCGCTGACCTTCATGGACCGCTGGCTGGATGGCCTCCCCGGCTCGACCGGCGAGACGCCCTCCTCGTTCTCCCTGCGCGGGGAGATGGCCTTCAGCCGTCCGGACCCCAACACCGACGGCGAGGTTTTCCTGAACGACTTCGAGAACATCGAGATCGCCAAGCGGCTGAGCCTGTTCTTCCGGATCTGGTACATCTCTTCGATACCCACGCAGGCCGGGCTCTCGCTCACCGATGTCGCGGATGCCCGATGGTTCACGTTCTTCATCCCGAGCGAGCAGGTCACCGGAGAACGCCGCAGGGAGGTGGATGTCGGGGAGAACAACTTCGTGATCCAGTTCGACCCGGTCGGGGAGGCCCCGACCGACCGGATGGCCTCCTGGCGCTCGATCGAGACCGTGCTGTCGACCACCGGCGAGGATCTGACGCGACAGGAGTTCATCGAGTTCTTCGTCCGTGGGGTCGAGGGCGAGATCATCGTCGATCTGGGCGTCGTGGACGAGGACGCCGTGCGGCTGGACGAGAATCGGGCGCCGGTCGGTGTCGGAGAGCTCGATACCGAGGAGGCGAATCCCGACACGCGGGACAACAACCTGGACGTCAACGAGGACACGGGTCTCGACGCCGTGCGTGGGCAGGATGCCGCCGATGTGCCCGGGGACGACGGGACGGATGATTTCAGCGAGGTCTTTGGTGCGAATTCCTTCCCGATCAATCCCAACGGGACCGAGAACAACAGCGTCCTGGACACCGAGGACAGCAACCTGAACGGGATCCTCGACCGCCAGGAGAATCTGCTGCGCTGGGAGGTCGATCTGACGGGCGACCGCTACGTCGTCCCGGGCAGCCGAACCTCGACGGGGTTCCGGCGCATCCGCCTTCCGCTCGTGACGCCCGACCAGGTGGTGGGAAGTCCCGATCTGCGGAATGTCCGGATCCTGAGGATGACGTTCACCGGCCTCGAGGACTCCACCGACTTCGAGATCGTGGATCTCGAGATCGTGGGGTCGACCTTCCTGAAGCGCGGGATCGTGGCGGCGGATGGCACCCCGCTGGCGGGACAGGAGACCGACAGCCTGCAAGTGACTGCCATCAGCGACCGCGAGAACCCGGGTTACGAGAGTCCGCCGGGCGTGATCGCCGAGCAGGACCGGGCCGACCAGGTGGCGGGGCTGAGCGGCATCGTCCGCGAGCAATCGCTGGAGCTCACCTACAGGGGGCTTCCCCAGGGCGCGCGCGGGACGATCTTTCGCCCGCTGTTCGATCGCGAGTCGTACATCGACTACGAGCACATGCGGGTGTGGGTGCAGGGTCGTGAGGTGGAGGGGGCGGGTCAGCCCAGCTTCTTCGTCTCGTTCGGTATCGACACCCTGAACGTCTACGAGTATGCGGCTCCGCTGCGCGACATGGAGTGGGAGGAGCACGTCATCGACTTCGCGGTGTTCACCGAGCTCAAGCGGGCGCTGCTGGACAGCCTCGCCGAGGCGGGAGCCGACACCGGGACCCGCGTGTCCGAAGATGGCCGCTACCGGGTCCGGTTGGACAACGCGGGCACCCCTCCGCCCACGCTGACCGAGGTGGCGCAGCTCACGATCGGCGTGGAGAACTCGACCGGTGCACCGGTCACCGGCTCCTTCTGGGTCGACGAGTGGCGGCTGACCGCGCCGCTGCGGGACGGCGGGGCCGCCGCTTACCTGAACGCGCAGATGGACTTCGCGGACGTGGGGCAGGTGAACGTCTCGTACGAAACGCGGAGCGGACGATACCGCAACCTGAACGCCAACCGGAACAATTTCGACAGCGGAGATCTGGACGTGAACGCGCTGCTTCGTCTGGACCGGTTTCTTCCCGAGGCGTGGGGTGTCTCCGTACCTCTCACCTGGAACCACTTCGGGGCGAGCGACATCCCGCTCTACCGCGTGGGTTCGGACATCCTGGTGACGAGCGGCGCGGAGCGCGACTCCATCGAGCGGAGCAGTCAATCAGACCTGATCGCCCTGCGGGCCTTCCGTACCCGGCAGTCGTCCAATCCGTTGATCGCCGCGACGCTGGACCGCCTGGAGCTCCGGATGACGTATCGGAACGACGACTTCGGCTCGGTCGACCTCGACAGCGAGCGCGGACGCTGGGATACGTACATCGGCTACCGAAACGGCTTTCGCAAGCGGGCCCTCCCCCTGGGACTGGGTTGGCTGGCCGGGCTTCCGTGGCCGTCGTTCCTGAAGGACAGCCAGCTTCTCCAGCGGCTCGCCTCGGCCGATTTGAACCTCGTGCCGGCCGACGTCACGGTGAGCGCGACGACCGACTTCGAGGAGCGAGCACAGAGCAAGCTGTTCGCCGACGGAACCGATTTTACCGCGGACACGACCCGCAACCTGAGGGGACAGGCGGCGGTCGAGTTCCAGCCATTCGCGTCCATGCGCGCCCGGGTGGGTTGGGATTCCACGCGAGACCTGGTGTTTCCCCAGACGGTCTTCCACCGTGGCACGCTCGGAACCGAGGCCCTGCGGTCCCAGAATCTCGACTTCGACTGGTCGCCCCCCATCGCGACGTGGCTGACTCCCCGGTACACCTACACTAGCTCTTTCTCCAAGAATCACACCCGCGAGGCGAGCCGGAGCCTGGACAGCCTCGATGTCCGTGACTTCGGGGTATCGATCAACCACACCTTGAGCGTCCAGATCGGGCTCCCCGAGCTGGTCGGGCTTCTGCAATCCGACGAGGGCGGCGAGGCCGGCCCGGTGGCGACCTCCTCCGGGGAGAGCTGGTGGGAGCAATTGCTCGAGCCCATCCGCTATGACGCCCGACGACGCGAGAACGTCTTCTACGTCCAGGAAGAGGACGATCCCACATTTGGATTCGGATGGGGCTTTGGCGACCTCGACGAGGAGAACCGGAGCCGCCCGCAGAGCTTCGGGCGCTACGACGAGTGGGGCCTCTCGACCGGTCTCGAGCCCCTCGATGGGCTGCTGATGCGCGGCAGCTATCGTGAGACCGACGACACCCGGCGCTATCTGGAGGGCGTCAACCTGAGCTCGTCCCGCGTGTGGCCGAGCATCGACCTCCAGTGGCGGAACATCCAGCTCCCCGGTTTTCTCGAGTCATGGGTGGCGACCACCTCCCTGACCTCGGCGTTCGAGCGCCGGACCAGCGACAACATAGGCAACGGCCAGCTCCTCAGCGATTCCGATCGCCGGCAATGGGACCCCATTCTGTCGGTCGGCTTTACGCTGCGAAACGGCCTGTCGACCGACATCCGGGCGGTCAACAGCCAGGTCTTCACGACCCAGATCCTGGGCGGCTCGGTCGACAGCCGTCGCGAGGAGAACTCGACGGACTACCTGCTCAGCCTCGACTACAACATCCGGCCCGGGACGACGCTGTACATCCCGTTCCCGACCCTTTGGGGGGTGAAGCTGAAGCAGCCGCTCCTGACCTCGCTCACCTTCGCGCGCCGCTACCGTCTGGACGAGACGAACACGCCCCAATCGGAGACGCCGGTGGTCAATCTCGAAACCGTCACGACCGAGGTCCGCCCGTCCATCGCCTACGAGTTCGGCCGCGTCGTATCGGGGTTCGCGATCAACTATCTGTCGCGGAAGGACGAGAAGCGGGATATACGGAATACGACCATCGGGATGGAAGCCTTCCTCGACTTTTTGTTCTAGGCTGCTCTTCAGGTCTGGCTTCGCTCGGGTGGACCTCTATCTTCCGTGGATGTTTCGAACCCGGATTCGTCGCCCGCAGGCGCTGTGGACGCTGGTGCTGGCGGCGCTCGCTCTGGTGCTCGCCTGCGGGGACGACGGAGGGCCGGAGCCCGTCGCAGGTGCGAGCTTCAGTGGAGAGCTGGCCGACAGCCTGGTCCGCCAGCTCGTGGCCTTCGGACCGCGGGTCCCGGGGACCGCGGCGCACGCAGAGGCGCTCGCCTGGATGACCGACTACCTGCGCGAGCGCACGGACGTCGTCGAACAGCGTCCGTTCACACACGTGACGCAGACCGGGGACACCCTCGAGCTGACCAACCTGTGGGCTCAGTTCAATCCTCAGGCCGGGCAGCGCATCCTGGTGACCGGTCACTGGGACTCGCGGCCGGTGGCCGAGAAGGAGGCCGACCCGGCGAACCGCGACCGGCCGATCCCGGGAGCCAACGATGGCGGCTCGAGCGCGGCCGTGATCCTCGCCCTGGCCGATGTCCTGGCGGAGGATCCTCCCGCCATCGGCGTCGATCTCCTGCTGACCGATGGCGAGGACTGGGGCCACGACCCGGCCACCTTCAGCACGTTCGTCCCCGACATGTTCCTCGGAGCCAGGCACTTCGCCGCCAACGACGGCGCCGACTATCGGCCCCTGTTCGGCATCCTGCTGGACATGGTGGGGGAGGAGGGCGCGCGGTTCCCGATAGAGCAGAACAGTGAAGAGTTCGCCCCCGAGGTCGTGAGCCGGGTCTGGGAGGCCGCCGCGGACCTCGGCTATGGCGAGATCTTCGAATCGCGGGTCGGCCGGCCCGTCACCGACGACCACGTCATCCTGAACCAGGCGGGAATCCGCACCATCGACATCATCGACTTCGACTACCCGTTCTGGCACACGCTGGAGGACACCCCCGACAAGCTGTCGGCGGCCACCATGGACGCTGTCGGCGACGTCGTCCTCGAAGTCATTCGTCGTCAGGCGGTAGGGGAGTAGCGTCGGTCCGGGACGCCGCGCGGCCCGACTCTTGATCCGGTCGGGCCCGGAGGGCGCGGAACGTCGGCTTCATGACACCTGGCTGGCTGGACGAGAGGCTGACACCCGCCGAGCGCCAGGTCCTGGTAAGCCTGGCGGCGGCGTGGGCGTTCGGCGTGGTGGCCGGATGGATGGGCGTGCCGGAGCGGCTGGTGGATTGGTCGGAGCGGCGTCTCCATCCGCCCCTGCCAACGCCGGAGGAGCTGGCCCGCGGGCTGTCGCCCGACGATCCACGTCCGGCCCTCTACGCCACCGGTCTCGCGGCCCGACGGGAGAAGGAGCGGGCGGCGGGCAAGCCCGTCCCGATCGATCCCAACACGGCCGATCGCGCGGCCTGGGTCCGACTACCGGGAATCGGCCCGCGCACGGCGGCCGCCATCCTGGAGCATCGAGCGGCCCGCGGGCCGTTCCGGCGGTCGGAGGACCTGCTGGCGGTGCGGGGGATCGGCCCGGTGACGCTCGAGAAGCTCCGGCCCTGGCTCCGATGGCCTCCTGGCGCGGCGGCCACGGGGCGCCCCGGTGGGCGAGGAGCGGGTTCCGGGCCCCCCGATCTCAACGAGGTGGACGCGGCGTTCCTGGAGGGGCTGCCCGGAATCGGTCCAGAACTTGCTAGATCCATAGTCGAAGTTCGCCGACGGCGGCGTGGTTTTCGTGCCTGGCCGGAGGTCCTCGAAGTCGAAGGGATCGGACCGGCGAAGCTGCGCGTCTTGCAAAACGCGACGCGGCTCGAAAGGGCGCGCCCCGCAGCGCCTGCCGACCCTGTACGGCGAGAGACCGACTAGGAAGGCCGACGATGATTCACACCGCACCCACACCGGCGACGGCGACCGGACGGACGGCCGAGACGGCCCGCGGCCCCATCCGGAGCCGACCCACCATGACCGCCATTTTGCTCCAGGAAGGGCACATCACGGCCGACCAGATCTCGAGGGCGCTGGCGCGCCAGCGCTCCAACGGCCATCGGCTGGGCTACAACCTGATCGAGCTCGGGTTCGTCGATCCGCGAACGATCCGGGAGGTTCTCGAGCGTCAGCTGGGCGTCAAGGGGGTCGAGCTGGCCGCCCTCGAGACCGATCCCTCCGTCCTCAAGGTGATTCCCGGCGAAATCGCCCGGCGATACGAGGTGTTCCCGATCCGCCGCCAGGGGGACACGATCGTCCTCGCCATGTGCAACCCGATCGACTGGATGGCGATCGACGACCTCAAGTTCCTGACCGGCTACGAGATCGAGCCGCTGCTGGCGGACGAGTATTCAGTCATCGAGGCGATCGAGGCCCACTACGACGAGGACGAGAACTCGTACCAGAAGCTGCTCGACAACCTGGGGGAGTACGAGCTGGAGGTCATCGAGGAGGAGGAGGACGAAGATCCGACCGCCCTCGCCGCCCAGGTCGAGGCGGCGCCGGTCGTCAAGTTCATCAACTCGCTGCTGGCCGACGCCGTGAATCACGGCGCCTCGGACGTCCACATCGAGCCCTACGAGGACGAGCTCCGGATCCGCTACCGGGTCGACGGCGTGCTGCGCGAGACGCTGAGCCCGCCGCTCAAGATGAAGGCCGCGCTGATCTCGCGGATCAAGATCCTCGCGGACCTCAACATCGCCGAGCGGCGCTTCCCGCAGGACGGCCGCATCAAGCTCAAGATGGGGGATCGGGTCATCGATTTCCGCGTCTCCACGCTGCCCACCCTGTACGGTGAGAAGATCGTGCTCCGGATCCTGGACGTCGGGCGGGTCGCGCTCGACCTGGAGGAGCTGGGTCTCTCCGAGGCGAGTCTCCAGGATCTGGTCCGTAGCGTGGAGTCGCCGTTCGGGATCCTGCTGGCGACCGGGCCGACCGGGTCGGGCAAGACGACGACCCTCTATTCGGCGCTGACCCGGCTCAACCAGCCGGGCGTCAACATCATGACGGTCGAGAACCCGGTCGAGTACAACCTCAAGGGGATCAACCAGGTCCAGGTACGCGAGGACATCGGGCTCGACTTCGCTCAGGCGCTGCGAGCGTTCCTGCGTCAGGACCCGAACATCATCATGGTCGGCGAGATCCGCGATCCCGAGACCGCCTCGATCGCCATCAAAGCCGCGCTGACTGGACATCTCGTCCTCTCTACGGTCCACACGAACGATGCACCATCGACGGTCAGCCGGCTGGTGGACATGGGCGTTCAGCCGTTTCTGGCGGCGAGCGCCCTCAACTGCGTGGTGGCCCAGCGCCTCGTGCGACGGATCTGCGAGTCCTGCAAGCGCGCGCGGCGCTACCCGCGCGCCGTCCTCGAGGACGCCGGCTTTCCGGAGTCCGATCTCGGAGCCTCCTTCCACGAGGGCGCGGGTTGCGCGGAATGCGAGGAGACCGGCTACCGGGGGCGGATCGGCCTGTTCGAGGTCATGTCGATCAGCCGCCCGCTGCGGCGGCTGATCACCGAGCACGCCACCACCGAGGACATCCGCCGACAGGCGCTCGAGGACGGCATGATCACCCTGCGGGAGGACGGCCTCGGCAAGGTGAAGGCCGGGATCACCACACTCGACGAGGTGCTTCGTGAAACCGCTCTGGCCTGACGTGGCGCGGACGGACGCCCTGGCGCCGAGCGACCCGGCTCCACACCTGCCGGACGGGACGAGCGACCTGGAGATGGATGCCCAGGATAGCTGTTCCATGTCCGCGCTCCTGCGCGAGCTCGTGGAAGCCGGGGGCTCGGACCTCCACCTGACGGTGGGCCTCCCCCCACGGCTCAGGATCGACGGCGAGCTCGTGAACAGCCGGATTGCCGATCGCGCGCTGAGCCCCGAGCAGACGCTGGCCCTCGCCAGCTCGCTCCTCAACGAGCGACAGCAGGCGGCGTTCGAGGCCACGAACGAGCTGGACTTCTCGTTCGGGATCGCCGGTCTGGCCCGGTTCCGCGCCAGCGTCTACCGCCAACGCGGGGCGGTGGGGGTCGCGATCCGCCAGATCCCTTACGAGATCCGGGGCTTCGACAGCCTTGGCCTGCCCGCCCACGTGGTCGACTTCGCGAAGCATCAGAACGGCCTGGTCCTAGTGACGGGGTCCACCGGCTCGGGGAAGTCGACCACCCTGGCGGCGCTGATCGATCGTATCAACCACGAGCGCAAGGTCCACATCCTCACCATCGAGGATCCCATCGAGTTCGTGCACCACCATGGCCTGGCGATGGTGAACCAGCGCGAGGTGGGAACCGATACGCGCTCCTTCGCGAGCGCGCTCAAGCACGCTCTGCGCCAGGACCCGGACGTCGTACTGATCGGGGAGATGCGCGACAACGAGACGATCGCCGCGGCGATCACGACCGCCGAGACCGGGCACCTCGTGCTGGCGACCCTGCACAGCAACTCGGCGGCCGAGTCGATCGACCGCATGATCGACGTCTTCCCGCCCGAGCAGCAGCCGCAGATACGCACGCAGCTCGCCTCCGTCCTCGAGGGGATCGTCACCCAGCAGCTGCTCCCGCGTATCGGCGGCGGGCGCGCCCTGGCGGCCGAGGTTCTCGTGGTGACCCCGGCCATACGGGCCCTCATCCGCGACGACAAGGCCCACCAGATCTACACCGCCATGCAGGCGGGCTCGAAGCACGGCATGCAGACCATGAACCACTCCCTGCTCGCGCTTCACCGCACGGGAGCCGTGAGCCGCGAGGAGATCCTGAGCCGGAGCGAGGATCCCGAAGAGCTGCGTCGGATGATCCAGCTCGTCCCGGGCGGGTTCGACGGGAGCTGAGCGTGCGGACATTTGTCTACAGGGCGCGCGCGGCGGACGGCACCAGCCAGTCCGGCGAGATCACGGCCGGCAGCGAGGCCGAGGTCGCGGGTCAGCTCCGCAGCCGACGGCTAGTCGTGGTCAGCGTGAGGCCCAAGCCGCGCACGATCGAGATTTCCCTCAAGCGCGGACCGGGAACCAAGGATCTGGTCGTCTTCACCCGTCAGTTCGCGACGATGATCGGCGCCGGTCTGCCGCTGGTGCAGTCGCTGGACACGCTGGCCGCGCAGCAGAGCAAGCCTCGCGTCTCCGGGAAGATCCGCGCCGTGCTCCGCGAGGTGCAGGCGGGAGCCACGCTGGCCGACGCCATGCGGCGGCAGCGGGACTTCTTCGGCGAGATCTACGTCAGCATGATCGCCGCGGGCGAGGTCGGCGGCGTCCTCGACACGATCCTGAGTCGGCTGGCGGACTACCTGGAAGACGCGGCCCGTTTGAAGCGCAAGGTCCGTGGGGCGATGGTCTATCCGGTGACGGTCTTCGCGTTCGCCGGCATCGCCGTCTCGGTGCTCCTGATCTTCGTGATCCCGACCTTCGCCCAGTTCTTCGTAGCCGCCGGTGTCCCGCTCCCTCTGCCGACCCGCATCGTGATCGCCGCCTCGAACCTCCTGCTCGCCTGGTGGTGGGCGGTGGCGGCGGGCATCGGCCTGGCGCTCTGGCTGGTCCGGGCCTGGTATCGGACGCCGGATGGACGGCTCGCGATCGACCGCTGGCTCCTCCGTGTCCCGGTCCTGGGGCCCGTACTGAGGAAAGCGGCCATCGCCCGCTTCAGCCGCACGCTGGGGTCGCTCGTGGAGAGCGGGGTCCCGATCCTCGAGGGGCTGGAGATCACCGCCCGGACCGCCGGGAACCGGGTCATCGAGGACGCGGTGCTCGCGAGCCGGGTTTCGATCGCCGGCGGCGACACGATCAGCGATCCGCTCCGCCGGAGCGGGGTCTTCCCGCCCATGGTCACCCAGATGATCAACGTCGGCGAGCACACCGGTGGGCTGGATGGCATGCTCGCCAAGATCTCCGACTTCTACGAGGACGAGGTCGAGGCCGCCGTGGGGGCGCTGACGTCGATCATCGAGCCGATCATGATCGTAGTGCTGGGAGCGATCGTGGGCGGAATGGTGGTGGCGATGTATCTGCCGATCTTCGACCTCATCCAGACCGTGCAGTAGCGGCCGCACTGGACGGCGAATCTCTGCGTGCGCGCCTCGTCGGGGCACTCACCCTCCGGGCGGCCGCCTTCAGCGCAGCGACGTGACGAGCTCGGGCCGGGTCCAGGCCTCGAACACGATGCGCGCCGGCCCGTTGAACGTGCGCGCGATGAAGATCTCGCGATCCGACTTGAGCTCCATCGACGTGCGGTTCATGGTGGCGGGCTCACTTCCTTTTCTTGCGACCATGGGACTTTTCCTCCTCCTTGAGCTCTTCGATGAGTCCGTCCAGTTCCTCGAAGCGCGCATCCCAGACCTGGCGATAGCGCTCGAGCCAATCGTGAAGCTGGCGAAGAGGTTGCGCGCGGTGGGCGTGGCTTCGCCCTGAGCGTGCCGCTTGCCGAGCGCCGTGATCAGCGTAATCCTCGTGCTCGAAGGAGCTGTCCTGTGCTGTGGGGTGCGCGGCCAGGGTGGCCTTGAATCTTGAGGGGAGGAGGTCCATGAAGCACAGCCTGATCCTCGCCGTGGGGGTTACCACGATCCTGTCGGCATCGCCCGGACGGGCCCAGGACCCGCACGAGCACGGCGCGCCCGATTCAGCCAGGATCGGGACCGTCCACTTCGCGACCTCGTGTGACGCCGCGACACAGCCGGACTTCGATCGCGCGGTGGCGCTTCTCCACTCGTTCTGGTTCGGCGCCTCCATCGACGGGTTCCAGGGGGTGCTCTCGGAGGATCCCGGCTGCGCCATGGCGTGGTGGGGGATCGCGATGGCGGAGTGGGGCAATCCGTTCGGGGGGATCCGATCGACCGCGGCGCTCGAGCGCGGAGCGGCGGCGGTCCAGAAGGCGGAGCTGGAGCGGCTGCGGCAGGTCCTCGAAGGCAGGGACGACGACTACTGGGCCGGGCAGGTCGAGATCCAGCGCCGGGTGGCGAGCGCGTGGCTGGCGCAGGCCGAGGGTCGCGAAGAAGAGGCGGTGGAGCTCCTTCGGTCCGCTGCCGACATGGAGGACGGGACCGAGAAGAGCGCCATCACCCCAGGCCCGCTGGCCCCGGCGCGCGAGCTCCTGGGCGAGATGCTGGTCGAGCAGGACCGGCCGGAGGATGCTCTGGTGGAGTTCGAGGCGAGCCTCCAGAGCGGGCCCGACCGGTTCCGCTCCCTCTATGGGGCGGCCCGCGCGGCCGAGCTCGGCGGCGACCTTCAGAAGACCCGGCTCCACTACGACGAGTCGCGGCGGCTGTGCCAGGGGGGTGACGGCCCCGAGCGCGACGAGCTCGTGACCGCGCGGGCGTTTCTCGGGCGGTGAACCCGCGACGTGCGTTCGGAGGGGATGTGAACCGCTGGCTTCCTTCGCTGCTCCTTCTCGGCGCCGGCTGCGCGCTTTACGGCGACCGGTCCGGCCCCGGCGCGGTGCCCGATCCCGAGAGTTCGCTCGAGCAGGCCGTCGCCACGATCACGGCCGAGGACATGCTGGACCGGATCGCGTTCCTGGCGAGCGACGAGATGGGTGGGCGCGCGACCCCCAGTCCGGGGCTGGAGATGGCGGCCGAGTACCTGGCGGAGGAGTTTCGAGCGCTGGGGCTCGACCCGGGTGGCGACGACGGGACCTTCCTGCAGCGGTACCCGCTCCCGGTTCAGGTCTCCGACTCGGCGAGCGGGACGACGACCGTCCGCACGGCTCACCCGCCGAACGTTGTCGCCATCCTGCCGGGCCGCGACCCGATCCTGCGTGACTCCTACGTCGTTTTCAGCGCGCACATGGATCACGTGGGGATGGGCACGCCCGATGCCTCCGGCGACTCCATCTACAACGGGGCCGACGACGACGCCTCGGGAACGGCGGCGCTGGTCGAGGTGGCGGAGGCGTTCGCGGCTCTTCCCGAGCCGCCCGGCCGGTCGCTCGTCTTTCTCGCCGTCAGCGGAGAGGAGAAGGGGCTCCTCGGCTCGCACTGGTTCAGCGAGCACCCTCCGATGCCGATCTCGTCGATCGTCGCCAACCTCAACGTCGACATGATCGGCCGCAATGCGCCCGACTCGATCGTCGTGATCGGCCAGGAGTACTCGTCCCTTGGCCCTCTCGTGCGCGAGGTCGCGATCCGCAGAGACGGCCTGGGCCTCACCGTGATCGCCGATCCATGGCCTGAGCAGCGCTTCTTCTTCCGGAGCGACCATTTCAACTTCGCCCGCAAGGAGATCCCCGCCCTGTTCTTCTTCGCCGGCACCCATGAGGACTACCACCGCCCTTCGGACGAGGTGGAGAAGATCGATCCGGACAAGGCGTCACGTGTGGCGCGCCTCGTGTTCCACACCGCTCTTGCCATCGCGGAGGCCGCCGAGCCCCCGCGCTGGACTCCAGAAGGTCTCGAGGCGATCCGGGCCCTGACGCCGTAGGGCGGGGGCTGTCGCACATCCGGCCGGATGATCATGTTTAGGATCGATGGCACGTCCGTTCCGGCCCGTGCACCACGCTCTCGACGAGCGCAGGATCCTGGCGGGGGTCTATGCCGCCCGGCTCGCCATCGCCAACGCGCTGGCGGTGGCGGCGACGGTCGTGCGGACCCAGGCCGAGGGGCTCACCTGGCTTCCGCTGGCGGTGCTGGTCGTCGGGATTCCGACGGCCTGGACGATCGTCTCCGTCCTCTACAGCCGTCATCGCCCCATCGGGTGGCGCTTCCTCGCCGTCCAGGTCCTGCACGATCTCGTCCTGGCGACGGTGGCGGTCCTCCTGACCGGCGGGCTGGGCAGCGAGTTTGTCCTGATTTACATCCTGCTGATCGCGGTCTCGGGGCTGCTGCTCGGCTTGCGGGGGGCGATCGTGACCGCGTTGGCCTGCGTGGCCGTCTATCTGGGGATCGCCTACCTGCAGATCGCCCCCGCCCTGGCGCGATCCCCGGGTCTGATCGAGCTCCCCAATCTTTCCGGCCGTCCCACGACGATCCTCTGGAGCCTTTCCCTCACCTCGCTGGTCTTTGTCCTGGTCGGGGTCGTGGCCGGTATCGTCGGGCGCCGTCTGCGCCTCCAGCGGGAACGGCTCACCGAGCTCGAGCAGGAGCTGGCGGCCTCCCGGATCGACGCCCAGGACATCCTGGACACGATCGAGAGCGGGATCCTCTCGATCGACGCCGACGAGAACATCGACTTCGTGAACGTCACGGCGCGCTCCCAGCTCGGCATTACCGGCTTGCCCGAGGGGGAGGACCCGAGAGGCGACCACCGCGCCCTCGGCATTCTCTACAACCTCCTTCTCCAAACCCTGCGCCGTGAGGAGGAGGTCGAGTACTCGGAGCTGGCGCTCACCGACGTCGACGGACACGCGCGCACCTACAGCGTTACTACCACCGTCCTGTACGATCCGCGGGGAAGGAAGCGCGGGGCGGCGGCCATCATGAGCGACCTCGATCAGCGGCAACGCTTCGAGGACCTGGCTCGCCAGACGGACCGGCTCCAGGCCATGCACGAGCTGGCCGCGGGGCTCGCCCACGAGATTCAGAATCCCCTCGCCGCGATCCGCTCGGCGGTGGAGCTGATGGAAGGCGACGACCCGGCGGAACCCCAGGCCCGCCGCCTGATGGATCTGGTCGTCCGCGAGGCCGACCGGTTGGCGGCGCTGGTCGAGGATTTCAAGGCTTTCTCGGCGATGCGCATCCGGGACCGCAAGCGGCTGGATCTCAGGGAGGTGCTGGAGGACGCGATCGAGATCGAACGGATGGTCGCCAGGGCCGACCACGTCCGGGTCACGTTCGTACGCCACCGGGCCCCGATCGTGGTCGAGGGGGACCACAATCTGCTCAAGCAGGTCTGTGTCAATCTGCTGTCCAACGCGCGCCACGCCGTGGAGGGGTCGCGAGATCCCCAGATCGAGATCCACGTCGGGCTGGAAGGCTTGTTGCCGGAGCTGGAGCGGGCCGGCCCGTTTGCCGCCCTCGAGGTCCGCGACAACGGTGTCGGGATCGGCGAGGAAGCGAAGAAGCGCATCTTCGACCCGTTCTTCACCACGCGGACGGGCGGTTTCGGGATGGGGCTGGCCATCGTCCACCGGATCGTGGAGCTCCATGGCGGGATGGTCTGGGTCGACAGCGAGCCGGGACGGGGATCGAACTTCCGGATCGCGCTACCCCGTCTTGGCGCCCCCGCCGAATAGCGCCGCCGCGATGAAGGACGCTATACTCTAACGCTCTCCCGTTGCCACCGACGATCCCTGGAGTCGTAGCCGTGACGAAAGCGCGATCCCCCCGGGTTCTCCTGGTAGATGATGAGCCCAGTGTCCTCGAAGCACTCTCCGTGCTCTTCCAGCGGAACGGCTTCGAGGTTTCGACCGCCAAGGCCGGCGACGAGGCCATCAGGTGGCTCGACGAGCACGGGCCGGTCGACCTGGTGATCACCGACCTGCGTCTTCCGGGACGGGACGGCATCGGTATCCTCAAACAGGCGCGCACGCAGGATCCGCTGGCCAAAGTGATCGTCATCACCGCACAGGGGGACGAGGATTTCGCCATGCAGGCGTGCAACGAGGGGGCCTTCCGATACATCAAGAAGCCCTACAAGAACCAGGAGCTGATCCTGAGCGCGCGTCAGGCCCTGGAGATGCACGAGCTCGAGGAGAAGAACGTCAAGCTCTCGCGGGAGACCCGGGCGCATCGCCGGTTGCGGTCGGCCGACGAGGTCGTGCCGGTCGGCGAGAGCGAGGCGTTTCGGCGCTTGCTCGAGGTCTCGAAGCAGGTCGCCTCCGCCGAGAGCACCGTGATCCTGATGGGCGAGAGCGGCACCGGGAAAGAGCTCTTCGCCCGGTACATCCACCTGGGCTCGGGTCGTGCCAAGGGCCCCTTCGTCCCGATCAACTGCGGGGCGCTTCCCGAACCGTTGCTGGAGTCGGAGCTGTTCGGGCACGTCAAGGGCGCTTTCACGGGGGCGATCCGGGACAAGGAAGGACTGTTCACGGTGGCTGCGGGCGGGACGATCTTTCTCGACGAGATCGGGGATACGAGCCCGGCCATCCAGGTCAAGCTCCTGCGAGTTCTCCAGGAGCGGGAGATCATCCCCGTGGGGGCGACCGAGCCGGTGCCGGTCGACGTCCGCATCCTGGCGGCGACCAACAAGGATCTGGAGCGGGAGGTGGAGCGCGAGAGCTTCCGTCAGGACCTCTTCTATCGGCTCAACGTCATCCCGATCGTGATCCCGCCGCTCCGCGACCGGCCGGAGGACATCCCTCTGCTCCTGGATCACGTGCTGACCCGGGCCGGTTTCCCCGACTCGCTGCCGGGTGGTAACCGGTCCCAGGACAAGATCTTCACCAAGCGCTCCTGGGAAGCGCTGTGCGCCTACGATTGGCCGGGCAACGTCCGCGAGCTGGAGAACGTGATCGAGCGGCTGCTGGTACTCATGGGATGGCTTGAAGACCCCGGCTCCGGTCGCCCCATCGATGTCGAGAACCTGCCGGAGAAGATCCGCGAGCGACCCGACGAGCCGCTCGTGGCCGAGACCGCGGCGCCGACTCCGACGATGGAGACGATCGAGCAGGCCTACATCCAGTGGGTGCTCGCCAAGACCGAGGGAAACAAGGCACGGGCGGCCGAGATCCTCGGCATCGACCCTTCGACTCTGTACCGCAAAATCGACCGCTACAACATCCAGATCGCCTCGTGAACCGCATCGCAATCTGCGAGGAGGCGACTTCGCCATCTTTCCGGCCTTCCCGATCGGAAGCGTCGCGTCCGGGCTTCATTTCAAACCCCTAAACCATTGCAGAAATACAGTTTGGGCGGTGCGGGTCGTCTCGGGACACCGTATGGCACCCCTCTTGCTGCAGGGAACTTCGATCGCGGGCTCCCGTACTTCGACGTGGACCGGCTGACACTGCACCGAAGGAGACAAGGAGATCTGTCAACCATGAGAATCCGACGGAACCAAGGTTTTACCCTCATCGAGCTGCTGATCGTCGTCGTGATCATCGGCATCCTGGCGGCGATCGCCATCCCGCGCTTCGCGGGGACGAAGGAGAAGGCGTTCGACGCGGCCGCCAAGAGCGACCTGCGCAACGCCATGACCGCCCAGGAGGCGTACTTCGCCGACAACCAGACGTACTCCTCCGACGAAACCCTGCTCGAGTGGCAGGCTTCCCAGGGCGTCACGCTCACGGTCAATGCGGCGGATGCCACGGGATACGACATGACGGCCGCCCACTCCTCGAGCGGCAATTCGTTCTGCGTGGAAACCGACGTGGGCCAGATCTGCAAGGTCGGGGACGCGGCCTGCACCTGCGGCTCGTAGTCCTCGATCCGGCATAGCGACCAGGCGGCGACGGCAAGGCCCCGACCGCCGCCTCAGGGTCGTCTGCCCTGCGTCTTTGGGGCGGGCCAGGCTCTCGGCAGGTGTCGATTTCTCGACACGATCGACCGCCGGAGCCGGCCGGGACGCGGCGGCTCTCGCGCGTGGATTCGCCGGCCCCCTCCTTGCTGAGGCGAGCGTCGACACGCGAGCCTCCCCGCCAGCCCCGTCTCCCTCGTACGAGAATTCCGACATGTCCCACCCACCCCGCCGGTCCCGCGGGTTCACGCTGCTGGAGTTGCTTCTCGCGCTGATCGTCTTCGGAATCCTGGTGGCCCTGGTCGCCCCTTCCCTGGTCAGTGGCGAGCGCCGTTGGGCCGCCTACGTCGCGGTCCGGACTCTCGCTTCGGACGTGGCCCGAGCCCGACAGAGAGCGATCCAGGACCGCGCCACCGTCCGGGTCGTTCTCGACACGCTGGCGGGTGCCTGGCACGTACGCCTCGCCAGCGGCGAGACGGTCTCCAGGCGGAAGCTGCGGTCCGGCCTGGCTCTCGGGACCAGCGCCCATCTCCAAGAGATCCTCTTCAGCGCGCGAGGGACCAGCAACCTCTACTCGGCGGCCTGGGTCGTCGTCCGCGACGATCCACTCGCACGCGAGCATCGGATCCGGGTGCTGCCGACGGGCGCCATCGAGCTCCAGTGACCGGGCCTTCCATGACCAGAAGCGGCGCGTCCCTGCTGGAGGTGGTGGTGGCCGTCCTCCTCCTCGGGGTCGGTGCGCTGGCGCTCGTCGGGTCGATCGCGTACGCCCTCCGCGCCCGGGAGCTGTCGGTCTCCACGGCCCTCGCCGCGGTCGCGGCAGAAGCCTGGATCGAGCGCTGGCGCGGCCAGACCTGGCAAGGCGAAGGAGGGGGATCGACCGCGGTCGCGTGGGGCGCGCGCCGGGGAAGTCTGGAGTGGGCGCTCGAGGACGTGGGTGCGTGCCTGCAGGAGGCGCGCGTGACGGCCGTGGCCGGTCGCGGCGAGGGTGTCAGGGTCGTGGTGGCCACGCGGCGCTTCCGGGAAGGCGCGGTCGGGTGCTGAAGGCGTCCGATGCCCGGGGGTTCACGACGATCGAGGTCCTGGTGGCCCTGACCCTGGGTCTGGTCGTGGCGCTGGCCGCCCTCGTCCTCTGCTCCTCCGGAAACCGGGTCGTGGCCGACTTGATCCGCTCGCAGGCGTCGCTCCAGGAGCTTCTTGCCGCGGCGGAGCTGTGGCGCGCCGAGTGGCGGGGGGTCGGCCACGATCCCGCGGGCACCGCCGGCGCGGGAATCTCACGGGCCACCGCCGAGACGCTCGAGTTCAGCGCCGACTGGAACGGAGACGGCGGTCTCCTGCCCACCGCGTCGAACCCCAACGAGCGGCTGGCGCACGCCCTTTCCCCGGGCGTGTGGAGGAGGGGAGTCAACGCGGGTCCGCGGTTGCCGCTGGCCTGGCCGGATTCGGCGCGCTTCGTGTACCGCGACACGAGCGGTGCGGATCTGGGGCCGCGCCCGGAGAAGGGGCGCATCGCGAGCGTCGAGGTGCGGGCGTTCCTCCGCTCGGGGGGTCCCGGGTTCGCCGTCTCCTGGGTCGCGGCGCGACGAGTCCGGTCCGAAGACGA
This sequence comes from Gemmatimonadota bacterium, assembly GCA_050732935.1. GTDB lineage: Bacteria > Gemmatimonadota > Gemmatimonadetes > JACCXV01 > JAHWKZ01 > DASRVA01. The sequence continues at coordinate 52,988 of JBOHRW010000150.1, forward strand.
GGGCCCCGGACCGTGAGCTCGACGGGACGCCCGGCGAGAGAGCGCGGGACCGCGCTCGCCATCGTATTGTGGGCGCTCGTCGCGCTGGCCGCGCTGTCGACCGCCGCCGTCGTGACCTCGATCACCGACCTGGCCCTGGCCCGCGCCCACCGCGACCATGCGGCGGCCCTGGGGCTGGCCGAGGCGGGGCTGGCGGAGGCGCTGGCGGTCCTGGCCGCAGATCCTCTTGCCGCGGGGCGGTCCGACAGCCTGTCGGGAGCCCTTTCGAGCGGTTCCTATCAGACGTCCTGGGCACCGGTCGGGGGTCGCGCGCGGATTGTCTCGACGGGCGAGAGCCGCGGCCTCCGCCGCCAGGTCGAAGCGTGGGTGGTGACGGGAGAGAGAGTGCGCGTCGTGGCCTGGCGGGAGGCCTGGCGTTGAAAAGTGGCCGCGACCCGCTTCGCGGGTGCCCCGGGCCCCCCGGGCGTTTCGCTCGCGCCTTGATCCTGGCCGCTTTGGAACGCCAGGCCACCGATCGATAATAGTCGAAGCTACCTACTTGTTCCAAACTGCGGAATGAAGCTTGCACTCCGGAGAGTGGTACCCGGTCACCACCGGCCCTTCGACTCCGGAGCTTCATGGAATCACGACCCACGTGGCCCTCCCCGATCCCGACCCGCGGGCCGTACGCCGCGAACGGGCTGACCTTCCTCGAGCTGCTGCTCGTCCTGACCCTTCTGGGGGTGTTCGTCACCATCGCCCTCCCGAGCCTCAGCGGGGGTACGAGATCCCACCGTGTAGTGCGGCAGGCTCGCGAAGTCCACGCCGCGCTGGCCCAGATCCGGGCGCGCGCTGTCGCCGAGCAGCGGCCGCATCGGTTCCTGGTGCTGGCCGACGGGCGCTATCGACTCCAGTTCCAGAACGACGCCGCGGGCTGGACCGCCTACCGCACCTCGCTCGCCGCCGACGACCCGATCCAAGTGGTCGGCGGGAGCGGCGGAAACACGGTGGTGTTCGAGCCCGATGGGCGGGTGGAAGCGCCGGCCACCGTCCGGGTCGGCGTGCCACCCCGTCGCCACGAGATCCACATCCTCGCCGGCGGGCTGCTCCGGTGGAGCGGCCCTTCATCGTGATCGAGGACCGTCCGGCGCGCCCGCTCCCGGTTGGAGAGAGGGGATCCACCCTCATCGAGGTGATGGTGGCGCTCGTCATCTTCCTGATCGGCGCCCTCGCGGTGGCGGCCTTTCTCCTCCTGTCGACGCAGGCCCAGGGAGGAGCGAACCGCCGCGGCCAGGCGGACCAGCTCCTCCAGGCCAAGGTCGAGGAGCTGTTGACCCTGCCGTACGAGGAGATCGTGGACGGCTCCGACCAGCGAACTGTCGGAGGATTGACCTTCGAGCGCAGCTGGTCGGTGATCGAGGACGAGCCTATCTCCCGCGTGAAGACCATCGAGCTGGAGGCTTCCTGGCGCGAGCGCGAGCGCGACTTCGTGGCTCACGCCGCAACCCTGAGGAGCGCCGAGTGAGCGCGCCGAGCGTGTCCCAGGGTGCTCGAGCGACCGGCCGGGGTCAGGGTTTCACTCTGGTCGAGCTACTCCTGGCGATGGTGCTCACCGGCTTCCTGGGGATGGCCGCGGTCCGGCTCTTCGTGGTTCAGCACCAGGCCTTCGTGCGACAGGGCGAGGGAATCCGGCGCACGCAGAACGCTCGTGCCGGCTTCGACCTCATGACGCGGGAGATGCGCAACGCCGGCTACGACCCGCGCGGAACGGCGGAGGCGGCGGTGACTATCTGGACCGCGGAGGCGTTCGCGTGGACCGCGGATCTGGACGCGGATGGCGACACGAACGACGCGGGCGAGAGCCTGGGCTACCGCCTGGGGGAGGACGGAACGCTCGTTCGCCGGGAAGGGCTGGTCGAGGTGATGGTCGCCGAGCACGTGATCGAGCTGGCCTTCACCTACTTCTCCGACGGGGGGAAGTCACCGGCCGGCTCGGCGGACGACATCGAACAGATCGGCGTCCGACTCGACTACGACACCCCAGGCGGGGCCGCCGCGGCGGTCCTGGAGACGCGCGTGGCGCTCCGCAACCAGGTCTGGCGATGAAGGGCCAGGGGTCGCTTCGGAGCCGATCGGGCTTTGTCCTTCCCGCGGTCCTCGTGATCCTGATCGCCCTGGGCCTGATCGGGGGGGCCTCGGCGCTCCTCACCTCGACCGAGGTCCGGGTCGCCGGGCTGACCGGTCTGGGGCATCGCGCGTCCGCCGCGGCGGCGGCGGGGATCGAGCACGCCGTGGCCCACTTCGGCGCCGAGGGCGACGCCGCCGGCTGGCCGGTGCAGGGCGAGATCGACGGCTTCGACTACAGCGTGACGATCGGGCCCGACAGCTTCGACTTCGGGGACGGTCGGGTCCCGGTGTCGTGGAGCGCCGATGCGGGGACCAACGGGAATGGCGAGGGGCAGCCCGTCTGGGTACTGGTATCGCGGGCCGAGAGAGGGGCCTACCGGGCGTCCCAGACGCTCCGGCTGACGGCCGGAGGTCTCGAGATCCGAACGGACGCGGCGATCACCGCCAGCGGCTCGTTCAGGCTCCGGGGCAACGTGACGGTCTCGGGCGTGAACGTGGACGAGGACGGTCAGCCGGTCGATCCTGACGACGACGCCACCAGCGGCGCCTGTCAGGAGAACAAGGCCGCCTTCGTGGCCGAGGACGGGGATTCCGTCGACCCCCAGGGGTCGGTCGACCTCGATGGCAATCCCGCGTACGCCGGCAATGACCCGCCCTACGTCGTCGGCGACCTGGAGGCCGGACCGGTGACGCCGGAGGAGGTCCTCGGTCTCCCCGACGGGTGGCTCGATCCCTACCAGACCACGCCCGCGGAGTTCGCGGCCGATCCGATCGTGCCGCTGGCCGACATCGTGTACGTGACCGGCGACTTCGGGACCGGGGGGGGATCGGGTCCCAAGCTCAACGGCTCGGGAATTCTGATCGTCCACAACCCGCTCTTCGATCCCCGTGAGCACGACCCCCAGCATCCCCTGTACGACCCGGCGAAGGTCGCCGATCCGTCCTACCGGCCAGCCACTCTCGGCAACGTCACCGGCGGCACGTTCCACGGCCTCATCATCGCCGACCGGATGGACAAGCTCACCGGCCAGGCGGAGGTTTACGGGTCGGTCGTCACGCTCAGCCGGACCCACGAGAGCTCGATGGCGGGGAAGGCTTTGATCCAGTACTCCTGCGCCGCCGTGCAGACCGCTTCCCGGACCGTCCTGCTTCCCAGACGCCTTGCCTGGGTCTCTGGCCTCGAATTTGCACCGTAAGGGCTGACAGCCTGCCCCATCCGCCAGAGAGAGGCAGAAAGACTGCCCCTCCGCGACGTACCCGTGCGCGTCGGGCCCGCGAAAAAGGCCCGTCTGCGCGTCGTGAGAGGAGACGATGATTCTTCGACGATCCAGCACCTCGATTGCCGTCGACCTGGGGTCGCGGCACATCCGTCTCGTGGCCATCGAGAGGAAAAGCTCGAGGCCGCGTCTCGTGGCTTACGAGCGCGAGCCCATCGAGCCCGAGACCGTCGTGGCCGGGGAGATCATGGACTTCCACGGATTGGCCGAGGCGCTGCGGCGGGTCCGCGAGCGTTCCGGGATCCGCCGACGGCCGGCCGCCACCTCGGTATCCGGTCGGGATGTCATCGTCAAGCGCGTTCGGATGGACCGCATGCGGGAAGCCGAGGCGCGGCAGATCATGCGCTGGGAGGCGGAGCAGCACGTTCCCTTCGACATCGACAGCGTGAGCATCGATTTCGAGATCCTCGATCCCGAGGCCGACGGTCGGCAGATGGAGGTCGTCATCGTCGCCGCCAAGAAGGACCTCGTGGAGAGCCGCATGCGGCTGCTCGACGAGGGCGGCTTCGAGCCCGCGATCATCGACATCGACGCCTTCGCCGTTCAGACCACATTCGAGCACGGCCACGAACGCGCGCGCTATGGCACCTTCTGTCTCGTCAACGTCGGCTACGAGATCACCAGCGTGAGCCTGGTCCGTGACGGGCGTCCGCTGTTGACTCGCGACATCGCGACGGGGGAGCGTCGGTTCGAGGAGGCCCTGGTCGAGACGTTGGGCGTGACGATGGAGGAGGCCCGCCAGCGGCTCCGCGACCCGGACGGCCCGGACCCGCTGGCCCGGCACACGCTGGCATCGGTCGTCGACGGGTTCGTGACCCCGATCGAACGTGCCCGCGGGTATCTCTCCACGAGCGAGGGCGAAGCCCGGGAGCTGGACGAGGTCGTGCTCTCCGGAAGCGGGGCCGGACTTCCGGGTCTCCGGAACGCCTTGGCGGACCGGCTCGGGGTGCCGGTCACGATCCTCGATCCACTGACCCAGCTGGAAGTCGACCCGGCGATCCGGGCGAGCCTGCTCGACGTGGGGGCCCGGGCCTCGCTGGCCATCCCGGTCGGCCTGGGACTGCGAGAGGGAGGATGAAGCCGTGGCGCGCGTGAACCTGATCCCGCAGGCTCGGCGACGGGATATGCGGAGGCGGCGCGTCGCCCTGCCCCAGGGGCGCCCCGGCGCCGAGCTGATCCTGGGCGCTTTCGTTCTGATCCTCCTGATCGGTTCGGTGGCTGCCTTCGCGGTCGAGCGCCGGAGCCTGTCCGAGGCGCGGGCCGCGGTCGTCGTGGCCCAGGCCGACAGCGCGCGGCTGCACGGGGTGGTGGAGCAGGTCGAGCGCATCCAGCGCGCTCAGACCCGCATGGCGGAGCGAATCGAGCTCCTGGAGAGCGTGATCGACGGCAGGCTCTACTGGCCGCGCCTCATGGAGACCCTGTCGCGGACGCTGCCTGCCTACGTGTGGCTGGAGCGGGTCGATCGGCAGGAGCCGGGGGCCGGGCGGATCCAGATCGCGGGCGCGTCGTTCGCGAACGCCGCCATCACCGACTTCATGCATGGCCTGGAGGCTTCGCCGGAGCTGCGGGACGTTGCCCTGGTCGAGGTCAGTCGGAGCCTGCGGGACTCCCTGGATGTCCAGCAGTTCACGGTCGTGGCGACGGAGGAAGATCGGCGGATCCCGGACGTGGCGCCGGACTCGACGACCGTAGACGGCCGCCCCGAGATCGATCCGGTGGAGAGACCTTCAAATGGAGGGGAGAGATGAGGCGCCCGAACGCTCGCCTGCACTGGCTGGGGCTGGTTCTCGCGGTCACTCTCGCGACGACGTGCGAGCCCGACGAGGTGCAGAACTCCGCCAACGAGGCGGTGATCATGGTGCAGTTCTTCGCCTCGCGGACGAACCGCGTGCCGGTGGCGGGCGTGCGCATGATCGTGGAGTCGCCGGGCGACCAGCAGGACCAGACGCAGGGCCGGCCCTACAACGGACCCGACATCCTGGCCATCTCCGGCGACGACGGCATCGCGATCGCGCGTGTCTTTCCAGGGTTCGACGATTCCGGTCAGAACGGTGAAGGCGGAGGCGACGAGGAGGGCTCGCAGGGCCAGGGGCCGGAGAACCCGCTCGACCTGCCCCCACCGCTCATCTTCGCGGACGTGGCGATCACGTTCATCCATCAGGGGGAGATCGTCCCGTTCATCGCGAGCGGCTTCACGATCGGCTCCGGACTGCTCTACGACCTGGGCCCCATCTTTCTCGACGAGCTCGGGCTGACCGTGGAGTGATGCTCGGTCTCGATTCCCCCGACCGTCAGCGGATGGCGCTGTTCGGCCTGTTGCTCGTGGGCGGCGCGGTGCTGTTCCACCGCTACGTGTGGTCGCCCCTCCACGACGACCGGATCGCGACGGAGACGCATCTCGCGCGCCTCGATCGGACCAACCGTCAGGCGCGGGCGCTGACCCAGCCCACTCGCATCTCCGAGCTCGAGCGGCTCGAGAGTGAGTACGAGGTGGCGCTGGCGGCATACGAGCCTCTGTTCCCTCACCGCTCCGAGGCCATGGGACTGCTCGCCGGTGTCTCCAGCGCGGCTCTGTCCGCCGACGTCGAGATCGTGAGCTTCGCCCCGCGGGAGAAGATCGAGGGGAAGGTGCTCGTGGAGATTCCCTACGAAGTGGAGGTCCAGGGCTCGTATCACGACATCGGTCGGTTCCTGGCCGGCGTGATCAACCTGCCGCAGATCGTTCGACCGGAGGTCATCAACCTGGCGGGCGTCTTCGACGACGACCCCGATCGCGGGGAGCTCGAGCATCAGGTCCTGGGGACGCTGGTGCTCTCGGCGTACGTGCGCGCGTCGCAGGAGATCCGCATCGAGCCGGCTCGCAACGCGGCGCTCCCGGAGTCGTCCGGCGGAGTCCACGCGGTCCGTAGCGCGGGAGGGCCCGATGAAGGCTAGCGCTGTCCTGCTCTTCCTCGTGGTCCTCTCGGTCCCGGCGCATGCCTTGGCCCAGCAGGAGATCGAGCCGGTGGAGGTGAAGGCCCTGGCCTCCCCCGTCACCCCGGCGGCCTACGTCTCGGACGGTCGGCGGGATCCGTTCCTGCCGCTCACCGGGATCTACGCCTCGCAGGAGGACGGCGCACCGCGCCTCGAGCAGCTCGAGCTGACCGGGATCTTCATGGGCGCGCCCGGCAACAGCCTGGTCGTGCTCGAGGATCACACCCGCCGCGGACACTTCGTGCGGGTCGGGGAGTCGCTGGGTAACGCGCGGCTGCTCGAGATCCTGCCCGACGCGGCCGTCTTCGAGGTCGATGGCTACGGGATCCTCCGTCGCGACACCCTGCGCCTGGTGCCGGATCGGCGGACCGCCGACGAACCGCCGGAGTCGTCCCCGGACCCGCCACCCGCAGGATCCCCGCCGGCGCGGCCTGAGCCGCCCCAGCCGCAAGCCGGGGAGGGCCCGTGATCGGCCGGCTCGGCCTTCCGCTGATCGTGGCGGCGCTCCTGGGCGCCGAGGCGAAGCCGCTCGGGGGCACCCCGTCCCCGCAGACCGGCCGCGCGACCGAGGTGGTGCGCGGTTTCCGCGTGGTCAGCGACGGAGACGTCACCCGTATCGTCATCGAGACCACGGGCGCCGTCGCCTATCGCGACGACTTCCAGCCGCTGCCGCCCCGGCTCACGATCGAGCTTCTGGGCGTCCGCCCCGGGCTGCCGCTCCAGGAGTACGACGGGATCCGGCGCGGAGGCGTGCGCTACGTAGTCGCCAGCGCGCCGTCGCCGGACCGCGTCAGGCTCGACATCGCGCTGACGGGAGTCACCGCCTACGCGGTCTATCAGCAGGGATCGCAGGTCCATGTCACCTTCGACAACCCCGGCGCGGCATTCAGCGCCTTCGTCGCGGATGGCGACGCGCGGGAGGCGCCCGGTGGCAGCGTGACGAGGGTCTCCTCGTCTCCGTCCTCCTACGGGACGGCGCTCCAGGGGTCGGACCCCGGTCTGGACGGCGTCGACGGCGAGCCGATCTCGCTCTCCTTCCAGGGCGCCGACATCGAGACCGTGATCCGCGCCTTCGGCGAGATCAGCGGTCGTTCGATCGTCGCCGGGACGGGAGCGCGCGGCATCCGCATCACCGCCGACATCCGCGACCGCCCCTGGGACGAGGCGCTGGTGGCCGTCATGCACGCCAACGGCCTCGAGGTGCGCCATCAGAACGGCATCATCCGCGTCGACACCGTCCAGAACCTGCGCGAGACCGAGCAGCTCGTGGATCTCGGCACGATCGTGCTCCAGCTCAACTACATCGCGGCCGCGGACGTGGTCCCGGTCCTGGCGCCGCTCAAGTCCGAGCGCGGCAGCGTCACCGCCGACGCCAAGACGAACTCGCTGGTCATCACCGACATCCCCACCCGCGTGCGGCGGATCACCGACATCGTGCGCGAGCTCGACGTCCAGACCCCGCAGGTCACGATCAAGGCCAAGATCGTATTCGTGAACAAGGTCGACCTGCGGGATCTGGGGGTGAAGTGGCGGATGGAGAACCTGCGCGACCCGACGGTGGACACCCACGTGCTCGCCAACACCGAGGGCACGCTGGCGGATCCGTTCCTCGACCTGTCACTCGGAACGCTGGCCTCGGGCCTCAACATCGGCGGTCTCCTGCAGGCGCTCGAGCAGCGCGAGCTGGCGGACATCCAGGCCGAGCCCCAGACGACGGTGCTCAACAACCTGCCGGCCGAGGTATTCGTGGGGGAGCGAACGCCCATCCGCGTCCTCGACGTGGGCGCCGACACGCCCGAGGCCCGGGCCAGCGTGGAGCTGATCGAGACCGGCATCATCCTCAGGGTCACCCCGCACATCACCGCCAACGGCAAGGTGCTCATGGAGCTCCACGCCGAGCGCTCGGGCGTGGCGATCTCCGACCCGGCTATCGGCGTGACGTTCAACACGCAACGCGCGACCTCGCAGATCCTGGTGGACGACGGCGAGACCGCGGTCATCGGCGGGCTCACCGTGGAGGATGTGTCGACCGTTCGGCGTGGCATCCCCATCCTCAAGGACATCCCGATTCTGGGCGCGCTGTTTCGGAGCGAGCGGAAACGCGAGGAGAAGCGCGACCTGCTGATCTTCGTGACGCCCTACGTCATGCCGGTGGACGATCCCGAGCCGGAGACCGTCTCGGCGGTCTGCCTCGAGGACCAGCCCTGGTACCGGAGCGACCAGGCGATCGTCCACAACGGGGAGCGGTGGCTCCGCTACGGATCGCCGCGGCGGATGAATCCGCGCGGCCTGGTGGCGGTCGGCAATTTCCGCGGCGTGCCGATCTACACGGCGGTGGAGACGGCGGCCCTCGAGATCTACCTGCCGCTCTGCTCGGAGGGCTTGTTCCAGGCCTATCGGATGGTCCCCGAGCTGCGGGGGACGAACGGATGAGTGGGTTGGCGATCCGCTGCGCCCGCGGGCCGGCCCCGCCGGCCGCCCGGCTCGTCGCCGTCGGTCTCGTCGCCTGGCTCGCGGTGTCGGGTTGCGACGACGCGCTCGTCGACGACGCACCCGGGGGCGGACATCCGGACCGTCTGGTGGCGATCTCGGGTCAGACCCTGGTCGCCCAGCTCGGCGCCTCGACGGGCGCCTTCCTGCGGCTCAAGGTGGTGGACCGCCGGGCGCGCCCGGTCAGGGCCGCCGTCGTGCGATACGTGGTTCTCTCCGGCGCCGGCGTCTTCTCGTCGGACAGCACGCTCACCGACGACCAGGGGTTCACGCAGGTCGAGTTCCGGCCGTTCACGGCCGGGACCGCGATCGTCGAGGCGCGGACCGAGACCGCCGACGGGGTCCTGGGCCTCCAGTTCCAGATCCAGGTGCTCAGCGACCCGCGCGAGGCCGCTGTCCTGGAAAAGACCGGGGGCGACGGCCAGAGCGGACCGGCTGGCTCCTTCCTGGCCGATCCGCTCGAGGTGCGGGTGCTGAACCCGGACGGACTGCCGGTGGTCGAGCATCCCGTCACGTTCACGCTCGAGCAGGCGCCGGGGCCGTCGGCGGGCGTAGCTTCAGCGCGCGAAGGCACGACCGCGGGCCAGATCCAGGTCGTGACCGACGCCGCCGGGCTCGCCCGCGCCTTCCTGCGGCTCGGGACCCGGGTCGGGGCCTATTCGGTCGCCGCCCGCGCGCTGTCAGGCACGGGAGCGGATCCGACCGCCTTCGAGGTGACGTTCACCGCCACCGCCACCGCCGCCCCCGCGGCCCGGCTCGTGGTGATCGCGGGCGGCGACCAGACGGCCGTGATCGACACCCTGAACGCCCCCGACAGCCCCGACTTCCGGGGCCGCGACGCCAACCCGTTCGTGGCCCAGGCGCTGGACGCCTTCGACCAGCCGGCGGCCGGCGTGGCGGTCCAGTGGGTGGTCTCGGACGGCGGAGGAACGCTGCTCGCCACGATCACAGTGACCGACGCGTTCGGGCTAGCCCAGAACCAGCTCTTCGAGGCGACCGAGGGCCGGAACGCGGTCGTGGCGATCGCGGCCGGCACGAACGCGGTCGAGTTCGTGGTGACGGGGGTAGTGCACCAGCCGGAAGGGGAGTAACCGCGTCCTGAAGGACGCGCTGTGTGGACTACCAGATAATCTCGATCCCGGCGGCGTCTCCGATGTCGGGATCCCTCGTGACGAGAGGCAATCCCAGCTGAACGGCCGTGGCCGATGACCGCAGCCGTGCTGAGGCAAATCACCGTGAGACGACACCGGTCCCGACCGAGGGGGGAGCTGGGATCGAGACGGCAGCCGTGAACCACCCGCCCGGGCGCGTATATTACCCGCCATGACCGCTAAAACCCGCAAATCCACCCGCCGCAAGGCCGCGCCCAACCTGGTGATCGTGGAATCGCCGGCCAAGGCGCGCACGATCGAGCGCTTCCTGGGCTCCGAGTTCGTCGTCGAGGCGTCGATCGGCCACGTCCGCGACCTGCCGCGCGGGGCGAAGGAGGTGCCGGCACGCTTCAAGGACGAGCCCTGGGCGCGGCTGGGCGTCAACGTCGACGAAGGGTTCGAGCCCATCTACGTCACCGTTGAGGGGAAGTCCAAGCAGATCAACAGGCTGCGCGGGCTGCTGAAGAACGCCGAGGCGCTCTGGCTGGCGACCGACGAGGACCGCGAGGGGGAGGCGATCAGCTGGCACCTCTGTGAGCTGCTGAAGCCGGACGTCCCGGTGCGGCGGCTCGTCTTTCACGAGATCACGCGCGAGGCCATCGACCGCGCGCTGGAGAGCCCGCGGGGGATCGACGAGGGACTGGTCAGGGCCCAGGAGGCCCGCCGCATCCTGGACCGCCTGTATGGCTACGAGGTGTCGCCGCTCCTGTGGCGGAAGATCGCGCCCAAGCTGTCGGCGGGTCGGGTCCAGAGCGTCGCCGTCCGCCTGGTCGTCCAGCGCGAGCGCGAGCGGCGGAAGTTCGTGGCCGCCACCTGGCACGACCTCCTGGGCACGTTCTCGCCCCGGGAGGCCGCCTCCGAGGATGCTACCGAGGGGGGCGACGCTTTCGAGGCCGGGTTGGTCTCGGCGGACGGCCTGCGCGTGCCGACCGGGAAGGACTTCGACTCCGCGACCGGGCGACCCCAGGGGGAGGGACTGCTCCTGCTCGACGAGACGGCCGCGGCCGGGCTGGCCGAGCGTCTGGGAGGGGCCGACTTCCGCGTCACGGCGGTCGAGGAGAAGCCGTACACGTCGCGGCCGGCCCCGCCCTTCACCACCAGCACGCTCCAGCAGGAAGCCAACCGCAAGCTCGGCTTCTCGGCCCGGCGCACCATGCGGGTGGCCCAGAGCCTCTACGAAAGCGGCCACATCACCTACATGCGGACGGACTCGACCCACCTGGCGGGGGTCGCGATCGAGGCGGCGCGCGAGCTCGTGAGGGCCGAGTACGGCGAGCGGTATCTGCCGAAGGAGCCCCGGACCTACCAGTCGAAGGTCAAGAACGCCCAGGAGGCCCACGAGGCGATCCGCCCGGCGGGCCATCCCTTCGAGCTTCCCGAGGCGCTCCGAGGCCAGCTCGACCACGATCCGTACCGGCTCTTCGAGCTGGTCTGGAAGCGAACCGTGGCTAGCCAGATGGCCGACGCGCGTGGTCGGCGCATGACCATCACGATCGAGGGCGGCGGCGCGGCCTTCGAGGTCCGCGGGAAGACGATCGACTTTCCCGGCTATCTGCGGGCGTACGTCGAGGGGAGCGACGACCCCGACGCCGAGCTCGCCGACCAGGAGACGCTCCTCCCGCCGGTCCAGGAGGGCCAGACCCTCGATTGCCTGGGTCTCGAGGTCAAGGGCCACACGACCCAGCCGCCCGCGCGGTACACCGAGGCGTCGCTCGTCCGAGCGCTCGAGCAGCGCGGGATCGGTCGCCCCAGCACGTACGCCTCGATCCTGGAGACCATCCAGGAGCGCGAGTACGTGTTCAGGAAGGGGAACGCGCTCGTCCCGACGTGGGTGGCGATCTCGGTGACGCGGCTTCTCGAGCGTCACCTGGCGGAGCTCGTCGACTACGAGTTCACCGCCGGGATGGAGGACGAGCTGGACGCGATCAGCCGGGGCGAGCTCGGGCACGTCGACTACCTGCGCCGGTTCTACTTCGGGAACGGGGACACCGGGCTCAAGGAACTGCTGGAGAACAAGGTCGACGAGGTCGACGCGCGGGCGGTGTGCACGATCCCGATCGGCACGCCCGAGGGCGGGGAGCCGGTCGTGGTCCGGGTCGGGCGCTACGGGCCCTACCTCCAGCAGGGAGAGGACCGGCGCGCCTCGCTGCCGGAGGACCTGCCGCCGGACGAGCTGTCGCTCGATCTGGCGATCGAGCTGCTCCGTCAGGGTGAGCTCGCCGACCAGCCGCTCGGCCACCATCCAGAGTCGGGCGAGCCGGTCTTCGTGAAGACGGGCCGCTACGGACCGTACGTCCAGCTCGGCGAGGGGAGTGACGAGGGAAAGCCGAAGCGCGCGTCGCTACTCGAGGGCATGGACCCGGAGACAGTCGACCTCGAGACGGCGCTGGGGCTCCTCTCCCTGCCGAGGAAGCTGGGCGAGGACCCAGGGACGGGAGAGACGGTCGAGGTCCACACGGGGCGCTACGGCCCGTACGTGAAGCAGGGAGAGGAGACGCGCTCCCTGGCGCCCGGCGCGTCACCGCTGGAAGTCACCCTGGAGCAGGCGATCGAGCTTCTCGCCCAGCCCAAGCGGGGCCGGTCGCGGGGCGGCGCCCGCAGGGAGCCGCTCCGGACTTTCGACCCGTCGCCTGCGACCGGCAACCCGATCGAGCTCCGCGACGGCCGCTACGGTCCCTACGCGACCGACGGGGAGACGAACGCCTCGCTGCCCAGGGACATGGCGATCGAGGAAGTGACCCACGAGCTCGCCGTCCAGCTGCTCGCCGAGCGGGCCGCGCGCGGGCCGGGCCGCCGGCGCGGATCCTCCAGGAAGTCGCGCAAGTCGAAGAAGAAGTCCAAGAGAAAGGCCTCGAAGAGGAAGTCCTCCAGGAAGAAGTCGAAGGAATCGTGAGCCGGATTGCGATCATCGGCGGCGGGCTGGCCGGCAGCGAGGCCGCCCTCCAGTGCGCGCGGCAGGGGGTCCCGGTGACCCTGTACGAGATGCGCCCCGCCAGCGCGACCCCCGCCCACCGGACCGACCGGCTGGGCGAGCTCGTCTGCTCGAACTCCTTCAAGACGACCGATGTGGAGAACGCCCACGGGCTCCTCAAGGCGGAGCTGGAGCGTCTGTCGTGCGCGCTCCTGGAGATCGCGCACGAGAGCCGGATCCCGGCCGGCGCGGCCCTGGGGGTCGATCGCGAGCGCTTCGCCGAGGGGGTGACGGCGGCGGTCCTGGCGGAGCCGCTGATCGAGGTGGTCCGCGAGGAGCGGAGCGCGCTCGATCCCGACGAGGTCACGATCGTCGCGACGGGACCCCTCACGTCGGACGGGCTGACTCGGCGGATCGAGGAGATCCTGGGTTCCGAGAGCCTCGCCTTCTACGACGCCATCAGCCCGATCGTCGCCCACGACTCGCTCGTCGAGGGTGAGTGGTGGGCGGCGTCCCGGTACGGGAAGGGCGGGGCCGACTACCTGAACTGCCCGCTGGACCGCGACACGTACGGGCGGTTCGTGGACGCGCTCCTGGAGGCCGAGCTCTATCCGCTCAAGGACTTCGAACGGGCGATGTTCTTCGAAGGCTGCCTCCCGATCGAGGAGATGGCGCGCCGCGGCCGGGACACCCTGCGGTTCGGTCCCATGAAGCCGGTCGGCCTCGTGGATCCGCGCACAGACGCACAGCCGCATGCGGTTCTCCAGCTCCGCCGTGAGAACGCGGACGGGACGATGTTCAACATGGTCGGGTGCCAGACCCGGCTGCGGTACGGGGATCAGAAGCGGGTCTTCGGCCTCGTGCCGGCGCTGGCGCGGGCCGAGTTCCTGCGCCACGGCCAGGTCCACCGCAACACTTTCCTCCAGCACCCGACCGCGCTCGACGGCTTCGGGCGCCCGCGGGAGGGCTGGCCCGGGCTCTTCTTCGCCGGCCAGCTGACCGGGGTCGAGGGCTACGTGGAGTCGATCATGAGCGGGCTCATGGCCGGCCGGAACGCGGTTCGCGCGCTCCAGAATCGCGAGCCGGCACTGCCGCCCCGCGGCACGATGATCGGCGCACTCTACCACTACCTCCGGTCGGCGGATCCGAAGAGCTTCCAGCCCATGAACGCCAACTTCGGCCTTCTGCCCTCGCCGGAGCCGGGGATCCGCGACAAGCGGGCGCGCCGTCGGGCTCAGGTCGCCCGCGCGCTGGAGACGCTGGAGGGGTGGGCCCTTCAAAGCCAACCGGCGCTGGCGGGGGTCGCTTGAGCGCCTCCCGTCCGCAGGAAGCGCGTATCGAGGACTACCTGCGCTACCTGACTTCGGTCCGCCGCTACCGGCCGAACACGGTGGCGGCCTACCGGCGCGACCTCGAGGCGTGGCTCCGGTTCTGCACCGAGCACCTGGGGACGACCCGGATCGATCTGGACGCCATCGACGCGGCGACCGTGCGGGCGTTCCTCGGCTACGGTCGCCGGGAAGGCCTCGCCCGGAGGTCGGTGGCCCGCCGGCTGGCCGCGCTCAGGGGATACTTCCGGCATGCCTGCCGCGAGGGATGGACGCACCGCAACCCGGCCCAGGCGATCGCCATGCCGCGCCGGGGTCGAGCCCTTCCCGAGGTGCTCGGCGTGGACACGCTCGTCGATCTGCTGGAGCGGGCCTCTCGGGGCGAGGGATTCTACGCCCGCCGGCTGGCGGCGCTGCTCGAGGTCACCTACGGCGCTGGCCTGCGGGTCGGCGAGGTCGCCGGGCTCGGCTGGTCGGACGTGGACGCGGGGGGCGCGACGGTGCGCGTCCTCGGCAAGGGCGACAAGGAGCGGCGCGTGCCGCTGACCGGAAAGGCGGGGAACGCCCTCGCCGCGTGGCGGGCGGAGGCGGACCAGGTCTGCGGCGGAGTGCCGGAGGCCATCTTCGTGGCCCGGAGCGGCCAGCCCCTGTCGGTGCGCCAGATCCAGCGCGTGATCACGAGCGCGCTCGCCCGGATCGCCGAGCGGAGCGGGGTCTCGCCCCACACGCTGCGCCACTCCTTTGCCACCCACCTGCTCGACCGGGGAGCGGACATCATGGCGGTGAAGGAGCTGCTGGGTCATGCCTCGCTTTCGACGACGCAGCTCTATACCCATCTTTCGCGGGAGCGGTTGAAGGCCGCTTACGATCTCGCGCACCCGCGCGCCTGACAGGTCTCCGGCCGTCTCGACCTTGGCCATTCCCGAGGACCTGCTATCATCCCACGGGTGAAACCCCTCGCGGAGGAACCGATGCGGAACGTGTCGCCACATGCCACGACGATCCTGGGAGTACGCCGGGACGGCGCGGTCGCCCTGGGCGGCGACGGCCAGGTCACGTTCGGCGACACGGTGATGAAGGGCCGGGCGAACAAGGTCCGACTCATGCACGACGGGGCGGTCCTGTCCGGCTTCGCGGGGTCGACCGCCGACGCGCTCACCCTGTTCGAGAAGTTCGAGGAGAAGATGCAGCGCTACCCCGGGAACCTGCCACGGGCGGCCGTCGAGCTGGCGAAGGACTGGCGATCGGACCGGGTGCTGCGGCGCCTGGAGGCCATGCTGGCCGTGTGCGATCGCGAGCACAGCCTGCTGGTCTCGGGCAACGGGGACGTGATCGAGCCCGACGACGGCATCCTGGCGATCGGCTCGGGTGGCCCCTACGCCCTGGCGGCGGCGCGGGGGCTTCTGACGCACTCGGGCCTGGACGCGCGGTCGATCGTGCAGCGGTCGCTCGAGATCACCGGAGAGATCTGCATATACACGAACACCGAGATAACCATACTGGAGCTGAAGACCGAATGAACGAACCCATCATCGAGGAGCAGGAGGCCCCGCCGGCCGTGGACGCGGCCGGCAGCGCGAGCGGAGAGACGGCGGAGGATCCCTACGAGGCGTTGACCCCCCGCGAGATCGTCGCCGAGCTCGACAAGTACATCGTGGGACAGGATGACGCCAAGCGGGCGGTCGCCATCGCGCTTCGGAACCGCTGGCGCCGCCTCCGGGTCGCCGAGGACCTGCGGGACGAGATCCTCCCCAACAACATCATCATGATCGGACCGACGGGTGTCGGCAAGACCGAGATCTCGCGCCGGCTGGCGCGCCTCGCGGACGCCCCGTTCGTGAAAGTGGAGGCCTCCAAGTTCACGGAGGTGGGTTACGTGGGCCGGGACGTGGAGTCCATCGTCCGCGACCTGATGGAGATCTCGGTGAGCATGGTTCGGCAGGAGTGGGAAGACGAGGTCTACGATCGGGCCGAAGAGAACGTGGAGGAGCGCCTGCTCGATCTGCTGCTGCCCCCGCTGCGGCCGGTTGAGGAAATGGGTGGGGGACGGCGCTATCTGGTGGATCGCAGCGGGGCCATCCAGGAGGCCGAGTCGGGGGAGTCGTTCGAGCGGCTGAGGCAGCAGCGCGAGCGCTCGCGAGACAAGCTCCGCAAGCTGCTCGCGGACGGGAAGCTGGAGGACCGCAAGGTCGAGGTCGAGACGACGTCCGGCCGAATGCCCTTCTTCGAAGTCCTCTCGCCGATGGGGCTGGAGGAGATGGACGTCAACGTCGGTGAGATGCTGGAGGAGATCCTTCCCAAGCGGAAGAAGCGCCGGCAGGTGACGGTGTCGGAGGCGCGGCGGATCCTGCTGCAGGAGGAGCTCGGCAAGCTGATCGACATGGACGAGGTCGTGAACGAGGCCGTGTATCGGACCGAGAACTCCGGTATCGTCTTCCTCGACGAGATCGACAAGATCGCGGGCGAGAAGATGAGCGGCGGGCCGGATGTCTCGCGGGAGGGTGTGCAGCGAGACCTCCTGCCCATCGTCGAGGGATCCAACGTCCAGACCAAGTACGGCCTCATCCGCACCGATCACGTCCTGTTCATCGCCGCCGGGGCGTTCCACGTCTCCAAGCCGAGCGACCTGATCCCGGAGCTCCAGGGCCGGTTTCCCATCCGGGTGGAGCTGAGGAGCCTGACGGCGAAGGACTTCGAGCGGATCCTCATCGAGCCGCAGAACGCCCTCACCCTGCAATATCGAGCGATGCTCGAGACGGAGGGCGTCGGGCTCGCCTTCACCGACGACGGCATCCGGGAGATCGCGCGCATCGCCGCGGAGGTGAACGACCTTATGGAGAACATCGGTGCCCGGCGGCTGCATACGGTGATGACGCGGCTTCTCGACGACATCCTGTTCGACGTGCCGGACGTGCAGTCCGGGGACGTCAGGATCGACGCACGGGCCGTGAGCGAGAGGCTGAAGGGGATCGTGGAGGATCAGGACCTCCGAAAGTACATCCTTTGACCGGCCTGAAGCGCACGGGCTTCGCCGATATCCACGAGCGGCTGGGGGCGAAGATGGTCCCCTTCGCCGGCTTCCTGATGCCCGTCCAGTACGAATCGATCACCGAGGAGCATCGCGCCGTGCGCGAGCGAGCCGGGCTCTTCGACGTCAGCCACATGGGGGAGTTCGCCTTCTTCGGCGCGCGCGCCGGGGAGAGCGTCCAGCGGGTCACCGTCAACGACGTGGCCGCGCTCGATGTCGACCAGGCCCAATACTCGGCGATCGTGAATGAGGACGGCGGGATCGTGGACGATTGCGTGGTCTATCGCGTGGCGGAGGACCGCTACCTGATGGTGGTGAACGCGGCCAACATCGAGAAGGACAAGGACCACATCCGTCGCCGCGTGCCGGACGCGGAGATGCGCGACGAATCGGAGCCGACGTCGCTCCTCGCCCTCCAGGGGCCACGCGCCGGGGAGATCCTGAGGGCGGTGGCGGACATCGACCCGGCGGAGATCGGGTTCTACTGGAAGCGGGACGGCGAGGTGGCCGGTGTCCCGGCGATCGTGAGCCGGACCGGGTACACGGGCGAGGACGGCTTCGAGCTCTACTTCGAGCGGGCCGCCTCGGAGACGGTCTGGGAAGCCCTCATGGAGTCCGGACGGGATCTCGGCCTCGAACCGTGCGGCCTGGGGGCCCGCGACACGTTGCGTCTGGAGATGAAGTACGCTCTGTACGGCAACGACATCGACGAATCGACCAACCCCTTCGAGGCCGGACTGGGCTGGATCGTGAAGCTCGACAAGGGCGAGTTCGTAGGCCGGGATGCCCTGGCGGCGATCCGCGAGCGCGGTCCCACGCGCAAGCTGGTCGGCTTCCGCCTCCACGAGCGGGGTTTCCCGCGTCCCGGCTATGAGGTTCGGCTGGACGGCGACACGGTCGGCGAGGTGCGGAGCGGGACGATGAGCCCCACCCTGGGGTACGGCATCGGGACCTGCTATCTGCCGGCCGACCGCTCATCTCCGGGGATCTCGATCGAGATCGATGTCCGCGGGCGGGGGATCCCGGCCGAGGTCGTGAAGACCCCGTTCTATACGGATGGGTCGCTCGAGCGCTGAGTCGAGCCCGCGCCCCACGATCGTCATCGGGGCCGGCCCCGCCGGACTGACCGCCGCCCACGAGCTCGTCGAGCGCGGCCTTCCCGCCGTCGTCTGTGAGCGGGATGACCAGGTCGGCGGTCTGGCGCGCACGGTCCGGTTCAAGGGCTACCGCTTCGACATCGGCGGGCACCGCTTCTTCACCAAGGTCGGCTCCATCCAGAACCTGTGGGAGGATGTCCTCGGGGACGACCTGCTCATCCGCCCCCGGCTTTCGCGGATCTTCTATCGGGATCGCTTCTTCGATTACCCGCTGAGGCCGCTGAACGCGCTGAGCGGCCTGGGGCCGGTGGAGACGATCCGCGTCCTGGCGAGCTACGCGCGGGCGCGGGTGTTTCCAGAGACCGAGGAGCGCACCTTCGAGCAATGGGTGGTCAACCGGTTCGGTCGACGCCTGTTCGAGATCTTCTTCCGCACCTACACGGAGAAGGTGTGGGGCGTGCCGTGCAGCGAGATCGGTGCGGACTGGGCCGCCCAGCGAATCAGGAACCTCGATCTGAGGACCGCCATCCTGAGCGCCGTGGTCGGAACCCGCGCCAGGAACGACGGCCGGCTCGTCACGACATTGATCGACCGCTTCCACTATCCGCGCCTGGGGCCGGGTATGATGTGGGAGCGGATGGGCGACCGCCTGGAGAGGCGCGGGGTGGACATCGCCCTGGGCGCCGAGGTCGTCCGTCTTCGGCACGCCGGGGGCCGGGTGAAGACAGCGGTGTTCCGGCGAACGGGTCGTGAGGTGGAGATCGAGGTGAACGGCGCGATCTCCTCGATGCCCCTGGGCGCCCTCGTAGACGCCCTCGACCCCGCGCCGCCCGACCACGTGCTCGAGGCCGCCGATCGCCTCCGCTACCGGGACTTCCTGACCGTGGTCCTGATCGTCGAGCGCGGCGACGTCTTCCCCGACAACTGGATCTACGTCCATTCCCCGGAGGTTCGCGTGGGTCGGATCCAGAACTTCAAGAACTGGAGTCCCGAGATGATCCCCGACCCGTCCACGACCTCGCTCGGGCTCGAGTACTTCGTGCATGAGGGGGACGATCTGTGGTCGAAGCCCGACGACGAGCTCGTCGCTCTGGGTGCCCTGGAGGTGGAGCGGCTGGGACTGATCCGCCAGAGCGAGGTTCGTGAAGGCACGGTGGTGCGGATGCCCAAGGCCTATCCCCTCTACGACTCCGACTATGCCGGCGCCGTGGCCACCATTCGCGACTGGCTGGGTGGAATCTCCAACCTGCATACCGTCGGACGCAACGGCCAGCATCGCTACAACAACCAGGACCATTCCATGCTGACGGGGATGCTGGCCGCCCGCAACCTCGCGGGTGAGCGCAACGACGTGTGGGACGTCAACGTGGAACCCGAGTACCACGAGGAGACCCGTCGTGAGGACGACGGCGGGGGCGGCCGGGCGGTCCCGGAGACCGCCTCCCTGCCGACGCTGGAGGACCTGCTCGGCGCCGCCTTCGCCCGCTACGACCCGCTCGCCCTCGGGGCCTCGGTCGGGGTGGTGCTGGGTGTCGGGCTCTTCCTCCTGACCGCTACGGATCTGGTCCGGGGTGGGTCGGCGGGTCTGCCTCTCTCTCTGCTGGGCCATTACCTCTACGGGTACCGGGTCACGTGGAGCGGAGCCGTCATCGGGCTGATCGAGACGGTCGCGGCGGGGTTTCTGTTCGGCGCCCTGCTGGCGGGCCTCATCAACCTCTTCGTCGGGTGGCAGAAAACCTTGCTCGAGCGCGAGCTCGAGGCGCTGTCGCTCTACCCGCTGGAGTCCGATTGAGCCTTCGTCGCCGGCCCGCGGAGGAGCGCGAAGCGCTGGCGATCCGGGCCGCGATCGCCCGCCTCCGGGTGGGGATCATGGCCATCGTGTTCGGCATGCTGGGGGGATTCGTGCTGTTCCTGGCGACCGCCTGGCTCCTGATCCTCGGCGGCCCCAACGTGGGGCGGACGCTGGGGCTCCTGGCCCACTATTTTCCGGGCTACTCGGTCACCTGGCCGGGTGCCGTCGTCGGCCTCGTCTATGGTGCGCTGACCGGGGCGTTGGCCGGGGGTTCGCTGGCGTGGATATACAATCGGATCGCCCTCCGGTCCTGAGTTCGTCGGTGCCACTCGTCTCGGTCGTCGTGCCGGTTCTGAACGGCGGGACCGACTTCGAGCGCTGTCTGGCGGCGCTGGCCGGCAGCGAGTTCCGCGATTACGAGCTCATCGTCGTGGACGACGGTTCGATGGACGGCTCGCCCGGGCTCGCCGCTACCTACGGGGCACGGGTCGTGCGGAGTGCCGGACGCCGCGGCCCAGGAGCGTCACGGAACCAGGGCGTGGTCCACGCCCGGGGGGAGATCGTCCTCTTCCTCGACGCCGACTGCGAGGTCCACGCCGACACCCTCGGTCGGGCGGCGGCCGCCTTCCGGACCTCGCCGCCGCCGGACGCCGTCTTCGGGAGCTACGACGACGCGCCCGCGGCGGACGGCATGGTGACGGTGTTCAAGAACCTGCAGCACCATTACGTCCATCAGCAAGGCCGGTCGGAGGCGCGGACGTTCTGGGCCGGGTGCGGCGCCGTCAGGCGTTCGGTGTTCCAGGAGGTCGGGGGGTTCGACGGGGAACTATTCCCGCGACCGAGCATAGAAGACATCGAGCTGGGCTACCGGCTGCGCGAGCGCGGGTTCACGGTCCGGCTGTGCCCGGCGATGCAGGTCAAGCATCTCAAGCGATGGACGCTCGCGGGTCTGATTCGTACCGATGTTCTCGATCGAGGGGTTCCATGGACGCGCCTCATGCTTTCTCGCGGCTTTCTGGAGACCGATCTCAACCTGGGATGGCGTCACCGGATCGGTGTGGCGCTTGCATGGACGCTCTTCGCCCTCCTCCTGCTCTCGCCGTTCGCCCCGCTCCTTCTCGGGGGCGCGGCGGCCGCCGTCGTCACGCTGTTCGCGGTCAACCTCGACTTCTACCGCTTTCTCGCCGAGCGGCAGGGAGTGGGTTTCGCCGTCCGCGCCATTCCCCTGCACTGGCTCCATTACCTCTACAGCGGACTGGCCTTCGGATGGGGGCTTCTGGCTCACATGTGGTCGCGATTGACCGGCCGGCGCATCGTTCGTCTGTGAGCGCCCGCGCGCCGGTGGCGCCGCTCGGACGAGTCCGCCAGTTCGTCGTCGCCAGCTTTCTCCTGGCGGTCGCCTCGGGCCTCGCTGCCGGCAAGGGATTCGCCCAGGGGAATCCCGACACCGAGACGTTCTCGTGCACGGTCGCCTTCGTGATCGACGGCGACTCGTTCAACTGTCGCAGCGGGATCAAGGTGCGCCTGCTGCTGGTGAACGCGCCCGAGGACGGGCCGTTCGGCGACCTTGCCCGTGGCGCGCTGGCTGGCCTGCTGCCGGCCGGTGAGCGCTTCCGCATCGAAACCGATCGTCGCCGCCAGGATAAGCAGGGGCGTGTCATGGGCTATGTATTCCTGCCTGACGGGCAGATGGTGAACGAGATGATGATCCGCCAGGGCTACGCCTTCCTCAAGCCCGACGAGACCAACCAGAGGTACCTGACCGAGCTGCGTGAGGCCGAGGCCGCCGCCCGGGAGACCGAGCGGGGTCTCTGGGCGCGCTGAGTCACTCCTCGTCGCGCCTCGCCCCCACGGGGCGCTTCGGCGCTCCGGGTGCCAGAACGAACCTCTGAATCAGGACCCTGGACCACCCAGGTCATCATCGGGACTCGCCAGCCGAGGGGCTGGCCCCCGACCCCCGGGTCGGTATCTTCCGACCGATGACTGCCGAAATGGCACACCACCCCCGGCGTGCGGCCGTGGTCACGGTAAGCGACCGGGTCGCCGCGGGAACCGCCCAAGACCAGTCGGGACCGCGGCTCGCTCAGCTCCTGATTGACGCGGGCTGGATCGTCGCCGCGACCGAGGTGACGTCCGACGACGCCGACGCGATCGCCGGGGTCCTGACCCGATTGGCCGATCAAGGCGGGATCGCGCTGGTCCTCACCACGGGTGGCACCGGCCTCGGTCCGCGCGACGTGACCCCGGACGGCACGCGGCGGATCGCGGAACGTGAGGTCCCAGGGATCGCCGAGGCTCTGCGCTCGTTCTCGATCGAGCGCACGCCGCACGCGATGCTTTCGCGGGCCACGGCCGCGATCCGGGGCCGGACGCTGATCATCAACCTGCCGGGAAGCCCCCGCGCCGTCTCGCAGACCTTCGACGTGCTGGCTCCTGTCCTCGACCACGCGGTGAGCCTGGTCGCCGGTGGGACGCCGACCCCGGACGAGCACCGGGCGGTGGACCACGGATGACCGCCGTGCAGCGGCCGGATGGACGGGTCCTCGTCAGTCGCTACGACCCGGAGTACGCGGTTCAGGCCGAGCGCATCCTGGCGGGCTCCGGGCTCGACGTCGAGATCCTCGATTCGTTGAAGGAGATGAAGGAGCGCGCCGTGGGTGCCGAGAGCGAGGCGCTCATCGTTCTGACCGGTGGCCTGTCGGAGCCGACGACGACGGATTTCCTGAGGGGGGTGGCGGAGGCCTCGGCCCCGGTCGCCATTCTGGGGCTCGTCGATCGCGCGGAGCCCGAATGGTCCGAGCGCTATCGGCGGCTCGGCATCGACGAGCTCCTCGGCAAGCCGTTCGACGCGGATGAGTTGACGATGATCGCGAGGCGCCTGCTCGCCCGCGAGCGCCTGGTCGGGCGGACCCACATCGTGGGGCGCTCCGAGGCGATCAAGGTGGTCCTCGAGCGCGTCGCTCAGTTCGCGCCCGTGAGCAGCACGGTGCTGATCGAGGGCGACAGCGGCACCGGGAAGGAGCTGATCGCTCGCGCGATCCACGACCTGTCGCCGCGGGCCGAGCGCCCGTTCATCCCGGTGAACTGTGCGGCCCTCACCGAGAGCTTGCTGGAGTCGGAGCTCTTCGGTCACGAGAAGGGGGCCTTCACGGGGGCCGCCAGCCTCCGGAAGGGCCGTTTCGAGATCGCCGACCGGGGCACCCTTTTCCTCGACGAGGTGGGGGAGATGGCGCCATCGACGCAGGTCAGGCTCCTGCGCGCGATCGAGGAACGCGAGTTCATGAGGGTGGGCGGATCCGCGCCGATCCGCGTCGACGTGCGCGTGATCGCCGCGACCAACAAGGATCTCGCCGCGGCCGTGGAAGCCGGGGAGTTCCGCCGGGATCTCTACTATCGGCTCAACGTCCTCGCGGTCCGCGTGCCGCCGCTCCGCGAGCGGCGCGAGGACATCCCGCTTCTCATCCACCACTTCGTGCAGCGGTTCTGCCGCGAGAACGACCGGCGGTTCGTGGGAATCACGGACGAAGCGATGGCCATCCTTCAGAACTACGACTGGCCCGGCAACGTCCGCGAGCTCCGCAATCTGGTCGAGAGCATGCTGGTCCTGACGCCAGGGACGAAGATCCGTCCGCGGGACATCCCCGAAGAGATCTACGAGCGGGCCAAACCGGAACGGCTGCTCCCCGTCGCCCTGGGTGAGACCGGAGCCGGGGAAGGGGCAGGCGGGCAGCGAATCGAGACGCTATTAGGCTACATGTATCGCGACCTCAAGGGCGAGTTGGACGACCTGAGGCGGGGCCACGCCGAGCTGCGATCGCTGGTCGAGAACGTCGGCCGCGAGGTCTCGTGGGTGAGGGCGGTCGAGGTGGAAGGCGAAGCCGGGGTTGTGCGTCAGCTGGATACCGAGACGGCCGCGACCCACAGGGTCGAGGAACCCGATGCGGAAGAGGAGACTCGTTTCCGGATCGGGATGTCGCTCGACGATCTCGAGCGGATGGCGATCGCCCGCACCCTGGAGTCGGTGGACGGCAACCGTCGCCGCGCGGCCGAGATCCTGGGGATCGGGGAGCGCACGCTGTATCGGAAGATCAAGGAGTACGGTCTCTAGCGTCCGGTATCCCGCTCGCCGCGCGCCTGCGCGCGATTGACGCGATTCACCAGCGAGCGCCAGGCCGAACCGGAGGAGAGCTCGGCGTAGCGGAAGTCGAGGGTGGCGTTCAGGTCCATCGCCGGGTCGAACAGGTAGACCGCGTAGACGGTCTGGTAGAGGCCCACGACGCGGCGCTCGAAGCCACGGCTCACGGGGATGATGTGGAACGGATGGAAGGTCGAGGCCTCGCTGCGGATGTAAAGGAGGGTCGGGTCGTAGTCGACTTCCTTCTCGAATCCCGTGAAGCCGACCAGGAACGATTTCATCTCCCGGATGGCGCGCTCGGAGATCCCGCTCTGCTCCCGGGCGCGCCGCTTCAGGTCGAGGAGGTAGGTCCGGATGTCCGGGGCGGCGACGTCGAGCATGTAATCCTCGAGCGTGGTGACGTCGATCCGGAGCCCGGCGCTGGTCTCCCGCCCGACCATGCGGATGCTCAGCTCTTCCCAGCTGAGCGTGCCGGCCGAGCGCGTCTCGGTGACCGGCGCCACGGCGATCTCCGCGACCGAGTCGTTGTCGGCGATGTCCCCGGCGGGCGGCGTTTCCTGCGCCGGAACCGCGCAGGCCACCGATCCGAGCGCCATCCCGATCCAGATTCGAGAACTCATCCCTGCGTGCCCTCCAGGAGATCTTCGGCCGCGCCGAGAACCGCGTCGCGGCCCTCGCCCGTGCGCGCCGAGAACCATAGCACCTGATCCGGATCGAGGCCAAGACTCCCGGCGGTCTCGTCGAGCTGCGCCCGACGTCGTGCCCGTGGAACCTTGTCGGCCTTGGTGAGGACGACGAGCGCGGGCAGCCCGCGCTCGGCGAGCCAGGCGATCAACCGCCGATCGAGAGACGTCGGCGCCCGCCGGCCATCGACGAGGGACAGGACCCCGACCAGCCGCGGGCTGTCCTCCAGATACTCCTCGATCATCGGAGACCAGCCTCGCTTGACCATCTCCGGAACGGCCGCGTACCCGTAGCCGGGGAGGTCGACGAAGTAACAGCGATCCCCCACCCGATAGTAGTGGATGGCGCGGGTCCGCCCCGGCGTGCGGCTCGTCCGCGCGAAGTTCCTGCGGCGCAGGAGCGTGTTCAGCAGCGAAGACTTCCCGACGTTGGAGCGCCCGGCGAAGGCGATCTCGGAGAGCTCGGGGCTGGGGCGCTCGCGCGGGGCGGTGGTCGTCAGCGCGAGCCGGACCTGCTCGACGGGGAGGGTCAGGCCTCTCGGGCCTGCGTAGCCGACTCCGGCCGCCGGGCGGTGGAGCGCTTGAGGACGAAGATGGGAGGCTTGCGCTCGAGGACGGTCTCGCGCGTGATCACCACCTCTTCGATGTCCGACCGCGAGGGGATGTCGAACATCACCTCCAGCATGGTCTCCTCCACAACCGCTCGCAGGCCGCGGGCACCGGTCTTGCGCTCGGCCGACCGCTCGGCGATGGCCCGGATCGCCTCGGCCTGGAAGGTGAGCGTGACCTCCTCCAGCTCGAACAGGCGCCGATACTGCTTGAGCAGCGCGTTGCGCGGCCGGACGAGGATCTCGACCAGCGTGTCGACGTCCAGCGGGTCGAGGCTGGCGACGACCGGAAGCCGCCCCACGAGCTCGGGGATCAGCCCGTAGTGGATGAGATCCTCGGGCTCGACCTTGGCCAGCAGCTCCCGGATTCGCTCCATGCTCGGGACGCGGTGACGCTGGCGGCTGAAGCCGATCACCTGCGCGTCGGTCCGGCGCTGGACGATCTTCTCCAGGCCGTCGAAGGCGCCCCCGCAGACGAACAGGATGTTGCGGGTGTCGACCTGGATGTACTCCTGCTGCGGATGCTTGCGGCCCCCCTGAGGGGGAACCGAGGCCACCGTGCCCTCGAGGATCTTGAGCAGCGCCTGCTGCACGCCCTCTCCCGATACGTCCCGCGTGATGGACGGGTTCTCGCTCTTGCGGGCGATCTTGTCGAGCTCGTCGATGTAGATGATGCCGCGCTCGGCTTCGGCGACGTTGTAGTTCGCCGCCTGCAGCAGGCGCACGATGATGTTTTCGACATCTTCTCCGACGTAGCCCGCCTCGGTCAGCGTGGTGGCGTCGGCAATCGTAAAGGGCACTTGCAGGAACCGCGCGAGGGTCTGGGCAAGCAGCGTCTTGCCCACGCCGGTGGGCCCGATCAGGAGGATGTTCGACTTCTCGATCTCGACGTCGTCATCAGGACGCGTGTTGATGCGCTTGTAATGATTGTAGACCGCGACCGCAAGGCTTTTCTTCGCGCGCTCCTGACCGATCACGTACTGGTCGAGGTGCTCTTTGATGTTGTGCGGCGACGGCAACTCCTGGAGCGGTGCCGCCTGGCCCTGCAGGGCCTCCTCCTGGAGGATCTCGTTACAGAGCTTGATGCACTCGTTGCAGATGTAGACCGAGGGTCCGGAGATGAACTTCTGGACGTGCTCCTTGCTCTTCCCGCAGAAGGAGCAGCGCAGCTCGTCACGTCCGGAGCCACCGCGGTTGTCGTATCCACTCGCCATCCCCGCCTAGTCCTCGTCCTCCCCCGCGCTCGCCTCGACGACCTCGGCCTTCCCCTTACCGTCCTCCGCCGGGCGGCCGTCGTCGCCGGGGGGCCGGGGGATCAAAACAGCATCAACCATGCCATAGTCTCGCGCTTCCTCGGAGCTCATCCAGAAGTTGCGCTCCATGTCCTGCCGCAGGCGCTCCGTCGTCCGGTTCGTGTGCCGGGCGAGGATCTCGATCTGCTTCTCCTTGAGGTGCAGGATCTCGCGAGCCTGGATCTCGATGTCGGTGGCCTGCCCCTGGGCTCCGCCCAGCGGCTGATGGATCATGACCCGGGAATGTGGCAGCGCGAAGCGCTTGCCGGTCGTTCCCGCCGCCAGCAGGAGCGCTCCCGCTGACGCCGCCATCCCCATGCACATCGTGGAGACGTCGTTCTCCAGGTACTGCATGGTGTCATAGATGGCCAGGGCAGCCGAGGCCACCCCGCCGGGACTGTTGATGTAGAGGTTCACGTCCTTGTCCGGCGCCTCCGCCTGCAGGAAGAGGAGCTGCGCGATCACCAGGTTCGCGATCTCGTCGGTGATCGGCGTCCCCAGGAAGACGATCCGGTCCTTCAGCAGGCGAGAGTAGATGTCGTAGGACCGCTCTCCCCTTCCAGTGCGCTCGACGACGATGGGAATCAGTGGCATATCCGCCTCTCCTTGACCATCAACTTACTCGCTTTCCGCGTTCCGGGCTTCAAGGGATGTAATCTCGGAGCGCTCGCGCAGCCACTCGAAAACGCGCTCCATGGTCAGGTGGAACCGCAGGTCCTCGAGCTCTCCGGATCGCGCGAGGCGGCGCCGGGCTTCGGCGACCAAGGTCTTCTCGGGATCGATCCGCTCGGCGATGGCCGCATCGACCGCCGCGTCCTCGGCGCGCAGGTCCTCGCGCTCGGCGATGTGGCTCAAGATATGATGCCGCTGGAGGGCCCGCAGCGCGCCCGGCCGCAGGGCCTCCCGGATCTCGGCCGCGCGTTCGCCGTCTTCCTCGCCCTCGCGACCCGCTTC
This sequence comes from Gemmatimonadota bacterium, assembly GCA_050732935.1. Taxonomy (GTDB): domain Bacteria; phylum Gemmatimonadota; class Gemmatimonadetes; order JACCXV01; family JAHWKZ01; genus DASRVA01. Next base: position 80,813 of record JBOHRW010000150.1, read on the forward strand.
GCGGGTACCCCGATCCGCCAGCAGGTTCCCGAGGTACTGATCGATCATGCTCTCCGGGAGGTCGATCCGATTGGCGGCGATGATCTCGTCGATGAGCTGCTCGTTGACGTCGCGACGCGCCCTCTCCCGAACCTCCTCCTCGAGGTTCTTGCGAAGCCGCTCGCGCAGGTCCGTCGTGGAATCGAACGCAGGACCCAGGGAGCGGGCGAACGCGTCGTCGAAGTCGGGCAGGGAGCGCTCGCTCACCTCCTCGACCCGGACGTGGAAGGTGCGCGCCTGACCGCGCAGGAACTCGTTGCGATGATCATCCGGGAAGCGCACCTGGAACGTCGTCTCCTCCGCGGCCGCGCGTCCCATGAGGCCGGCTTCGAAATCGGGCAGCACGCTGTCGGTCCCGAGCTCGACGACGTGGTTCTCGATCCGCTCGGTGTCCATCGGCCGGCCCTGGTCGTCCAGCGGAACGCTGTCGAAGCGCACGCGATCGCCGGCGCCGGCGGGACGGTCCACCGGGATCCAGTCGGCGCGCTCGTGCCGCAAACGCTCGATCACGCGCTCGACGTCGGTGTCGTCCACCGTCTGCATCCGCTCCTCGACGCGGAAACCGGTCGTCCGCCCCAGCTCGATCTCGGGCCGCACGTCGAACTCGGCGGCGAACTCGAGGTCGCCGCCGGCCGTCCAGTGGACGTTCCGAAAGCGGGGCGCACCGATGGGGTCCAGCCCGGTCTCCCGGATCCCCGATTCGAAGCCCTCGCGCACGAGATCCTGGAGCACGTCGCGCTCGATCTCTTCGCCGAACTGCCGCTCGACGAGGGCCTCCGGGGCCTTCCCTGGACGGAAGCCCTTGAGCCGGGACCGGCGCGCGTATTCGCGGACCCGGCGTCGACGCACCTGGCTGGCGTGTGCCGACGGCACGTGCACCTCCAAGCGACGCCGCCAGCGCTCGATCTCCTCGACCTCGCTGCGGATGGCCGGAGCCGCGGTCTCGCTTTCGATCTTCTGCACGCTCACGCCACTCCTCTTCGCAAGCTATGGTGCGAGAGGGGGGACTCGAACCCCCACGGCCATCAGGCCACAAGCTCCTAAGGCTTGCGTGTCTACCAGTTCCACCACTCTCGCCCCGCGTCTGTTCTCCACCGCGACCATCGGTCGTGGTGGACGGGAGCCAGGGTCAAGATAAGGTGGACGTCCGGAGGGGACCAAGGCGGAAGCCGTTGCCGGGCCGAGAGATGGCCCCGCGCACAAAAATGAGGAAGCGGGACGATCGGCGGCCCCGCTTCCACCCTGCCGCCCCTTGCCGGGAGCGGCGATCTGTCTTCGAGCCTACCCGGGCACGCGAAGGGCGCGGAACTGCTGGCCCGTGGCTCCGGCGAACGGTACGTAGATGCGGAAGTACACCGCCGAGTCCGGCTCCAGGCTCTCGACGGCCTGCCGGTAATCGGCGAGCGTTCCGATCGGTTGCTCGCCGATTCGCGTGATGATCGCGCCCTCCGGGATCCCGGCGTCGGCGGCCGGGCCCAGCGGGTCGACCGACGCCACCACGACGCCGGCGGGGATCGCGGTCACGTCCACGCCCGTCCTCCGGGCGAGGGCGCTACGACCCTGATCGGCGAGATCCTGGACCTCCATGCCCAGCGCGGCCTCGCGTGACGTGGGCTCGCGGCCGGCAAGCATCTCCTGCTCGGACAGCGGCGGACGCTCGCCGAGCGTGACGTCGAACTGCCGTTCCTCGCCCTCGCGCCATACCGTGAGCTCGACCTCGTCGCCGGGCTCGTGGAAGGCGATCGCCTGCTGGAGCTCGCTCGGCGTGGACACCGTGCGGCCCTCGACCTCGAGCACGACGTCGAGCGGTCGGATGCCCGCCTCGCGCGCCGGGTTCTTCGCCAGGCGCGGGTCGAAGTCGGCGATGAGGACGCCGGCCCCGGACGGAAGCTCGAGCGCCTGGCGATCGGTCGGCGTCACCGGCTGGATGGAGACGCCCAGAACGGCGCGCCGGACCTCGCCGGTCTCGATGAGGTCGCCGACCACTTCGTGGACGATCTTGACCGGGATGGCGAAGCCGTAGCCCTGGTAGCCTCCCGTCCGCGAGGCGATGGCGGTGTTCAGCCCCACCACCTCACCATCGATGTTGACGAGCGGGCCGCCCGAGTTGCCCGGGTTGATGGCCGCGTCGGTCTGGATGAAGTCCTCGATCGCGTACGGATTGTCGTTCCGTTGTATGATCCCGAGGTTCCCCCGGCCGATCGCGCTGACGATGCCGGCCGTCATCGTGAACTGGAGCCCCAGCGGGTTTCCGAGCGCCAGCACCCACTGGCCGACCTGGATGTCGCCGGGAGCGGCGAGGTCCGCGGCGGGCAGGTCGCTGGCTTCGATCTTCAGGACCGCCAGATCGGTGGACGGATCGCGCCCGACCACCGTGGCCGCGAACTCGCGCCGGTCGTTCAACGTGACCTTGAGACCTTCCATCCCCTCGACGACGTGATTGTTGGTGACGATGTAGCCGTCCTCGCGCACGATGACGCCTGAGCCGCCGCTCGGGCGGTAGTCGGGTCGTGGCTGGATCTGCGGTTGTTCCCGGAACTGGAAGAAATCCTCGAAGGGCCCGAGATCGAACTCCATGTCCCTGCCTTCCACGCGCCTCTGACCGGTCACGTACACGACCGAGGGCGTGACGTTCTCGGCGATGTCGATGAACGCGTTCTGCGTCTCTCGCAGCGACCTTTCGGTGGTGGGCACCGTCGCGCTCGTCTGAGCGCTGGCCAGGGTGCCGGAGCTGCGGTCAACGGCGCTCGCGAACAGCACGCCCAGCGCCAGACAGGTCAGGCCGACGGCCAGGACGGCGAGCTTGGTCCTGATGGGATGCATAAAACTGGAACCTCCTGTCAGATCATCGAGAAGACGGGCCGGAGCGTCACCTGCCCATGCTCCATTATACGACGATGGCGGGGTCGGGTTCCCCGTCGGGCGTGGCCGCCTCCTCCCTCAACGAGTGCCGTACACCCCCACAACAGAAACGTGACGAGGGTTATCCACGTTCAAAGCGCGTCGCGCAAGCGGACCACGGCGGCCTGCCCGTCGGGGGCGCGGTACAGCAGCTCGAGCTGATCGCGTCTCGGTGCGAGAGTGGGCGCGAGCTCCTCCTCGGTCGATCCTTCGAACAGGAAGTGGGTCACGCCGGTCTCCTGGATGAAGCGCCAGGTCGCCTCGGGATCGGCGCGCCTCGGGTAGACGACCGTGGGACGGCCGCTCCAGTACCAGACGAGAGTGGGTTTCCGCGCGAGAACGACCGCGTCGGGGGCGTTGGCGCCGATCCACCGCGACGCGTCGAAGTAGTCCTGCCAGAACGAGGGGTAGCCGCCGAGGCGGTCCCCGGTCAGGTAGACCTGCGTCCGCGGGATCTGCCGGGCCACGGCGGCGACGCCGCCGGCAAGGAGCGCCAGGGCGACCAGCAGGGCGGCGCCGACGGCCGGCGCCCGCCCGCGGCCGAGG
>JBOHRW010000151.1:0-5750 GCA_050732935.1 Gemmatimonadota bacterium
GTCAGCATACGCTCGAAGGGTTGTCCAGGGGGTTCGCTAGGGATGTGATGCCCGTCGTCGGCGGGGAATCGTATCTGGCATCCTTTGCGACGTTTCGCTCATCCGATCCTGGACAGGACGAGCCGGAGGGGTTGGTCGCGCTCGTGTCCGAAGACGGATCGATCCAGGACACGCTGCTCACGTATCCTGGCCCGGAGGGGTTGGTCGTCAGGGGAGACCAGTTCGTCGCGATCTCGAGGAATCCCTTCGGCCGCTCGGTCGCGATCCACCTGACCGACGGGAGGGTCTATTACGGCCGGACCGACTCCCTCGCGGTGGGGATCTACGACCTGGAGGGCACAAGGGTAGGAGGTTTTCAGGATCCGCACGAACCGGTGCCGATCACCGAGTCGGACGTCGAGCACGCGGTGACTGAGCAGCAGGAGGCCGACATGTCGCCGGAGATCATTCGCGGGTTCGTCGACGCCCTCCGGGCCGCGGTGCCAGAGACCTGGCCCGTGTTCGACCGCTTTCTCGTCGACAAGCGGGGGCGGATCTGGATCGACCTCACCCCCCGGCCCGAAACTCCGAACGAGTGGGCGATCTACGAGCCCGACGGCGCAAGGGCCGCCACGTTCACGATGCCGGCCGGCTTCGAGGGGATGGCGGTGCGGGATGACGTGCTATTCGGTGTCGAGACCGACGAGTTCAACGTGCCTTCGATCGTCGCCTATCGAATCGAAGTCGATCGGGGAGGTTAGCTCCGGAGATCATCGCGGGTGCCTCCACCCATTGCGTGAGCCTCTCCCTCTAGTTTGGTGGGCAAGGGAGTTTCCGGATTCGATTGATGGTGTCCGCCTTCACGAGGTTCTCTACGAGCAGGACACGTACGAAAGCCCGGTCCTTCTCGCGAAATGCGACAGCTTGCTGGCCGCCAGGTCGTGCACTTCTACGCAATAGCCCACCGCAAGCGGCGGGGAGCAGACCTCGGTTGGCCTTGCAGACTACTAGTGACTATCTTATGACCATGTCGACCGTGCAAGTTGCCGAACTGAAGGCGAAGCTGAGCGAGTATCTGCGGCGCGTCCGTCGAGGCCATTCCATTACCGTGCTCCACCGGGACCACCCCATTGCGCGATTGATCCCCTATGAGCGCACCGAACCCCTGAGCTCTCGAGAGCCACTGAACAGGGTCCCGACCCTTGGCGACGTCCCTCTTCCGCCGCCGCTGGATCTCCCGGTCGATATCCTGGATGTCCTCGAAGAAGAACGCCAGAGCCATCGCTGACCGTCGTCGTTGAACGCTTACGTCGACTCTTCGGTGCTTCTGCGCATTGTGCTCGGCCAACCTGGGGCGCTGGTCGAATGGAAGTCGATACGTCTGGGTGTGGCCAGCGCGCTGGTCGAGGTCGAGTCGCTCAGGACGTTGGATCGACTGAGACTGGGCGGAGAGGTTTCTCCGGAACAGCTCGCCGAACGCCGAGAGGCGGTGTTCCGGCTCGTCGAGGAGATGGAAGTCATCGAGCCCACGATGCCGGTTCTGAGGAGAGCCTCCCAACCTTTTCCGACTCCACTCGGAACGCTGGACGCGATCCACCTGTCGACCGCGCTCCTGTGGCAGCAAGTCCGTAGGGAGGAGATCGTCATGGCTACTCATGATGGGGCGCTGGCGACCGCGTCGCGGGCATCGGGGCTGCGGGTCGCTGGGTTCTGAATTCGGCCTCCAAACCTGCATACCCTCATCGCGAAGCCCGTCACAGCCGTTGGAAGACCCACCCCGCCAGGAGGTAGAGTCCCCCGGCGATCAGGACCACGCCCCTGAAGCCTGCCCCCAAGGCGACGAGCGGCGCGGCCGCGGCGCCGATCACCGACAGGAACCCGTTGACGCCCCAGCACCACGGGATCCAGTCCGGACGGCGATCGGCGACCCGCTGGAGGCCGAGGGGGAACGGCATCCCCATGAGGAATGCGACCGGAGCGAGCAGCCCGAGCGCCAGCGCCATTCGCATCGGGAGCGGGGTGGCGGCGAACATCTCCCACAGCGCCAATCCACCCACATAGGTAAGCGGGGCGAGGACGGCGATCGCGAGGAAGGGGAACCATGGCGAGAGGGGCCGGCTGGTGTTCGCGAGGCGGTGCGACACAAGGCTCCCGAGGCCGGCGAATACGAGGAAGGCGGCCAGAACCACGGCGGTCGCGTAGACCGGATCGGCCAGGAAGAGGACGAGTCGCTGGATGGACGAAACCTCGAGCAGCATGAACGCGAGTCCGAGGAGGGCGAAGTAGAGAAACAGGGAGCCCCCGCCCTCGCCTGGCCGTCCGGGTAGCGGGGTGCGGGGCGAGGGCAGGCCGCCATTCCGCGGCAGGAAGAGGAGCGGCAAGAGGATCAGGGCCGCCGCGATCGGGATCGCCTGGACGAGGATCAGGACCTGCGCGACCAGCCCCCACTCGAAGTACGGAAGCGCAAGTCGGCCTCCCGTCCGCCACAGCTCGAGCAGCCGGTCGAGCGGCAGGAAGTGGAAGTAGAACGGCGCCTCGTCGGTCACCGGATCGACCTCGAACGGATATTGCTGGAGGAACCGTCCGGGTCTCGGCCCCAGAAGTCCCTCGGCGGCGGCCCGGTACCAGTCGGGTTCCAGGATGTTGAAGCGGTTGGCGGCCGCCTCCGGAACCCCCGGCGTCCAGGCGATGTCGAAGGAGCGCGCTTCGGCCCAGCCGCGGAGACGGGCGACCTCCGCGGGAGCGAACGGCCGTCGGCTCACCAGGAGGGTCACTGCCCCCCAGCTTCTGAGGAGTGCAACCCGTGGACCGGCGGCGACTCCCTCGCCGTCCAGCACGGTCCGCACGGTCGCCAGGAGGCGCGGGATCTCCCGTGGCGGCTGGATGGCCCACCGGGTGATCGCCAGGATGCCGTCGGGATCGAGGGCTTCCCACAGATCCGCCATCCCCTGCACGGTGAAAAGATAGGACGCGCCGGCCGCCGCCATGCCCCCGGCCGCTCCGTGGAGCGAGCCCATCTCAGCGACCAGGATCCGGTCGTATCGCCGATCCGTCGCGTGCAGAAAGGCGCGAGCACTCATCGCAACCCGGTGGACCTCCGGGCCGAGAGTCTCGGGTGCCAGCAGCGGATCGATCCGCCGATCGTGGTCGACCACCGTGATGGTGTCGGCGCCGGAAGCCCGCGCCAGGTGGATCGCGGAGCCGCCACCCAGGCCGAGGACCAGGACGTTCGACGCGGGGTCGCCACCGATCGCGAAGGCGGACCCTCCCGTGGTCTGGCGGAGGAGCGCCGTATCGGCCGCCAGCGTGCGCGGTCCGAGGGGCTCGCCGTTCAGATAGAGGACCGGCCGAGGCGGCACAGGCCGATCCAGAGCGAGGCTCGTCCCCGGGAGATAGCGCAGGGCGGGTGCGGCCACGACGTCCAGGCGCCCCAGCGGTCCTGCACGCCGCGCGGTCACCCGGGCCTCCGGGAGCTCGAGCGCGAGGCTCTCCTCCTTGTACGACGACATCGGGACGGGTGGCGGCGGCAGAAACGCGAGCGTGCCTGCCATGACCGCGGGCACGAGGACCCAGCGGGCGAGCCTGGATCCGTGCCAGGCGAGGATCGGCAGCAGGCTGATCCCGGCGACGATCCCGACCGCGGCCGGGAGCCGCGCAGCGGGCAGCCACGCGACGAGCGCCAGCCCGAGCAGGCTGCCGGCCCCCGAGCCCGCGAGGTTGGCGGCGTAGACCCTTCCGATCCGTTCCGGGGCGATCAGGAAGGAGAGTGCGACGGCCGCTCCGGCGAAGAAGAACGGCACCCCCAGCACGATCCAGGTCACGCCCAGGTACAGGAACTGCCGCGGCACGGCGATCAGCTCGAAGGCGTCGAACGGGATCGTCGCGGCAAGACGGTAGGCTGGACCGAAGGTCAGCGCGGCCAGCGCGACGGCGATCACATAGGCGGATCGTTCCCGCCCGGCGAGCCGCCGACGCCGTGCGACCGTCACCACGCTGCCGCTGGCCCCGAAGCCGAGCAGGGCCAGCCCGATCACCAGCGCGGCGAAGTGGCTCCAGTGGATGATGGAGAAGACGTGGACGAGCGTGACTTCGTAAGCGAGGACGGCCGCCGAGAGAAGCGCGAGCGAGGCGAGCAGCGCCGCGCCACCGGGCGCGCGGCGCTGGCTTGCGCCGGCCCCCATCATCGACGGGGCTCGGCTCAGTGCTCGCCCGTCAGCGGCACGAACTGGACCGGCAGCACGCTGCGGGTGGTGACTGATCCATCGGCCGCCTTTTCCACGAGCACCAGGTTCTGGACCTGGAACGGCCCGCCGACCGGGATTGCCATCCGGCCGCCCGGCACGAGCTGCTGGACCAGGGGCGGGGGAATGTGCCCGGCCGCGGCGGTGACGAAGATCGCGTCGAAAGGGGCATGCTCCTCCCAGCCGTAATACCCGTCCGCGTTGCGCACTTCGACATCGCGGTAGCCCCGTTCCTCCAACCGCTCGGCCGCGCTCGCGGCCAGCTCGGGGACGATCTCGATCGTGAAGACCGAGTCCACCAGCATGCTCGCCACCACCGCCTGATAGCCGGAGCCGGTCCCCACCTCGAGCACCTTGTCATCGGGCTCGAGCTCGAGCATCTCGGTCATGAAGGCCACGATGTACGGCTGGCTGATCGTCTGGCCGTGGCCGATGGGAAGTGGGTGATCCCCGTACGCCCGGTCGCGGTGGATCTCGGGGACGAAAAGATGCCGCGGTACGGCCAGCATGGCGCCCAAGACCTCCTGGTCCTCGATCCCGCGATCGGCGATCTGCCGGCGCACCATCTCCGCGCGCTCTTGGGTCCGTTCGGAGGGAGCCGCCTGTCCGTACAGGGCTCCCGACGACGCCGCGAGGAGGGCGGCAAAGCACGCCGCCCGGGCAGTGGCCGGGGTTGCCGTGAGAACGGCGGCGGCCGGAAGGTTCGTCACCAGGTCTCCGTACCCCGGTCACCCGAGAGTGGGTTCCGGCCGCTTGCGCGCCACAAGGCCCCCGCTAGACTCGCATCGGATGCCCACCGGCTCTCCGCTCGACGCCCGCGTCGTCTACTCGCCCGCCTACGAGGCCGATATCGGGCCCCACGTCTTCCCGACCGAAAAGTACCGTGGCGTGCTCGAGCGTCTACGCTCCGAGGGGCTGCGCGAAGTGTTGGAGCCCGAGCCGTCGTCCAGGGAGGAGCTTATCCGCGTCCATGCGTCCGAGTACCTGGATGACCTCGCGGCCTTGCGCTGGACCCCGCGCACGTGGCGCAGCGAGCTACCGATCTCCGCCGAGATCGTGCGCTGGTTCGAGCTCTCCTGCGGCGGCACCACGCTGGCCGCCCGGCGCGCCCTCGAGGCCGGCTGGGCGGCTCACCTGGGGGGCGGCTTCCATCACGCTTTCGCCGACCACGCCGAGGGGTTCTGCTACCTCAACGACCTGGCGGTCGCGGCACGCACGCTACTCGCCGAAGCCGCGGTCGAGCGTGTGGCCGTGATCGACGTGGACGTCCATCAGGGTAACGGGACCGCGGCGATCTTCGCGGACGACCCGTCCGTGTTCACGTTCTCGATCCACCAGGAGGACAACTATCCGGTCAAGGAACGGAGCGACCGCGACATCGGGCTCCTCTCGTACGACCGGAGCCGGCCCGGATCTCCATACGTCACCGACGAGCTCTACCTGGGCCTGCTGGGGCCGGCCGTGGAGCAGATCCTGGACCGGTTCGGCCCCGACCTCGTCCTCTATCAGGCTGGCGCCGATCCCTTCGAG
>JBOHRW010000152.1:0-5210 GCA_050732935.1 Gemmatimonadota bacterium
CGGTCATGATGGTCCGGATGCCCTCGCCAATCGCCCCCGGCGGGACAGCCCGCTTCGAGATCGAGTGGCACTTCACGATCCCCGAGGGAGAGGGGGTGCCGCGCATGGGGATGGTCGACTCGACGACGGGGCAGATCGCCCAGTGGTACCCTCAGGTCGCGACCTACGACGACCTGAGGGGATGGGACACGCGGCAGTATCTTTCGAACGGCGAGTTCTACCTGGAGTACGGGACCTTCGACCTGGCGGTGAAGGTCCCGGCGGGGACGATCGTGGCCGCCACGGGGATGCTCCAGAACCCCGACGACATCCTGCCGGACACCGTCCGTGAGCGGCTCGCGCGGGCCGAAGGCAGCGACGAAACCGTTCACGTCGTCACGGCGGAGGACTTCGGTCCCGGCAGCGCTACCCTGGGGAGCGCCGGCGAGACGCTGACCTGGCGTTTCCACGCCGAGAACGTACGTGACGTCGCGTTCGCCTTCGGCGACCACTACCTGTGGGACGCCACCAGCGGGCTGGTCGACCCCGAGTCCGGCCGCCGCACGATGGTGCACGCGCTATATCGCCCCTCGGCGGGGACATGGACCGAGTCGGCCCAGATGACCAAGGACGCGATCGAGACCTTCAGTCGGAACGTCTACCCCTACGCGTACCCGCACATCACGTCCACCGAGGGTCTGGTCGGCGGGATGGAGTACCCGATGATCGTGTTCGTCCGGAACTTCGACACTGAGCAGACCACCCAGCGCGTGATCGCCCACGAGCTCGGCCACATGTGGTTCCCGATGATGGTGGGTACCAACGAGACCTCGTACGCGTGGATGGACGAGGGTGTCAATACCTTCATCACGATCTTCGCCGCCGAGCACTACTACCCCGAGTCGAACGAGCGTACGCTGGTCCGCGACGCCTACCGGGAGTACACGCGCCAGGACGGGCTCGCGCTGAGCGTCATGGCGGCGCCCGACGCCATCGCCGCGGGCGGCGGGAGCGTAGGGGTCCTGGGCTATCGCCACCCCGCCACGGCGCTTCTCGCGCTGCGCGAGGTCCTGGGTGAGGAGACATTCGACCGGGCGCTTTCCACGTACACGGAGCGGTGGCTCTACAAGCATCCCACGCCGTGGGACTTTTTCCACACCTTCGAGGAGATCGCTGGCCGGGACCTCGACTGGTTCTGGGTGCCGTGGTTCTACGGGCCCGGCGTGAGCGACCTCGCCATCGACGCCGTCGAGGAGCACGCCATGGGGGGGCGGAACCACGTGGTGGTGACCGTGCGAAACGACGGCACCGTCCTGTCCCCCATCCGCGCGGTCGTCACGACCGAGAGCGGCGAGACCGCCGTAGCCGAGGCCCCCGCCACGCGCTGGTTCGAGGGGAAGACGCTGATCAACGTCGAGACGACGGTGGACGGCGACGTGGCGCGGGTCGAGCTGGATCCGGACGGGCTGTTCGCGGACGTGGACGAGTCGGACGATGTCTGGACGCCTTGAGCGAAGCGACAGGGTCTGATTAGACTCCACGAGGGCGTCACCACAAACAGCGTGCAAGAGGATCGGTGAATGGGTCAGCGCGCGGGTAGACAGGCGCAGCCAGGAGTTCCGCTGACTCGGGAAACCCTGCAGCGGGCCAATCGCATTGTCATCAAGGCCGGCACGCGCACGATCCTCGACGACAATCAGCGACCAGACCTCGTCACACTCGGACGTCTCTTCGGTGAGATGATGTCCCTCAAAAAGGCGGGCAAGGAAGTCATTTTTGTCTCGTCGGGGGCGATTGCGACTGGTCTCCAACCCCTGGGACTCTCGAAGCGGCCGGGCTCGATTCCCTCCCTTCAAGCCGCCGCAGCGGTGGGGCAGTCGCTCCTCATGCAGATCTACAACGATCTCCTCTCTCCGTTCGGTTGCAGCGTAGCACAACTTCTATTGACACACGACGATTTCCAGCATCGGAGTCGCTACCTGAATCTGCGCAATCTGCTTACCTCGCTAGAGGGGAAGAACGTCCTCCCGATCATCAATGAAAACGACACCGTGGCCGTGGACGAGATCAAGTTCGGCGATAACGACATCCTGTCTGGGTTCGTGGCCAACGCGGTGGATGCCGAGGTCACGGTGCTCCTCTCCGATGTCGACGGGTTCTTCCTGAACGGCGTCCTGCTGAAAGAAGTAGAGGAGGTCACGCCGGCGCTCGAGATGGCGGCCGGGGGAACGGCGGGATTTGGGCGGGGCGGCATGGTCTCCAAGATCCGCTGCGCCAGGATGGTTACGGCCGCGGGCGGGTGGCTGGTCCTCGTGCACGGGAAGAAGGTGACGGTCTACGAGGCTCTGGCGGTCCAGGCCGGCACGGTGTTCCGGCCCATGGGGACGCGGCTCGACCGTCGAAAGCGCTGGATCGCCCACACCCTCAAGGCCGTCGGCTCGGTGACTGTCGATGCGGGCGGCGCGAAGGCGCTCACGCACAACGGCAGGAGTCTGCTGGCGGTGGGCGTGACGGCATGCGAGGGAGGTTTCGACGTCGGCGATCCCGTCGTAGTGCGCGATCCCTCGGGAGCCGAGATCGCCAAAGGCCTGGTGAATTACGCCGCGGCCGACCTGCGCCGGATCCTGGGAAGGCGCACGGACGAAATCCCGGGCATCCTGGGCTGCCACTCGTTCGAAGAGATCATTCATCGCAACAATCTGGTGCTCCTAAATTGACCATGCACAATGAGTAAGGTTCATTCCTCCAATAGCCCTTCTCCGAGTCGAGACAGGAGCTTGCCTGAGGATCAGGCAAGGCGGGCGAGGGAAGCGGCCGCGGGCCTCAGGCGCAGCAGCCCCGCCCAGAGGACCGCGGCCATTCGCGCCATGGCAGATGGGCTGCGCAGGCGTGAGCGTGTCGTCTTGGAGTCGAACCTGGCGGACATGGACGATGCGCGGCGAGACGGCCGGAGCGAGTCCAAGCTCGACCGGCTGAGGCTGGACGTCGATCGCCTGGAGACCGTCGCCTGCGGTCTCGAAGCCGTCGCTACGCTGCCCGATCCCGTGGGGAAGGTCCATGATGAAAGTCGCGGACCAGCGGGGATCCGTGTCCAGCGCGTGCGAGTACCCATCGGTGTCATTCTCATGATCTTCGAGGCGCGGCCCAACGTCACGGCCGAGGCCGCCGCTCTGTGCCTTCGCTCGGGGAATGCCGTGCTTCTCCGCGGCGGGAAGGATGCTGCGCGCTCGAACCGGATCATCGGAGCATGTCTCCAGGAGGCGATAACCGAGAAGGGCCTGCCTGCCGATGCGATCCAGATGGTGGAAGGAGGCCACGATGCGGTCGACGAGCTCCTCAATCTGGATCGGTATATCGACCTGGTCATCCCGCGAGGGGGAGAAGGCTTGATTCGGTCGGTGGTGGAAAAGTCGCGGATTCCGGTCATCAAACACTACAAGGGGAACTGCCACGTCTACGTGGACGTAGACGCGAACCCGACCATGGCCATCAGCATCGTGTACAACGCCAAGGTGCAACGACCCGCCACGTGTAACGCGGCCGAGAAGCTCTTGATCCACGAGGGAGTGGCCGGGGAACTCCTGCCGATGATGGCTCGCGCGCTTCGCGAGGCCAAGGTGGAGCTACGCGGGGACGCTACGGCCTGCCGCATCGTCCCCGGGATCAAACCGGCCACGGAAAGGGATTGGACAGAGGAATTCCTGGATCTCGTCATGGCGGTCAAGGTGGTCAAGGACGTCGATGAAGCCGTTCGTCACATTGCGACGTACGGATCGGCTCATACCGACGCCATTGTCACCGGGAACGAGGCCACCGCACAGAAGTTTCTGAGAGAAGTGGACTCCTCCTCGGTGATGTGGAACTGTTCCACACGGATGGCCGACGGAGGCCAGTACGGGCTCGGCGCAGAAATCGGCATCTCCACCGATCGCCTGCACGCGCGCGGGCCGATGGGAGCGGAGGAGCTCACGAGCCTCAAGTGGATCGTGATCGGAGAGGGACACCTGCGGTCCTAGGGTGAATAGTGTCGCGTCGTCAGTTGGGTTGAAGACCGGAAGCTGGACCGATGAAGCCGTTGAACCTCAGTACCGCGCTCCCACCAGCCGCCAGCCGCCGCCCGTCCACTCCAGCCAGAAGGTGGCCGGGCGTGGAGCGCGCTCGCTGTCCGCCTGGATCTTCCACACGCGGAGGCGGGCCAGGGACTCGGTGGGATCCTCCTCTTCGAGCGTCACCGAACCCTCGGGACGGGGGATCACGATCGACGGGACGGTCGACTCGCCCTCCGCCTCGAGGTCGGGATCGGGCGCCTCCCAGTCGAACTCCCAGCGGTACTGGGCGAGGCCGCCGAAGTAGCGGATCCAGAGGTCGTCGAACACGAGGGCGCCGCTCTCGATCCGCGGATCGTCCAGCGGCGAAACCTGGGCGAGCCAGTAGCGGCCCGTCATGTCGCGCCGCTCCCTGAGCCCGCGCAGGATGTAGCGCGCGGCCTCGGGGTCGGAGTACTGCCCGGCTTCGACCGCGGCGAAGAGCTGGGCGTCGGTGAACGACATCACGAGCTTGGCTCCCCAGTAGCCGTCCCGGGCCGTCAGGTTGTCGAAGGCGGGGTTCGGGATGTTGGGCTTCCAGCCGTCCGGATCGAAATTCTTGGACGTGTAGTAGCCGGCTGCCGGGGGATACGTCACGTCGGTCTCCGACTGCCAGGGCTTCCGGTAGAGCCCGAGCGTGATGAAGCGCTTTCCCATGACCGCCAGATCAAACGAGTTCTCCTGGCCGTGACGGGGGACATGGGGGCGCACGGCGGCGGAGCCGAGCGCGGAGCCGAAGTCGATGAGGTTGTGGCGCAGGAAGCCCCAGCGGCGGGCCTCCTCGTCCTCGGGGCTGCCAGGGCCGAGGATGAACATGTCGAGGGAGTTCCCGGCCTTCGTGTCGGTCTGGTGCAGCCAGGCCTCCATCACGTACAGCCCGCGCAGCTCGCGACGGTGCTCGTGCGGGACGACATCGTTCGGATCGTCAGGGCGTGTGCCGGCGTAGTTGAATGGTCCCTTCGGGATCCCCTCCAGGAACCGGCTCGCCATCGCGCGGACGCGGCCGTCCGCGCGGCGCGGCCGGTTGCCGAAGAACTCCCGGTTGAAGATCTCGAGCGTCAGCTCCCGCTCGTCCACCTCGTCGGCGGCGACCTCGTATTGGATCGGGAGCGAGTCCTCGCCGAAGAGGTAGATCTCCACACCGTC
>JBOHRW010000153.1:0-3791 GCA_050732935.1 Gemmatimonadota bacterium
TTGGGACCCCGGGGACCGGGGGTGGAGGATCGGGAGACCGTTTGGACAGGAGCCGGGGAAGCGCGATCGCTGCGGCCCCGGCCGCCAGCGCAGCTCCGGCGAGCTTTCGGGGGAGACCCATGGCGGCCTAAGCCTAGGGGCCGTCCGCCCCTCGGGCAAGCGTGTCAGGGCTTCGCGTCCGCCTCGACGACGTGCAGCGCGACCGATCGCTGGTGGTGGTTGTCGATGAAGATTTCGAACGAGTAGGTGCCCGGTCGCGGGATCTGGAAGTTGTTGATGTCCATGACGGTCTGCGCCGTCATCGGACGGCCCGGGCGCGCCCCCTGGAGCGCGAGCTGCCCCGTCAGCTTGAAGATCTCCTGACCGTCCTCGTCCGCGAGCTTGATCTCGATCGGGTGCGAGCCCTCCTCCCCGATCCTCGCCTCGACCCGCAGGACCAGGGTGAGATGGGGATGGGTGCAGGGAAACTGGGTCGCGTGGATCGAGTTGAAGATGCCGAGGAGGTTCAGCTTGCCCTCGCGGCTCACGTTGGCCGCGTCGCAGCAGACGGCGAGGTTGACCTCCATGGTTACTCCGGCTCGGGAGAGAGGCGGGCCTCGAAGCTCTCCGTAATCACGTGGCAGGCATCCTCCTCGACCCGGACGTCCTCCCGCCGCCAGGTCACGAAGCCCGGCTTCTCGACCGCGAGGAGGTAGACGCCCGGTCGCTCGAAGGCCCCATAGAGCTGGCGATGTCGGGATCCATGCATGTCACGACAGTATCGTGACGTCTGCGGTGTGAATCAACTCGGGGGAGGACGAACCGGTCGAGCGTCGGCCGTCAGCCGGCCAGGATGTCCATGTAGCGCGAGCGCTCGGCGAGGTTGAGGGGCGGATCGTAGCGGCGGATGAGCTGGCGCTCGGCCAGACGCGCCTGCTCCATGGTCAGGTCGGAGACCCAGTGGACGGCCTTGGCGCTCAGGTTGCGGAGCTCCTCGAGCTCGAAGAGCTGAAGCAGCTTCTGCCGCAGGTTCTGCGCGCTCCCCACGAGAAGCACGGGCTGCGGATCGTCGCCATCGCTGGCGGCGAGGAGGAAGACCCCCATCCCGGCGGGAACATGGAGCCGGATCGAGAAGCGGCTCCAGCGGGTATGCCTGAGCTCCTGGTTCATACGGCTGCGCCGATCGGCCTCCTGGCCGTCGCGGGGGCGTTGTCTCATTAGGGGGACCATCCTCATCTACTACTGTTATAAAGCAATTCCCGTGCCGTTTGGTTCACGCGGGGCGCCGAGTGTGACGAGCACGCTGAATGGGGAGGCGAAAAGAGAGCGAGGCCGAACCGGTCGACTTCTCCGCTCGGCCCCGCTCGAGGAGGGCG
This sequence comes from Gemmatimonadota bacterium, assembly GCA_050732935.1. Taxonomy (GTDB): domain Bacteria; phylum Gemmatimonadota; class Gemmatimonadetes; order JACCXV01; family JAHWKZ01; genus DASRVA01. Next base: position 1,356 of record JBOHRW010000153.1, read on the forward strand.
ACCCCATCCAAATCGCCCTCTCTGTTTTCACCGCGCGCCCGGGTGAACCCGAGCGCCGCGTCAGATCCTCAGCACCGGCTCCAGCCGCAGTGGCTGCAGACGAGACAAGCGTTCTCGTGCGTCACCGGGCTTCCGCAGTCCGGGCACGATGACATGGGCCGCGCCGGCATGGCGCCGGGTCCCTGGAACGTCTCGCTCTCGGCGGCGGCCTGGGTGATGGCTTCGGCCGGGGTCGCGCCACGCGCCGCATCGGTGACGGACCGGCCGGTCCGCTCCAGATAGCGCTCCAGCGCTCGGCCGATGGCATCCGGCGCCGAGAGGATCAGCTCGCCGTTGTCCCAGACCGGATTGGGTCCGCTGATTCCCTTGAGCTGCTTGACGATTGTCGCCGGATCGAGCCCCGAGCGCAGGCACAACGAGATCAGCCGGCACATCGCCTCGGACTGGGCCGCGGCGCTGCCGCCCGCCTTGCCGAGCGAGGCGAAGACCTCGGAGAGCCCCTCTTCGTCCTCGTTGATCGTGATGTAGAGGTTCCCCTCGCCGGTCCGGATCCGCTCCGTGACGCCGCTCGTGATGGCGGGCCGCGGCCGCGGCTTGAGACGGGGGGCGACCGTGGCCTGGATCCTCGGCGTCTCGACCTCCGCCTCGGGCGGCGCCCCCCCGGTGGTAACGCTCTTGTCGGCAGCGCTCTTGTCGGTCACGAGGATCCCCTCGCGGCTCCCCTCGCGGTAGACGGTGATCCCTTTCAAGCCCGCCTTGTAGGCGGTCATATAGATATCGGCCACCGTCTCGATCGAGACGTCGGTCGGCAGGTTCACGGTCGAGGAGATCGACGAGTCGACCCAGCGCTGGATCGTCCCCTGCATTCGGACGCGGAAGTAGGGGTCGATCTCGTGCGAGGTCACGACATAGTCGGGCAGCTCCCCGTCATCGCCGAAGAGCTCCTGGACAAGCGGGTGAAAGACCTTGTACTCGCTGAATGTCTCCCCGTCGTCCTGCTTGACGCGCCGCTTGTAGGACGTGCAGAAGATGGGCTCGATCCCGCTCGAAGACTGGGCGACGATGGAGCCCGTACCCACCGGGGGCGCTGTGATCACGGTCGAGTTGCGAAGACCGAACTGGCGGATCTGCTCGCGCAGATCCGCCGGCAGCGCATGGATGAACTTCGATTGGGAGACCCCCTCCCAGTCGTAGAGCGGGAACGGCCCCTTCTCGCGCGCCAGGTCGATCGAGGTCTGGTAGGCCGCCCGGCAGATCGTCTCCATGATCCGGTCGACCACCTCGAGAGCCTGGTCGCTGTCGTACTTGACGCGCATCCGGACGAGGGCGTCGGCGAGACCCGTGATGCCGAGCCCCACGCGGCGGTCGGCGGCCACTGCCTCGCGGATCTTGGGGAGCGCGTGGCTCTCCATGTTGTAGTCGATGACGTCGTCCAGGAAGCGCGTCGCCGTGCGCGCGACCTCGGCCAGCTCCTCGAAGTCGAAATCGCCGTCGCCATCGACGAACCTCGAAAGGTTGATGTTGCCGAGGTTGCAGGCGGTGTAGGCGGCTAAACTCTGTTCTCCACAAGGGTTAGTAGAAACGATCGGATGCGCGTACTCGACGTTGTGGTACTCGCGCATCGTGTCCCAGAAGATGATCCCGGGCTCGGCCGAGGCGTGGGCGTTCTCGATGATCTTTCGCCACAGGTCGCGGGCCCGGACGGTCCTGAACGTCTGCCCGCCCCAGCGGAGGTCGAAGTCCGTGTCCTCCTCGACTGCCCGCATAAACTCGTGCGTGATCAAGCAGGAGATGTTCGCGTGCTGGACCTTCCGGCGGGTCTGGTCGTTCTTGATGGTGATGAAGGCCTCGATGTCGGGATGGTCGACCCGCATCGTGAGCATGAGCGCCCCCCGGCGGCCGGCCTGGCTCACCGTGTTGGTGCTCTCGGAGAGGAGGTTCATGAACGAAGTCGAGCCAGGCGAGCCCTGGACGGTGGCGTTGACGGGCGCGCCCTTGGGCCGCAGGATCGAGAGGTCCGTGCCAACTCCACCGCCGGTCCGGTACACCATCGCGCTCTCGAACAGGCACCGATAGATCCCCTCGAGGCTGTCCTCGGCGATCGGGATCACGTAGCAGTTCGAGAGCGTGGGCTTCCGGCGCGCCTCGTCCCGGCCGGCGCCGTGCATGACCCGTCCACCCGGAACGAACTTGAAGTCGAACAGAATCCCGAAGAACTCCTCGAACCAGTAGTCCCGATCCTCCTCCACCGAGGCCAGCGCCTTGGCGACCCGCTCCCAGAGCTCCAGCGGACCTTCCTCGCCGGGGGCGAGGTACTTGCTGCGGAGAACGTCCGCGGCCAGGGAGTCGGGGTAGTAGGTCTCGGTCTTCTTCGCCCGCTCGAGGATCTCGGCGGCGTCGGGCTCGGTAAGGAAGGTGAGGTAGCGATCGGCGGAG
>JBOHRW010000154.1:0-6943 GCA_050732935.1 Gemmatimonadota bacterium
TCGGCGCGACGCTTGAGGAGCGCGTCCACGTCCCCCCACGCCGCCTTGAGGCGGTTCCGGAGACGGATCAAGCGGTTGTAGGTCACGGCGAGCCAGCCCGCCACGAGACCCACGAGAGCCAGGGCAATGATCCCGATCAGGGTCGACATGGCCCGAATGATAGCAAACTCCAGACCCGGTCGCACTGTAGGGACTCCCCAAGAGCTCCCAAGAAGCTGGACAATAAGTCATACCTTATGCAATCTTGACATTGGTATAAGTGATAGCTTATCCTAGACCGGCAAAGCCATAATGTATGACTTATACAGGGAGCCTCCTCATGGACAGGCTTCAAGCGTTACGACTTCGTCAGTTGCAAACCAGGCTGGATCGCCTGGTTCCTCTTGCCGAAATGCAGCGTCCGCGCGAGGGCTGGGTGCGATTCATCCGAGAAACACTCGGCTTGACAGCGGCCCAGCTCGCAAACCGACTTGGCTTGAGCCAACCAGCGGTCTCACAACTGGAAAAGGCAGAGCAGGAGGGAAGAATCACGCTGAATACCCTTCGCGAGGCTGCGAGCGCCCTTCACTGTAATCTCGTGTATGGACTCATCCCGCGGGATGATCTCGAGTCGGTCCTCCAGCGCCGCGCTCGCCAAGTGGCCGAGCAACGGATGGAGCGGGTCTGGCACTCTATGATGTTGGAAGGCCAGGAGGTTTCCGCCGAGGAGAAGGATCGCCAGATCGAGGATCTGACCCGGGAACTGCTTGCCGGCAACCCGCGCGATCTCTGGCGCGAAGAATGAATGAAGAAGATCCTGACGACGCCACGCCGCTGGATCCCGACGAGAGCGAAGGGTTGATTCCTGGACACATCACGACGAGGGAGGAGCTCAACGAATGGGAAACCGCGAACATCCTCGATGTAGAAGGGTGGGCCTTCGCTCGGAAACACCCGAGCCTCCTCTCGCTCTCCTTCATCCGGGACCTTCACGCCAGAATGTTCGGGGAGACCTGGTCCTGGTTCGGGGAATTTCGGCGCTCGGAAAAGAACATCGGGGTTCCTTGGGAGCAGATACCAATGGCATTGCGGGATCTCTGCGATGATGTCGCATACTGGATCGAGAACGGAACGTATGATCTGGACGAAGCCGCGGCGCGCTTCCATCATCGGCTGACGCAGATCCATCCGTTTCCCAATGGCAATGGCAGGCATGCGCGGCTCATGACCGACCTCCTGCTGAGGGCGAACGGAGCACGACGCTTCGCCTGGGGACGGGGAGATCTGAATCGAAGCGGCGATGTGCGGGACCGCTACATCCGCGCGTTGCGAGCCGCGGACGACCACGACTACGATCCACTGTTGCGTTTCCTGGGACGAGGCTCTTGACGATCCCTGGCGCGCCTAAGCCAGATTGCGTCGGAAGCGCGCCACCGCCAGCCCCAGGGTCCCCACCGCCATCCCCGTCAGGATCAGGTACTCGGGCCACAGATCGAGCAGACCCTCCCCCTTCAGAAAGATGCCGCGCACGATGACGAGGAAGTGGCGGAGGGGGTCGAGCACGGAGAGCCAGCGGAACGGGGCCGGCATCGTGTAGACGGGGAACAGGAAACCCGACAGGATGACGACCGGCAGGAAGAAGAAGAACATCGACATGAAAGCCTCCTGCTGGGTGCGGGAGACGGTCGAGATGAGGAGCCCGAGAGCGAGCCCGGCCACGATGTAGACGAGGGACGCCAGGAGGAGGGCCAGGATCGATCCGCGGAACGGCACCTGGAACCAGGCCACCGCCACGGTCGTCATCAGGACCAGGTCGATCAGTCCGACGACCGCGACGGGGACGGTCTTACCGATCATGAGCTCGGCGGGTGTGAGCGGGGTCACCATGAGCTGCTCGAGCGTGCCGGTCTCGCGCTCGCGGGCCACGGCCAGCGTGGTCAGGAGGAGGCACATCAGCATGAGGACCGCGCCGATGACGGCCGGGACGTTGTAGTCGCGGCTCTCGAGGTCGGGGTTGTACCAGGCGCGGGCGCGGAGGTCGACGCCCGCCGGCAGCGAGCCCCGCCCATGCCGCGCGGCGGCGTCCCGGAGCGCCTCGGCGGCGAACCGCCGGACGACACGGTTAGCGTTCGAGTGGCCGCGCTAGCTGTGATTGATAGAGAGGTTGTTCACCGGGGCTCGATGAGCCAAGCTGAGTTGCGTGTCTTCAACCAGCAGCTCATCGGAGGTGCCCCGGTGAACGTCCACAAGAATGCAAACTTGACGCCCTCGGGTCGAGCCCTCATGGTCCAGCCTCGTGTCGGGGGAGTCGGCGCCGGAGGTCGCGGCCGCGCTCGGGATCAGCATCCGTTCGGTCTACAAGTGGCAGGCTCGATGGCGAGCGGAGAGCGAGTCCAGCCGTTGCGACCGCTCCTCGCGTCCGCATCGCAGCCCGTGCCGGCCAAGCGTCGGGAGATCGAGCGTCTGCGACGTTGGCGCTGGAGCACGCCAGCCATCGCCGAGCGAACGGGGATCCCGATCTCGACGGTGGTGGCGACCGTGCGTCGGCTCGGACTGGCGAAGCTGCCCCAGCTCGTGCCTCCGCCCCCGGTCGTACGCTACGAGCGCGAGCGACCAGGAGAGCTGGTGCACATGGACACCAAGAAGCTGGGCCGGATTGGTCGCGTCGGGCATCGCATCCATGGTAATCGACGGCTTAGCAGCCCGGGCATCGGCTGGGAGTTCTTCCATGCGTGCATCGACGACGCCACCCGGCTCAGCTACGGCGAGGTGTTGCTCGACGAGACGGGCGCGACCGTGGTCGCCTTCTTCCGCCGCGCGGTGGCCTGGTTCGCCGCCCAGGGGATCGCCATCGAGCGCGTCATGCGCCCGAGCCTATCGAACCTCGGCCCAGCGCACAGCGGCTCTGCCCACGTTCCTGACGTGGTACAATCAACAGCGACCCCACTGGGGGATCGGACGCAAGCCGCCTTAGCAACGCCTCATCGAGCTGATGCCCGTGAACAACGTATCCGTCAACCACAGCTAGCCCTTCAGGCCAAGAGATCCACCTTGCAAGCACAGTCAGGATCAGACACTTCACCCCAGATTGAGCGGGCCTTCTTGCTGTGAAGGAGGGACGGATGGCGTGAGAAGTGTGCAACGGAGGTCGTGATTCATCGCTGATTCCTGATGAGTGGCTCATCGCACCCTGGCCTCTCCCCCGCTTGCGTTAATCCGGGCTCGTTTGCTGTGCTCGATCCAATTATTCACAGCGACTGCTCGCTCATCATTTTCAGAAGAGATCGCTAAGCCTACGACGAAGCCACCGGCGAAACCTAGGGCCAGGACTCCTGGCGAGACATTGCACCCGCTCTCGTAGTCCAGCCCGATGGCACACACGAGAAGAACCGCGGTGCCGGCCCCGATGATTCCACCGACCACGGCAGTGCTGAGATCCTTCCGACTACTCGCCGCAAAAGTGGGACCTGGATGGACGGCAGACAATTCCCGTACATTAGTTGAAAATGAAGATGTCGAAATTTCGAGCAGTGAAAGATTTGGCTTTTCGTCCTGAGCCCAGAGCTGGGGTGCAGGTTGAAGAACCAGCATTAGTATTACACTGAGTGGCAAAGCCCTCTGAGCCACTCTCCTATATACCACCGCAGCCTGATATGTAAAAGTCATAAGAATCAGGATTGGGCTTATAGTCATGGTCGCATCGATTATTGAAGACCATCGGACCGTGGGGGCTACTTTCCGAACTACCCCACTGTCCGTTGAAGATTTGGAGGATCTCCTTTTCTGTATATCCGGGATCATTCCGATTCGACCAATGGTCTGTCATGAAAACGATGGGATTGTTGAGCGGGTAATCAGGTGAACCACCGTCGTCGTTATGCGGGCCGACCAGGCCATCTCCGGGCTCACGATACATGCCATGTGCACCGGCCTCGATGTAGACCCGAGGATGCTTACTGCCCCAAGCATCGGAGTGATCAGCATAAGCCGTCGCGGCGATATCAGCGTTACCGTGATGGTGCCAGTGAATGCGGACCGGCGGAGTAGCTAGGTTATTGGGAGAGTCCTCTTCGACCATGACGCAGATGTGCTCCCAGTCCCCCCGGTGCTCCCAAAAGAAGCTGTCGTACTTTACATCATCTCCAAAGAATAGGAAATAATGCAACCATACGAGATTGTTCTTTCCATCAATTGAGTAAGAATCAGGCATTGGCTGCGCGTCCACATATATGGGTACGTTCTCGTCTTCTATGTCCCCTCCGATGAGAACACCAGGCGGAGTCATTCTTGAAGCTGTCGGATAGGTCGTGACAGCGGAACGCAGGGAACTTGGGCTGGAATAATATGCAAAGTTTTCCAGATAGTTCACATATTCTCCGAGATTGGCCCATTCAGAGATTGAAATGGGGTAGATGAACTCTTATCCATCAAAATACCAATAAGGGCGGAATTGCCGGATCAGTGTCTCTTCTGCTGTATCACCAAGTCCATCACCATCATCGTCATAGTCATGTGGCAATTCGAAACCCAGCGGGCCAACAGGCTCGACAGGGCCACGGCTGTCGTCCCCGCAAGCTAGGAAGAAAAGCAGGAGCAACGATATGACCGTTAGCTTCAAACCAGGATTCCAATCCACTCGAGTACCTCCTTCGTGGTGAAGACTGAACGTGTAAGTATCCGAGAATACCCATAAAGAGATGTGATTGCAATGATTGGAGGCTGTAGGTTCTTGAATCTGCCTGACCGTGCAAGGTTCACCGAGACAGGAGATCCCACTTTCATAGTGCGCGGTTTAACGCCGGATCCTGCAATTGGGTCTCGATCGCGGTTTGATTTGATCCATCGGTTTTCGGATTGGTGGCCAGCGGTTAGGGGTGGCGGGTTGTTTTCGTGGGTCTTCGGGTGCCGCGAGTTCGGCTCTGAGAGGTGGATATCCCGTGGCTGGACACACCTCGCCCGGGATCGACCGTTTTTGGCTCTGTCTGTGGGCCGACCTACGCCGTGAGCGGCGGCGGCAAGTCGTGGGCGAGTCGTAAGGCCGTGAGCAGCCGCGCCCGCAAGGGGTGGTCGCGGACGAGCTGGAGGTAGTGCTTGCCGCTGTGGCGGGTGAGCTTGCCGGGCAGGCGGATCATCCACAGCCGCCAGCGTCGGGGCTGGGCCTGCTTCCAGCCGCCGTGGGCGAGTTCGCGGCGGGCGATGTGAAAGAGCTGATAGGCCAGCGCCCCGAGCGCCCACAAGAGGGCGTTGCCGCCGCGGTCGTCGATGGCCGTCTTGCCGACGCCGAGCTGCATGAAGGCGGTCCGCCAGTCGTAGGAAGCCTCCTCCGTCGAAGCGAGAAACGACCGAGGGAAACCTCCACGACGCTGCCCGACTTGATTTTCGCCTTTTATTCGGGTATACTGGTTGTCCCCCACACCATTCGGGGTCCATCTCGAACCCTTCCTGGGACCCGTGTCGCGAGCCTTCGTCCACCTCCACGTCCACAGCCACTGGTCGCTCCTGGCCGGGGCGTGGGCGCCCTCGGAGATCGCCCGCGCCGCGGCAGCCGCGGGCGCCCCGGCCATCGCGCTCACCGACACCGACGGCCTCTACGGGGCGGTCGAGTTCGCCCAGGCGTGCGAGGCGGCAGGGGTCCGGTCGATTATCGGGGCCGAGCTCACCGACCCGAAGCGCCCCTGGCGCGCGGTCTTCCTGATCAGAGACGAGACCGGCTACCGGGAGCTCTGCCGGCTCGTCTCGGCGCGCCATCTGGGTCCGGAGTTCTCGCTCCGGCGCGCGGTCGCCGAGCGCTCGGACCGGCTGGCCGTCCTGGTCCGCGACCACCGGCTCCTCGAGGCGGCGGTGGCGGCGGGAAAGCGCGAGGGGACGTTCGCCGAGGTGCGTCCCCAGCCGGACGGGTCCGACCCGACCTCGGCCGCCGAGCGGGCGCTCCGCCGGGAGACCCTGTCGTGGGCGGCCCGGCTTCGGGTTCCACCCGTCGCCACGGCCGGCGCCTGGTACGGGGCGCCGGACAACCGGCGCGCCCACCAGGTGCTGCGCGCGATCGGCTTGAACACCACGCTGGCCGCGCTCGAGCGCCGGGCCGAAGAGGGAGAACGCCAGCTCGGCGACCTCGAGACCGGCCCCTTCGCCTCCGAGACGGCGTGGTACCAGGACGGCGACCGGCTCGCTCGCGCGTTCGCCGACTGCCCGCAAGCGCTCGAGAACGCCGCCCGCCTCGCCGACGGGTGCCGCTTCGCCTTCGAGTGGGGGCACTCTCACTTCCCGACCTATCCGACGCCTGAGGGCGAGAGCGCCTTCTCCCATCTCTGGAAGCTCGCTTTCGAGGGGCTCGCCCGGCGCTACCGGCCGCTTCCGGCCGCCGCGATCCGGCGCCTCCAGGAAGAGCTCGACGTCATCGAGGAGATGGGGTTCGCCGACTACTTCCTGGCGATCCGCGACATCGCCCGCTGGGCGGTCGACCACCACATCCCGACCGTCGGCCGGGGCTCGGCCGCCAACAGCCTGGTCTCCTTCTGCCTTGGGATCACCCACGTGGATCCCCTGAAGCACAACCTCTTCTTCGAGCGCTTCCTGAACAGGGAGCGCGAGGACCACCCCGACTTCGACCTCGACTTCTGCTGGCGCCGCCGTGACCGCGTGATCGAGTGGGTCTACGAGCGGTTCGGCGAGGAGCACGTGGCGATGGTGGCGACCTTCTGCCGCCTGGGGGCGAGGGGAGCGCTCCGCGAGGTGGCGCGGGTGCTGGGCGTCCCCGACCGCGAGATCTCGAGGGTGACGAAGCGGATCCCCCACTTCTCGAGCGTCCAGATGCTGGACGAGCTGAAGGACGCGCCCCCCGAGTGCCGCGGTCTCCCGCTCGAGGAGCCGCCGTGGGACGAGGTCCTCGCGCTCGCCCGACAGATCGACATGTATCCGCGCCACAGCGCGGTCCATCCGGGCGGGATCGTGATCGGCCCCCAGC
>JBOHRW010000155.1:0-2494 GCA_050732935.1 Gemmatimonadota bacterium
GCGGCGGCGCGGGCGGCGGCCGAGGCCGCGCTCCTGGGCGAGGAAGAGCTCAAGGAGCTGGAGGCCGCGACCGCCGAGGAGGAGCCCGCGGGAACGTAGGGCGGGCCTGGCCGCGCCGGCGGGTCCCTGGTCGGCGCGAACCGCATGTGCTCAGCGCGCGTCGGATTTCGGGTCATGACGGCCGCGCTTCGTCGGCCACGTAGACGTGGTGCTCGAGGATCGTCCGGTCCACCGTGCACAGCGGAACTCGCCTGGCGGAACTGTGAGCGGCGAGCATGCGGTCGAAGGGATCGCGCGTCCACGCCAAGGTCAGGGCGTGCCGGACCAGCGCCAGGAGAGGCGTTTCGTCGATGGCTCCCGTTGCCTCATCTCTCCCCCGCTTGCATGATATCCTCATGGCGATCGCCGAAAAGTGGAAGGGATTCGCAAGCCTGCCCCCCGATCTTCAGGCACGGCTCGAGGGTCTCCCCCGGCTTCTCGAGGAGCGGGGTGTGGCCCTCGCATACCTGTTCGGCTCGGCCGCCAGTCCGTCTTCGGGAAGGGAAGTCAGAGACGTCGACCTCGCGATCCTGACCGATGGTGATCCGGTGGAGGGACTGAGGATGGACATCCAGGACGCGCTCGGGACCGAGCGGTTGGATCTGGTCGATCTGAGCGGAGCAGGACCGGTCCTCCGGTTCGAGGTCGTTCGCGCCGGGGGACTCCTCTACGCCCGCGACGACGAAACGCTGAATCGCTTCGAGATCGAAACCCTCCACGTGTACCGGGACACGGCACCGATGCGGAGGCGCCAGGCGGAGTATCTCCGCGAGCGGATGCGCCGGTGGTCCTGAAGCGCGAGGTGATCGAGCGGCGTCTCGCCGAGCTCGACGAGATCCTCGCCCAGCTCGCCACCTACCGCGGTATGACGGCCGATGAGCTGCGCTCCGATCTCGGGCGAAGGTGGGCGGTCGAGCGAGGGCTGATCGCCGCGGCCGGCACGGTGTTCGACGTGGCCGACCACGTCCTGGCCGGGCATTTCGGCGTCCACGTCGAAGGTTACGAGACGAGCCTCGAGGAGTTGCGCGATCACGAGGTGATCGGCGAGGACTTGCACGAGCAGATCCGGGGGCTCGGCGGCCTTCGGAATGTTCTCATCCACCGCTATGCGAAGATCGATCCCACGCTCGTAGGCGAGCATCTGGAGCGGGCCTTCGACGTCTTCCCCCGATTCGCCAGCGAGGTGCTGGAGTGGATGGACGGGCTGGAAGGGTGACCGCAGTCCAGGTCATCGAGGACGCGGGATCCGGTGGAGGTGGGCGGGAGCCAGGAACGGCGCCATTTGTCATGTCGATCGTATAGTAATCAGATATTGTCATAACGATCCGCGGCGTGGCACCGATCATCAGCGCTGCCGGGGCGAGGAACGTCGCCGGCCCGACAGGGCCCCTTGACGCCGCCCGTCGTGGCGCTATTTTCTTAGGTCTCGAAAGTTTCGGCAGGACAAGCCTTTGGACATGGCGCGCGTCCGGGGGACATGGACGCGCATTTTTTCGTGGATTATTGCCGCTCGAGAGGGCGGAGAGAGGTCGGAGCTTGCCGACGATCAACCAGCTGGTCCGCAAGGGCCGGAAGCAGATCAAGCACAAGACGAGCGCCCCGGCGCTGACGGATTGTCCGCAGCGACGGGGGGTCTGCACGCGCGTGTACACGACCACGCCCAAGAAGCCGAACTCGGCCCTCCGCAAGGTGGCCCGAGTCCGGCTCACCAACGGCTACGAGGTGACGGCCTACATACCCGGCGAGGGGCACAACCTGCAGGAGCACTCGATCGTGCTGATCCGGGGCGGCCGCGTCAAGGACCTGCCGGGCGTCAGGTACCACATCGTCCGCGGGACGCTCGACGCCTCCGGGGTCCAGGACCGCAAGCAGAGCCGTTCCAAGTACGGGGCCAAGCGGCCGCGCTAGAGGACCGGGAATGAGCCGACGCACGCAGGCCGAGAAGCGAGAGATCGCCGGGGATCCGAAGTACAACGACCGTCAGGCGGCCAAGTTCGTGAACTGCCTGATGATGGATGGCAAGAAGAGCGTGGCCGAGCGGATCTTCTACGGCGCGCTGGAGAACATCGAGGCGAAGACGGGGCAGCCCGGGATGCAAGTCTTTCGGCAGGCCCTCTCCAATGCCCGGCCCAGCCTGGAGGTCAAGTCGCGGCGGGTCGGCGGCGCCACGTATCAGGTGCCGACCGAGGTCCGGCCGGAGCGGCAGACGGCGCTGGCGATGCGCTGGCTGATCGGCTTCGCCCGCGGGCGCGGGGAGAAGACGATGAGCGAGCGGCTGGCCGGCGAGCTGGCCGCGGCCTCGAAGAACGACGGTGCGACGATCCGCCGCAAGGAGGACGTCCACCGGATGGCGGAGGCCAACAAGGCCTTCGCGCACTACCGCTGGTAGTTTAGGAAGGCGCTCACGGCCCCCGACATGACGGGCGGCCCGCTGACGCGCATGGTTCGTCTCTTC
>JBOHRW010000156.1:0-18308 GCA_050732935.1 Gemmatimonadota bacterium
GCCGAGCTGAGCGGGGAGGGGATCGAAGCGGTGGCCGGTGGCCATGACGCCGAGCGCCTGTCGGGCTGCCAGTGGCTGGTGACGAGCCCGGGGATCCCGCCCGACGCGCCCGTCCTGGTCGACGCCACGTCGAGCGACCGACCCGTCTATGCCGAGCTCGAGGTGGCCGCGTGGTTCGCCCGCGCTCCGATCGCCGCGGTCACCGGCACCAACGGGAAGACGACCACCACCGCCCTGCTTGGCGCGATCGCCCGCGGAGCGGGGCTGGACGCCAGCGTGGCCGGAAACATCGGCCGGCCCTTCGCCCGCGCGGTGCTCGAGGATCCGGCGCCCGAGTGGTTCGTCCTCGAGGTCTCGTCGTTCCAGCTCGCCGGAATCGCGACCTTCCGGCCGCGGATCGCGGTCGTGCTCAACCTCACCGCCGATCATCTGGACCGCTATCCGGACATGGACGCCTACCGCCGCGACAAGGAGCGGATCGCGGAAAATCAGGGTCCCGGCGACGATCTGTGTCTGAACGCCGAGGACCCCGCGCTGGCCACCTTCGCCGCCGGGCGTCCCCCCCGGCGGCACACGTTCCACCGCCTGGGGGAGGTCGTGTCGGGGGCGACCGCCAGGGGAGGCGCGATCGCGCTCGTTGGTCTCCCCGACGCCGGACCCGTGCTCCCAGTGGAGCGGCTCGTCCTCCCGGGCGCCCACAACCTGCAGAACGCGCTGGCGGCGACCGTGGCCGCCTCGATCATGGGGGTCGACCGGGCGGCCATCGCCCAGGGGCTGACCGCGTTCACCGGCGTGCCGCATCGGCTGGAGACCGTGGCCGAGGTGGACGGGGTCCGCTTCGTCAACGACTCGAAAGCGACCAACGTCGACTCGGCGGCGGTCGCGCTCGAAGCCTTCGACGCTCCGCTCGTCGTGATCATGGGAGGGCGCCACAAGGGGTCTTCGTACGCCCCGCTGGCTTCACGGCTCGGGCGGACGCGTACGGTGCTCGCGATCGGCGAGGCCGCGCCCCTGATCGAGCGCGAGCTCGGCAAGGTGGTGCCGGTCGAGCGCGTCGGCACGCTGGACAGGGCCGTGGCGCAGGCGCGCGCCGTGGCGCGTCCGGGCGACGTAGTCCTGCTCGCGCCCGCCTGTTCCTCGTACGACCAGTTCGAGAGCTTCGAGCACCGGGGCGCGCGATTCCGCGAGCTGGTGGGCGGGACGAACGCCGTCCCCCCAGCGGGGAAGCCGTGACCGGGCGCGGCAAGGGTTCACGCGACGGCGCGGTCGGGGCTCCGCGCCGCGCCTTCCGGAAGCCGGCCGACCGGCATCTCCGCTCGCTCACGCTCCTGCTGGTGGCTTTCGGCCTGGTGATGGTCTACAGCTCGAGCAACGTGCTGGCGATGCACGAGCACGGGAACAGCGCCCACTTCTTCATCAGCCAGTCCCTGAAGGCGCTCCTCGGTCTCCTCGCCATGATGGCGGTGACGGCGATCGACTACCGGGCCTGGGAGCGATTCGCCAAGCTCTTTCTGTGGCTCGCGGTGGGCCTGCTGGCGTTTCTGGCCGTCCCCATGGCGGGCGCCCTGACTCCCGAGATCAACGGAGCCCGGCGCTGGATCGTGCTCCCGGCTTTCACTTTCCAGCCGATCGAGCTGGCCAAGCTGGCGCTCATCGTATGGATGGCGACGATCCTGGCGCGGCGCGGCGATCAGCTGGATCGCGGCTTCGACCCCCTGGTGCCGCTCCTCGTGATGCCTGGCCTCATGGCGGGTCTCGCCCTCCTCCAGCCCGATTTCAAGGGCGCTCTGCTGCTGGTCGTCCTGGCCGGAACCATGCTCTTCCTGGGAGGGGTCGCTGTCCGCTACCTCGCCAGGATCATGGCCGTGGCCGTCCCGGTCGCGATCGGGGTCATGGTCCTCGAGCCCTACCGGCTGCGCAGGCTCACGACGTACTTCGATCCGAGCACCGACGTGCAGGGGATCTCCTACCAGATCAATCAGTCTCTCATCAGCCTCGGGTCGGGAGGCTGGTTCGGGGTCGGCCTCACCTCGAGCAAGCAGAAGTACGCCTTCCTGCCGATGGCCCATACCGACTTCATCGTCTCGATCATCGGAGAGGAGCTGGGCGTCGTCGGGACGATCGGGCTGCTGCTGGCATATCTCTATCTTGGCGCGCTGGGATTCCGGATCGCCCGGCGCGCGCCCGACACGTTCGGGTTCCTCCTCGCCTCGGGCGTCACCACGCTGATCGCCGGCTCGGCGCTCCTCAACATGGGTGTCGCCACCGCCGCCCTGCCCACCACCGGGCTGCCGCTGCCCTTCATCTCGTACGGCGGCACCGCCCTGATCGTGGACCTCATCGCGATCGGGATCCTGCTGAGCGTCTCGCGCGACCAGGTCGAGCCGACCCGCCGGTTTCTGGGCGACGGGGGGCTCCGCGCCCGGCTGGTGAGGCTGTTCGGGAGGCGTCGCGGTGCCGGAACGTGATGCCGGCCGGGATGTGCGCGTGCTGATCGCCGGCGGCGGCACGGGCGGGCACCTGATGCCCGCGCTCCACCTCGCGCGCGAGCTCGAGGCGCGGGGTTCGATCGTCATGCTCGTCGGTGGCGAGCGGGGACGGGACGGCCAGCTGCTGGATCGGCTCTGGCACGCCCACCGGCTGCTGCCCGCCCCGATCCTGGACCGTCGCCGCTGGTGGGCGAACGTCGCCCTGCCGGTCCGGCTGGGCCGGGCCTTCGCCGCCGCGCGTCGCGTCCTCCAGGCCTTCGGCCCGGACGTCGTCGTCGGCACGGGCGGCTACGTCTCGGTGCCGGTCGGCCTGGCCGCCCGCGCGTCGGGCATCCCGCTGGTTCTCCAGGAGCAGAACCGGAACCCGGGCGTGGCGACCCGGCTGCTGGCGCGCTGGGCCGAGTCGATCTGCGTCGGTTTCGCCGAGGCGGCTTCGGCGCTGCCGGGGCGCCCCGTCGTCGTGACCGGCAATCCGATCGCCCCGCCGCGCGCGGTTCCTGCGGATTTCGCCGAACGCCTCGATCCCGACCGTCCCACGCTGGGGATCTTCGGCGGGAGCCAGGGCGCGCGCGGGATCAACGAGACGGTGCTCCGTCTATGGGGCGGTCGCACGGGGGAGGTGCCGAACCTCGTCTGGCAGACCGGACGGCTCGACGAAGGGCGTGTCCGGGCCGCCGCGGCGTGGCCCGAGCGGGTCGTGATCCGCGAGTTCTTCAGCCCGATGACGGCCGTCTACCCTCTGCTCGACGCGATCGTGTGCCGGGCCGGCGCGATGACGCTCGCCGAGCTTGCCGCCTGGGGAATCCCGGCCGTCCTGGTTCCCTACCCGTTCGCGACCGCGGACCATCAGACGGGCAACGCCCGCGCATTGGAGCGGGCGGGCGCCGCGGTCGTCGTGCCCGAGAAAGAGCTGTCCGCCGAGCGGCTCCTGGCGGCCCTCGCCGACCTGCTCGACGACCCCGGCGCGCGCGAGACCATGGCGAGGGCGGCGCGACGGCTGGGTCGGCCGGAGGCGGCCGCCGCGGTGGCTGATCGCGTGATCGCCGTGGCGACCCGACCGGCTTCGGAGTTCCCGTGATCGCCGTGGCGACCCGACCGGCTTCGGAGATCCCGTGAGCGTCCTCGACGAATATCGGCGCTTTCACTTGGTCGGCATCGGCGGCGCGGGCATGAGCGCGCTGGCCGAGCTTCTGGTCGCCCGCGGTTACGAGGTGAGCGGATGCGATCGTCGGCCGGGACCAGCCGCCGCGCGCCTGGAGCGCCTGGGGGTCGACGTCCGGGAGGGACACGGGGACCATGCCGCGCCCGGAACGGCCCTCATCGTGACGTCGGCCGTGCCGCTCGACCATCCGGAGATCGTCACCGGCCGGGAGCGCGGAGATCCCGTGGTCCGGCGGGCCGAGCTTCTGGGAACGGTGATGGACGACATGCGTGGGGTGGCCGTGGCAGGCACGCACGGCAAGTCGACGACCACGGCCATGATCGGCGCCGTCCTGGAGGCGGCCGGCGAGGACCCGACCGTTCTGGTCGGAGGCCGGATCCGAGGTCGGGAGGGGAACGCGCGGATCGGCCAGGGCCCGTGGCTCGTGGCCGAGGCCGACGAGTTCGACCGCTCGTTCCTCGCGCTGAGCCCCGAGTGCGCGGTGATCACCAACCTCGAGGCCGACCATCTGGACACCTACGGGACCATGGACGCTCTGCGGGACGCGTTCCGCGCCTTCATCGCCCGGACGCGCGAAGGAGGCGTGGTGGCCTTCGGAATCGACGATGCCGAGGTGCGCGGTCTCCAGGTCCCCGCGGGCCGCCGCGCGGTGACGTTCGGGCTCCATGCCGACGCCGACGTCCGGGGTTCGGACATCGAGCGGCGGCGACTCGAGACGGGCTTTCTCCTCCATCTCCCCGGCGTGGAGGCGATCCCGGTGACCCTGCGGCTCCCCGGCGAGCACAACGTCCTGAACGCCCTCGGGGCCGCCGCCGCCGCCTGGGCGCTCGGCGTGGGCCAGGATGCGATCGTGCGGGGCCTGGCTGCCGGCCGGGGCGTCGAGCGGCGCTTCGAGATGGTGCACGAGGACGCCGACATCCTGATCGTCGACGACTACGCGCACCATCCCAGCGAGATCGCGGCAACCCTCGCGAGCGCCCGGTCGGGGTGGCCGGAGCGTCGGCTGGTGGCGGTCTTCCAGCCCCACCTCTATTCGCGGACGCGCGACCTCGCCCGCGAGTTCGGAGCCGCGCTGGCGTCCGCGGATCTGGTCTTCGTCACCGAGGTGTATGCGGCGCGGGAAGTGCCGATCCCGGGGGTCTCGGGTCGGCTCGTCAGCGACGCGGCGCGGTTGGCTTCGGCCGAGGCGATCGACGTCGAGAACGGCGTGGCGGCCGACACCGTGGCCGCCCGCCTCGAGCCCGGTGACCTGGTGATCACGATGGGGGCCGGGGACATCGATCGTCTGGCGCGCGACCTGGCGCGGCGCCGGCGCGGGGGCGAGGAGGACGCATGCTGAGCGCGCCCAGCGAGCGTATCTTGCCGGCCGCCTGTCGGCGCGACGAGCCTCTCGCTCCACGCACGCACTGCAAGATCGGCGGGGTCGCCGAGGTCTTCTGTGAGGCCCGCGGGGAAGAGGACGTCGTAGCGGTCGTCCGATATCGGGAAGCCGTCGGGATCCCGGATGACGAGGTGTTCGTCCTGGGCGGCGGCGCGAACGTGCTCATCGACGACCGGCGGTCGTACGGTCTGGTGCTCACGCTGAGCGAGCACTTCAACGCGGTCACCGTCGATCGGGAAGAGGGGACCGTGCGGATCGAGGCCGGGATCCGGACTCCGCGGCTGGTCCGCGAGGCAGCGGTGCGAGGCTGGGAGGGCTATCAGTTCCTGGCCGGAGTCCCCGGCAGCCTGGGTGGAGCGGTGGTCATGAACGCCGGCGTCAAGGAGCTGTCGGTCTGGGACCGCGTCCTGGCGGTCGAGGGCTTCCGGTGGTCGGGTGAGCGCATCCGGCTGGAGCGCGAGGACCTCCGGCCGGGCTATCGCCGCGGGAACGTCCCTGGGGACGTGATCGTGACGACGGTGATCTGCGCGATCCCGGGCGGGGATCCGGAAGCGATCCACACCGCGGCCAGGCGGCTTTCGACCTCGCGACGGGAGACGCAGCCGTTGCGCTATCCGTCGTGGGGGAGCACGTTCCGGAATCCATCCGGCGTGTCGTCTGAGGGGATGACCGCGGGCGGTCTCATCGAGCGGGCGGGGCTGAAAGGGTACCGGGTCGGAGACGCCCAGATCTCGGAGCTGCACGCCAACTTCATCGTGAACCTGGGGGCCGCCACCGCGTCCGACGGGCTGGCGTGCATCCGGCACGCCTGGGAGCGCGTCCGGGCGCTGTATGGCGTCCGGCTGGAGCCGGAGGTGAGGCTGATCGGCTTTCCGCGATCGGACCTCTCGTTTCTCGATCCCGAGGCGGGGCCGTGAGGATCGGACGTGCGAGGTCGAACCGGCGCGTGGACCGCGGGCGTCGGACGGCCCGATGGCGGGCGATCCGTCGCGGGGTGCGGCTCACGATCCTGGGTCTCGTACTGGGGGGACTGGGCTATCAGGGCCTGCGCATGGCCGACGCCCGCGGGTGGCTCTCGCCGTTCCGCGTGCGGGATGTCCGGGTGGAGGGCGCGCGCGTGACGAACCCTCGGGTGCTGGTGGCCGAAGCCGGCCTGATGGGGCGCTCCGTCAGCTGGTGGTCCTCGCTCGGCAGATATGCCGAGCAGGTGGAGCGCGACCCCATGATCGCCGAGGCCAGTCTCGAGCGCCGGTTCCCGAACGGGCTCACGCTGATCGTGGAGGAGCGCCGTCCCATCGCGCTGGTCGAGCTCGAGCGGCTCACCCCGGTCGACCCGGAAGGACGTGTCCTGCCGTACTCCGCCTTTCAGGAAGGATGGGACGTGCCCGTGCTGGCCCTGGCCTGGGATGACCCGGACGAGGTCGTGAGAGGCGCGGTCCGCGTCGGACCGGTACGGGAGGCGGTGACCTGGATGGTCCAGGTGCGGCGGGAGTATCCGTCGCTCTACCGGGAGCTCTCCGCCGTCCTGCTGGAGCGCTCGGGTACACTCACGCTGCGCCTCGTCCACACCGAAGGGTCGATCGTGCTGGACCAGACGACGCCGATGGACAAGCTGGCGTTGGTGGACGACGTGCTGATGGACCTGCGGGAAAAGGGGATAGGGTACATCAGCGTGGATCTGCGCTTCGAAGACCAGATCATCGTTCAACGAGGATAGGGCAAGCCTGAGGGGTATGTCGCGAGACAACATCATCGTCGGGCTCGACATCGGAACCACCAAGATCGGCTGCGTGATCGCCGAGGTGAACGGCGAGCATGGCGCCAAGATCGTGGGCGTGGGCACGAGCCGATCCGAAGGCCTCCGGCGAGGCGTCGTCGTGAACCTCGAGAAGACGGTCGTCTCGATCGGTCGTGCCATCGAGGAAGCCGAGCTCATGGCCGGGGTCGAGGTGAGGAACGTCTACGCGGGGATCGCGGGGGATCACATCCGTTCGATCAACAGCCATGGCGTGATCGCCGTGTCCCGCGGCGGGGTGGAGATCACGAAGAGCGACGTCAACCGGGTCGTCGACGCGGCCAAGGCGGTGGCCATCCCGATGGATCGCGAGATCCTCCACATCCTGCCCCAGGAGTTCATCGTCGACGAACAGGCGGGCATCAAGGATCCGACCGGAATGGCGGGTGTCCGGCTGGAGGTGGATGTCCACATCGTGACCGGCGCGGTCTCGTCGGCTCAGAATCTGGTGAAGGCCATCCAGAAGGCGGGCTACCAGGTGCGCGACCTCGTGCTCGAGCCGCTGGCGTCGTCGCACGGCGTGCTGACGGAGGACGAGAAGGAGCTCGGGGTGGCGCTGGTCGACATCGGAGGAGGTACGACCGACATCGCCCTGTTCCACGAGGGGGCGATCCGCCACACCGCAGTGATCGGCCTCGGCGGAAACAACGTCACCAACGACATCGCGATCGGGCTGCGGACACCAGGTCGGGAGGCGGAGCGGATCAAGGAGCGCTACGGGACCGCCGTCGCCCGACTCGTCGACGATGAGGAGGAGGTCGTGGTCCCGAGGGTCGCCGGTCAGGGCGAGCGACGCGTGAGCCGTCGCATCCTGGCCTCGATCATCCAGCCGCGGATGGAGGAGATCCTCGCGCTCGTCCAATCGGACATCCGGAAGTCGGGCTGGTATGACCGGATCCCGGCCGGGCTGGTGCTGACCGGCGGGGCGTCGGCTCTGCCGGGCACGGCGGAGCTGTCCGAGGGCACCTTCGACATGCCGGTGCGGATCGGCTATCCCCTGGGTGTCACCGGGCTCGTGGAGTCGGTGCGGGATCCCCGCTTCGCGACCGGCGTGGGGCTCGTGCAATACGGCCGCGGGGTCGGCGCCCACGAGAACCGCTTCGCTTCGAGTGACGATGACTCGTTGTGGGGGAGGGTCCTAGAAAGAATGCGCGAATGGCTCGAAGATTTCTTCTGAGGGCTGCACAGGGTGGCCAAGATCTGCGTTGCCCTCCTCGCGTGTTCCTGCGGCGTACACAAAACGTACGCCTCGGGACCCACTCGTCGGGCGCCTTGATCTTGGCCACCCTGAGCAGCCTCGATCATTCAGTGTGCGTCGGGCGTCTGGGAAGCGGTCGCGGGTGTCTCGAGCGGCCTCCACCTAGAGCGGAAGAAGAAACGGTTGTAGTTTGGTCGTGACCGGGACGTGATTCGCCTTCCACCCGTCGACCGGGACCGGGTGGAATGGCGTGAACCCTGCAGTCAGGAGGAAACCGCCATGCTTTTCGAACTGGATGACGTAGCGGAGCAGAACGCCAGGATGAAGGTCGTCGGGGTCGGCGGCGCGGGCGGGAACGCCGTCAACCGCATGATCGAGGAGCGCGTGGCGGGCGTGGAGTTCATCTCGGTCAACACCGATTCCCAGGCCCTCGCGCATTCCGACGCGCATCGCAAGATCCAGATCGGCCGGACCCTCACCCGCGGCCTGGGCTCGGGATCGAAGCCGGACATCGGCCGGGAAGCGATCCTGGAGGATCAGGACGACGTGGCGGAGGCGCTCGACGGCGCCGACATGGTGTTCATCACCGCGGGCATGGGCGGCGGCACGGGGACCGGCGCCTCTCCGATCATCGCCCAGATCGCCAAGGAGGGGGGGGCGCTGACCGTCGGGATCATCTCGAAGCCGTTCCTGTTCGAAGGCCGCAGGCGCATGCAGATGGCCGAGGACGGTATCGCGCGGCTCAAGGAGGTCGTCGACACCCTGATCGTCGTTCCCAACGAGCGGCTCCGCTCCGTCGTGGACAGGGACACCACCGTCCAGGAGGCGTTCCGGGTCGCCGACTCGGTCCTGCTCAACGCGACGCGAGGCATCTCGGACCTGATTACCGTCACCGGCCTCGTCAACGTAGACTTCGCGGACGTCAAGACGATCATGACCGAGACGGGGCAGGCCCTCATGGGAACGGGCTTCGGCGTCGGCGAAAACCGCGCCGTGGAAAGCGCGCAACAGGCGATCTCGAGCCCGCTCCTCGAGGACATGTCGATCGATGGTGCGAACGGAGTGCTCATCAACATCACCGGAGGCCCCGACCTGTCGCTCCACGAGGTGAGCGAGGTGTCTTCGGTGATCCACGACGCCGCCGGCGAGGACGCCAACATCATCTTCGGCGCCGTCATCGATCCCAGCCTGAAGGGCGAGATCCGCGTGACCGTGATCGCCACAGGAATCGGCGACGAGGCTCGGCGGTCCGAGGCGACGGGACCGGCCGAGGCCGCTCGACGCGAGGAGCCGCGTCGGAACGCCGAGCCGGCGGTCGTGTCGATGGCCGGGTCCGCCAAGGAGGACGAGAACGTGGACGAGCTGGACGACATCCTGTCGGCGTTCGAGCTGCAGAACGGTAACCGCAAGGACGACCTGGAGATCCCGGCCTTCATCCGGCGGCAGATGCGGTGACCCCGCCCTGGCACTCCGTTCGCCCCCCGTTCATGATGGCGCTCGGGATGGCGGCCGTCGCCTGGTGGGCGCTCGATCCAAACCCGGCACCTGCTCCTCGGAAGGTCGCCGCAGCCCCGCCAAACCCGCCGGCGATCGTCGACACGCTCCAGTCCAACGAGACGCTATCGGACATCTGGTCGGAGCACGGGCTCGACCCCGAAGATCTGGTGAACGTCGTCGAGGCGGGCAAGCCCCTCTTCTCGTGGCGGCGCCTGCGCCCGGGCACCGTATCGGAGTTCAGCTTCCTTCCCAGCGGGCTGATCCGCCAGGTCGCGCTGCGGATCGACCGCGATCGGCGACTGATCTTCCGACGCCGGGCCGGCTCCTTCGAGGGCGAGATCGTCGAGACGCCGTTCCGGCGCGCCACCCGTGAGTTCTCGACGTGCATCGACGGATCGCTCTGGGAGGCGCTGGCACGCATCGGAGAGGACCCCACACTGGCCGTCGACATGGCCGAGATCCTGGGTGCCCAGGTCGACTTCTACACCGATCTGCATCCGGGTGATTGCCTGACAGCCGGAATCACCGCCGACGTTCGGCCGGACGAGTCGTACCGGGTGGTCTCCCTGGACGTGGTGCGCCTGGATCTGCGGTCGAAGATCCACGAGGCGTACCGCTTCTCGGTGGACGGCGAGCGTTTCGACTACTTCGACGCCGAGGGTCGTTCCCTCAAGCGCCGCTTCCTCCGCAGCCCGCTCAAGTACGCGCGGATCTCCTCGGGGTTCGGCATGCGACGGCATCCCATCACCCGCCGGCGTGCCGCCCACAACGGCGTCGATTACGTGGCGCCGATCGGGACCCCGGTCCAGGCGTCCGGGGCGGGCGTCGTGCGGCGCGCCGGTCGCTACGGCGGGCACGGGAATTTCGTTGAACTCCAGCACGGGAGTCGTTATCGTACCTCCTACAGTCACCTCTCCCGCATCGCCAGGGGCATACGCCCCGGTGCCCCCGTACAGCAGGGACAGGTCATCGGCTACGTCGGCTCGACAGGCATGTCGACCGGCGCACACCTCGACTACCGGTTCATGAAGGATGGACGCCATGTCGACCCGCTATCCACCGACCTGCCCACGGCGGAGCCCATGGAGGCCGAGGATCTGGAGCGCTTTCTCGCGGTCCGCGACGGGCTGCGCGAGCGGCTCGTCCTGGCCGGACCGACCAGCCGGCTCCTGGAGCATCCCGGGTTCCCCGGTGAAGACCGCACGGCCGACCGTTAGGCGGCTCTTCTTCGCGCTGATCGTGATGGCCGGCCCCGCGGCCTGCGGGGATGCCGGAGGTCCGTCCGATGTCGACGATCAGGCGCCGGCCGCGCCCGACCTGGCAAGGATCGAGGTCGTGCCGCCGGTGGCCGACAGCATCGCGCGACTCGTGGGATCCCCCGGTGCCGTCGACGCGGAAGCGGATCGGGTGCGCGTCGCGAACCCGGACGCCACGATCCGCAACGGCGGCCAGGTCGTCGAGGCGCTGACCACCCCCGCTTTCAACGGGAGCTTCCTGCTCGCCGTGCCCGCCGAGCTCGGCGACGCCCTCCGCGTGACCGCCATCGACGAGGCCGGCAACGAGAGCCAGGTCGTGACGACGGACACGGGTCCGGAGCCCGACGCGTATACCGGCGAGGCGGTCGGGGACGTCCAGCGCTTCCCGCTCGGCAACGGAGGGGCGGTCACTCTCCCCTTCGAGACCGGCGAGGAACGTTTCGCGGTGGTCGCACAGTCCCTGAACCCCTCGGGGCAGCCCTTCGAGCTGAAGGTCACGGGGGGGATGGGGGCGAGGATCGAGGCCCGCGAGCTGGCCGGGGCCGCTCAGCCGACGCACCGCGCGTCAGCCGAGACCAGGATCCGCGAGCTCGAGCGTCGCCTGCTCCCGATCCTGGCGGGCAGGCCCCAGGCGCCCGCACGCGAGCTGGCGGCCGCTCAGGACATCGGGGATGCGCGGAACTTCTTCGTCATCAACCGGACGGACGAGATCGACGTCAACAACCAGGCCCACTTCGACGAGGTCATGGCCACCCTCCGGTACGTGGGCGACAACACGGAGATCTGGGTCGACGATCGCATGCCGGAAGGGAACCTCCCGGCGAGCGTTCTGCAGTCCATCGGCGACACGTTCGACGACGAGACCTATCCGACCGACCGGGCGGTCTTCGGCGAGGAGAGCGACGTCGACAGCAACGGCCGGATCAACATCGTGCTGACCCCCACGGTGAACGCGCTCAACACCGAGGCGTCGGTGGAAGAGGGCGTCGCCCTCTTCGGCTTCTTCTTCGGTGTCGACCTGGGACCCACGACCGTCTTTCCGTTCAGCAACCAGAGCGAGGTCTTCTACGCGGTCGTCCCGGATCCGGGCAGCGAGTTCAGTCCCCTCGATATCCCGGTGGAGGGGATCGACGACCTGCTGAGCAGCATCTTCGCCCACGAGTTCGAGCACATGATCAGCGCCAATCAGCACATCCTGGAGCGCAGCGGGCAGGCCGAGGCAGTATGGCTCGACGAAGGGCTGGCCCACTTCGCCGAGACCCTGAACGGCTTCCACGTCCAGAACCGGCTGCGGTCGGCCCTTTTCCTCGACGATCCGGAGAACACGTCGTTGGTGGGGGGTGAGGACACGCTCGAGCGACGCGGCGCCGCATGGCTCCTGGTGCGGTACATGGTCGACCGTTTCGGCGAAGAGATCCTGGGCCAGCTCGTGCAGACCAGCCTTACCGGCATTCCCAACGTCGAGAGCGTGACCGACCGTTCGATGCCGTTCCTGTTCCACGAGTGGGTCTCCGCGCTCTTCCTGGACGGCACCAGCGACGATCCGATCTTCGACATCCCGTCGCTCGACGTGCAGGCCGAGTTCCTCCTCGCCAAGCAGATACCCAGCCTGGAGATCGGCGAATACCTGGGGATCGTGGAGCGGATCCTCGATCCGACATCCGCCGCGACGATCGCGCGGGACGTGAACGGGCTGGCGGCTGCCTATTATGTCATCTCCGCCGACGGTCCGGGGCCCCAGCCGATCGTCCTCAGCCCGGCATCGGGCGCCAACCTCCAGGCGGCGGTGTTCCGCATCGAATGACCTCCACCTGCTCGAGGTGGCCGAAGAGCGGGACGTCCGGACCGAGACCGATCTGATCGATCCGGCCGGGCGGCCGGGAACCCTCTTCCCCTCGCGGCCGTATGAGGCGACATGAACCGCAGGGTCGTGCGCCTGTCCACGGAAGGAACCGCCCTCGTCGGCTTGCTGTCGGCGGTGGCCGGGTTCTCGCCGGCACGGGACGGCGTACGCGACGAGAAGGCGATCCAGATCGTCCAGCGCTGCCTGGACGCGATCGAGTCCGGTTGGGCCCTCTCGGCCTACGATCGGGCGTCGCGGGTACGAGCGGCGGTCAATGTCCGCGGGACCCGGCCCGCTGTCGGAGTGACGGCGAACGTGGTCGTGGATCGGCCCGGGCGCCGGATGCGGATCGACGCGGCGGGAGACGTGGGGCCGCTGACCCTGCTCGTCGACCGGGAACGGATCCTTCTCTACGCGCCGGCGACCGCCCAGTTCGCCCGGCGGACGGCCGGGTCTCTCGCGCCCGGGGCGTGGATGGCCGCCAACCTGGCGGCCGAGGTGGCCGCGATCCGGGCGCGGCTGGACGCCGGGTACCCGCTGCTCGTCTACCGCGGCCGGGAGGAGATCGGCGGCCGTGCCATGGATGTCGTCGAGGATACGCCAGAGCCGGGCGCGACGGCTACCTACTGGATCGACGCCTCGACCTCCCTGCCGTGGCGGGTGATCCTGTCACGCCCGGGTCGCGGAGACGTCCGCCTGGACCTGACCTACGGGAACGGGCCGCGTCCCACGGCCGCCGAGCTGCAGATCTGGGGCGAGCGGAGCGTCAGCATCTCGTTGACCCCGCGCTACGACGGCTCGGGGCGCGTGAGCCGCCTCCAGGCCCTCGCCCGCACGACGACCAGCGGCACGCTGACGACGGACCTCACCTTCGACTGGTCCCCGGATACGGACCGCGGGTTCTTCGACTTCCAGCCGCCGGCGGGCACGGCCGAGGTCCCTTTCCAGCAGCTCGTCTCGGGGGTCCTCCTGGCGTCGGCCGGCAAGCTCGGGGCCCTTCTCCAGATCTTCTCGGGGCTGGGCTGAGGCGGCCGTGGCACCGGCCGCGGCGTCCCCATCCGATCCGGGACGCCTGTCTCCTGGCGCTCGCCCTGGTCCTCATCGACTGCGGGATTCTCCACGCCCGGCAGGAAGGGTCCGGGCGGGTGGCGGCCATCCTCTCCGCGGCGGAGGCGGATCTCCGCGGGGGACGTCCGGAGGAAGCCATCGACGGGTTCCGCCGCGCCCAGGCCACGCTGGGCCTGCGCCATCTCTACGGAGGCTCCGAGGAGAGTCGTCCCGTGGGCGCCTTCGAGGGCGCCAGCGCCCGCCTCCACCGCGGGCTCGCCGAAGCCTATCTCCAGATCGACCGGCCCTACGCAGCGGCGGTCGAGGCGGAGCACGGCGTCAACGCGGACGAGCAGGACGGCCGACTGTGGACGCTCCTCGGGCTGGCGCGCTATCGCCTGGCACAGGTCGATTCCGCCGGGCTGGCGCTCGACCGGGCGGCGGAGCTGGGCGCGGACGATGCGGATCTGCACTGGGGCCGGGCACTCGTGGCCGCCGCCGGGAACCGGATCCCCGAGGCGATCGATGCCGCGCGGCGCGCGCGGGAGCGCCGGGCCCAGCCCCGCTTCGCCCTGGCCTTGGCACGCTGGTCGGTCATCGCCGGTGATTATGGGGCGGCCGCCGAGGCGCTGGACGACTTCCTGGATCTGGCGCCCGACGACCCGCGGGCAGCGGGAACGCGGAACCTGGCGCGTTTCTATCGTGAGGTCGCCCGTGCGCCCGCCAACGTCGTCGAACCGGGAGCCAGCCGGCTGCAGCTCGGCTTCGACCTGAAGCGCGGGGACGAGATTCCCTATGTCCCCGCGCGCATCAACGGGCATCCCGAGGTCTACATCCTCTTCGACACAGGCGCCGAGAGAAACGTCATCGATCGTGACTTCGCCGAGTCGATCGGGATCGGCCCCGTGTTCCCCGGCGGGGCGCTGCACGGTGCGTGGAGGGAATCTCCCGCCGGCCACGCGATCGTGGACAGCCTCCGGCTGGGAAGCTTGACGATCGAGCGAATCCCCTTCGCCGTAACGGATTTCGAGAGACTTCACCTGCGCCTCCAGGGGGACTATTACATCGCCGCGATCGTGAATCCGGCCCTGCTGCTGCGCGACTTCCTCGTCGTCCTGGACTACCACGAGCGTCACATCGAGCTGGAGCGCTACGGCCTCGCGGACGTGACGTACGCTGGACGGCGAACCCGTCTCCGCAAGTCGACGACGCCTTTCCACTTCGCGGCCAACGGGGTCTGGCCGGTCCTTCCGGCGAGCCTGGACGGATCGCGCGTGCTGCCCTTCCTGGTGGACACCGGGGCCAGCGACCTGCTGGTGAGCCGGGAGACCGCCGCCGCGCTCAGGATCGATCCCCTGGATTTCGTGGCTTCGGCGGGGGGCCATGCCCGGGAGCGGCTGCGTGGCATCCTGCTGGACGGCAGGCTGAGCGAGCCGTGGGACATGCAGCTCCACGGCATCCTCGGTTTCCCGTTCTTCCGAGGGATGAGGATGGTCTTCGACTACGAAAACATGACCCTGACCCTGGAGAACTGAGGGGCGCCCCGAGCGCCCGCCTTTCGCCGGGGAGCACAGGTGTGGCCCGGAACTTTCGTGGGGGTTGAGCGGATGGCCCGGAACGGCTATCTTCAATCTACGGCGAGAGACGTCAAAACCACGCTTCTCGCCACGCGAGACCTTTTTGTGACGCCCCGATCCGGGATGACCGGGTGTGACGATAGACCATCTCTTCTAACGAGTCATCAACGTTGAGCCCTCACGACCCATCACGAATCGTCGCGGCAGCTCGATCCGCCGCGGCGTGTCCCACCCCTCGATTCGCCGGTGGCCATGCCGCTCGTCTCCCCTCTCGTTTTCGGCATCGGGCGCGCACGATCGGCAGAGTCCGGTGGACGGGTAGGAACGCGGCGAGCCCACGGCGGGTGTGTCGATCGCGCCGCATGCAAGGGATCCGGTTCGTGATGTAGGGCGTGACGGCTCGCGCCGAGGTGGCCCCGGCCGCTCCGGCGCCAGCCCGAGGACCACGCACGATGCACATCCCCACGCGCGGGCGGGCGGAGGTCCGTCCATGAAGCGCGAGATTCTCGTCAACATATCCCCCAAAGAGACCCGGGTGGCCATCCTCGAGGACGACCAGCTCGTCGAGCTGATGGTCGACCGCGAGGAAGAAGAGCGCCACGTCGGCGACGTCTACAAGGGTCTCGTCACCGCCGTCCTTCCCGGCATGCAGTCGGCCTTCGTCGACATCGGGATGGAGAAGAGCGGGTTCCTGCACGTTTCCGACCTGGCCGGCGCCGAGCTCCTCGACGACGACGACGAAACCGACAACCGCGGAGACGGTCGCGGCGGCGGTCGTCGGCGTCGCGGGCGCGGACGGCGCGGATCCAACGGCATGGCGATCCAGGACCACCTCAAGCGCGGGCAGGAGGTCATCGTCCAGGTCACCAAGGAGGCGATCTCCACCAAAGGCCCCCGTCTCACCGGGCAGATCTCCCTGCCGGGCCGGTTCCTGGTGTTCATGCCGGGGGTCGACCACATCGGGGTCAGCCGGAAGATCGAGGAGCGGTCCGAGCGGGTGCGGCTGCGCAAGATCCTCCAGGAGGTGAAGCCGAGCGAAGGTGGCGTGATCGTCCGCACAGCGGCCGAGGAGCTGGATCGCCAGGAGTTCGAGCGCGAGGTCAGGAGCCTGGTCGAGACGTGGCGGAAGGTGGTGAACAGGTCGGGGAAGTCGAAGGCTCCCGCGCTGCTCCACCAGGAGGCCGAGCTCACGAGCGGGCTCATCCGTGACATCTTCTCGGACAACGTCGATCGCCTGGTCGTCGACGATCGTCAGCTATATGCCCAGGTCCGCCGCTACCTGAAGCGTCTGTCGCCCGAGCTCCTCGACCGGGTCCATCTTTATCGCGACCGGATCCCCCTGTTCGAGGCCATGGGCATCGAGCCCGAGATCGAGGCCGCGTTCCATCGCACCGTGCCGTTGAAGTCGGGGGGGTCGATCGTCATCGAGCCGACCGAGGCGCTCGTGTCGATCGACGTGAACACGGGACGGTACACGGGAAAGAAGGATCCCGAGGCGACCATCTTCCGGACCAACCTGGACGCCTCCCGCGAGATCGCGCGTCAGCTGAGGCTCAGGGACATCGGCGGAATCGTGGTCATCGACTTCATCGACATGGAGGTGCCGGCGAACCGGCGCAAGGTCCTGCAGGAGCTCAAGACCTGGCTGGGCCGCGACCGGGCCAAGACGAAGGCCTTCGAGGTGAGCGATCTGGGGCTGATCGAGATGACCCGTCAGCGCCGTCGTCCGAGCCTCTACCAGAGCGCCACCGAGCATTGCGAGGAATGCGGCGGCACGGGCTACCTCATGCAGTTCAACTCGCTCTCGCGGAAGATCGAGCGTCATCTGCGGCGTGCGGCTCTGGACGGGAAGAACAAGAAGATCCGCGTGCGCGCGCACCCCGCGGTCGCGCTCTATCTGCTCGAGCACGAGAAGGACACGCTGGATCGGCTGGGACGGGAGCACGGAATGGAGGTCGAGGTGGGGGACGATCCGCTGCTGCATCGGGACGACTTCGACCTGATCTCGCTGCCGAGCCAGCGCCCGATCAAGCTCGATCTGACCGCCTGAGCCGGGGGGTCGGAGGGCGCCCTCGGCCGGGCCGCGGGATCGGGCCTGTCGCCTTGACGGAAGGCGCTACCTCCGGGTAAGTTCTTTTTCTTCTATCTTCGTCATTTCGAACCGGTTACCCATGCACCCTAGAGAGCCGTGCAAGCCATCATAGAGACGGGCGGCAAGCAGTTTCGCGTCGCCGCCAATGACACGATTCGCGTCCCCTCGCTGGGTGGAGAGCCCGGCGACACGGTGACGTTCGACAGGGTCCTCTACGCGAACGACGGGAGCGACGTCCATGTGGGCTCCCCGGCCGTCGAGGGGGCCACGGTGACGGCCGAGATCGTCAAGCACGGTCGCGGTCGGAAGATCATCGTGTACAAGTACAAGAAGCGTAAGCGCTACAGCCGCAAGCAGGGGCATCGTCAGGGATTCACCGAGCTCAGGGTCACCGGCCTGGCGCTCGGGGAGCGCAAGGCGGTGGCCCCGGAATCGAAGGCCGCCGACGAGGCCGATGACGAAACGCAGTTCGTGTGCCCGGTGTGTGGCAACGAGTACGGATCCGAGCGCGGGCTCAAGCAGCACATGAGCCTGTCGCACAAGGAGTAGACAAGGAGCACATCATGGCTCACAAGAAGGGACAGGGAGCCAGCCGGAACGGGCGCGACAGCGCCGGGCGCCGGCTCGGCGTCAAGCGCTTCGGCGGCCAGCGGGTCCGCGCCGGGCACATCCTGGTGCGCCAGCGCGGCACGAAGTTCCATCCCGGCGCGAACGTCGGACGGGGCAAGGACGATACGCTGTTCGCCCTGGCGGACGGAGTGGTGCAGTTCGAGCGCGGGAGCGGCGACCGCCGCCGGATCTCGGTGCTCGTCCCCGAATAGTGCCGACGACGGACGGCGTGAAGCTGACCGTCGTCGGAGCCGGAAACGTCGGCGCCACGACCGCGCAGCGGATCGCCGAAGGCGAGCTGGCCCGCGAGGTCGTCCTCCTCGACATCCTGGAGGGAGTCCCCAAGGGGAAGGCCCTCGACC
>JBOHRW010000157.1:0-2430 GCA_050732935.1 Gemmatimonadota bacterium
GAGACACCACGACCGCCCGTCGCCCTCGTACTTCGCGCGGTCGATCCGCTGCTTCGTCAAGGCCATCTGACTTTCCCTCAGTCGTCGTTGGGAGTGCACGATAAGTGCGCAAAGTGCGCACGGGACCGTACCACGACTATACGGGGTGGTCAGTCAGAAGTCAATGTCTCGTAAGGGATTGTACGGGAGTTGTCGGAGGTGGTCGAAGTGCCAGAGCGCGTGTGCGATTCAGGCGCTCTCCCAGCTGAGCTACAGCCCCACCCGGTCGAGAATATATCCACGCCCCGACAGGGCGTCGAACGTCCGCTTGCGCCTCGATTGTGCGTGTTCGCGCCAGTTCGGTCCGCGCATCCTGGCGTCACCCATCGCCCTACTTGTGATACGGCTCGCCGCGCTGGATCGTGAAGGCGCGGTAGAGCTGCTCGGCGAGCACCACCTGGGCGAGCTCGTGGGCGAGGGTCTGGGGTCCCAGCGAGAGCGTGCGTTGGGCCGCTTCCAGAACGGCCGGCGAGAGGCCTCCCGCCCCACCCACGAGGAACACGGCCCGCCCAACCCCATCCTGGAGCCAGTCCGAAAGGACCGCCGCCCACCCTTCCGAAGACAGCGGCTCGCCCGACGGGGCGAGCGCGACGAGCCTGTCTCTCGGCCCGGCGGCGGCCGCGGCGAGGAGCCGCTTGCCCTCCTCCAGGACGGCCCTGGCATCGTCCCCCCGAGCCGCTTTCACATCGCGCCGGTCGGCCGGGACGTACCGGGCGACCCGCCCCAGGTACTCCGTCACCGCCGCCCGCGCCCACGGCTCGCGCAGCCGGTCGACGGCGATGATCTCGATCCGCAAGGCTCCCTAATGTACCGTCACGCGTAGATGCCCCTCAGCCGGTGCACAAACGCCACCCGGTGGATCGCCAGCATGTACGAGGCGGTCCGCATGTTGACCCCGTGCGACTCCGTGTAGCCCAGCACGTCCCGGAAGGAGTTCTGCATGATCTTTCGGAGCCGCTTCTCGACCCGCTCCCGGCTCCAGTAGTATCCCTCCCGGTTCTGCACCCACTCGAAGTAGCTGACCGTAACGCCGCCGGCGTTGGCCAGGATGTCGGGAATGACGAAGACGCCCTTGTCCTCGAGGATGGCATCGGCGGGCGCGGTCGTGGGACCGTTGGCGCCCTCGCAAACCACCTTCGCCTGGATTCTGCCCGCGTTGGCCCGCGTGATCTGGTTCTCGACGGCGGCGGGAACCAGCACCTCGCACGGCAGTTCGAGCACGGCGGCGCCCGGGATCTCGTCCGCGCCACTGAAGCCCTCGAGCCAGCCGTGCTCGAGGGTGTGGGCGATCGCCGCTTCGACGTCGATCCCCTTCTCGTTCGCGTAGGCCGCCGTGTGGTCCGAGATCCCGACGACCTTCATCCCCCGCCCGGCGCACAGCCGGGCCCCGACCGAGCCGACGTTGCCGAAACCCTGCACCACCACCCGCGCTCCTTCGACCGGGATCCCGAGGTGCTTCAGCGCATCGAGGATGACCAGCATGCACCCCCGACCGGTCGCCTCGCGGCGGCCCAGCGAGCCGCCCATCTCGATCGGCTTCCCGGTGACACTGGCGGTTGATGTATGACGCACGTGCTGGCTGTACGTATCCATGATCCACGCCATGATCTGCTCGTTGGTATTGACGTCCGGAGCCGGTACATCCGTGTCCGGGCCGAGCAGCGAGATGATCTCCGCCGTGTAGCGACGCGTGACGTGCTCGAGCTCGCGACGAGAGAGCTTTCGCGGATCGCAGACCACGCCGCCCTTGGCGCCACCAAAGGGGATGTTGACGACCGCGCACTTCCAGGTCATCCAGGCCGCCAGCGCCTTCACCTCCTCGAGGGTGACGTCGGGGGCGAAACGTATCCCGCCCTTGGCCGGGCCGCGGGCGGTGTTGTGGTGGACGCGGTAGCCCGTGAACACGTCGACTTCCTCACTGTCCAGCTGAATCGGGATCGATACGATGAGCTGCTTCTCGGAGTGACGCAGGATGCTGTACAGACCGGGGTCGAGCTCGAGGAGCTCGGCCGCCCGGTCGAATCGCGACATCATGGCTTCGAAGGGATTGTGCTCGTCCCTCACCATGGGCTCGGCCAGGGCCACGTTCTTACGCTCCTTCCAGGGAATGCTCCCCGGGCACCAGGACGGTGTCCCGTCGGCAGGTGGGATCGGTATCTGGATACGAGAGCGTGAAATGTAAGCCCCGGCTTTCCTTGCGCAAAGTGGCCGAGGCCACGATCAGGCTCCCCACGAGGTGGAGGTTGGCGGCCTCGGCGGCGGCTGGATCGACGGGCTCGACCGGCACCTCGGCGGCGAGCTGCCGGAGCCGCCGGGAGGCCTCGGCGAGCCCATCGTCGCTGCGCACGATCCCGGCCCCCACCCAAAGGATGTCCCTTATCTGCTCGCGGA
>JBOHRW010000158.1:0-4217 GCA_050732935.1 Gemmatimonadota bacterium
CGTATACCTGCGGGTACGCGCCTCCAGCTCGCTCCGTTCCTCCGGGCGTAGCTCGATCGTGTACGGGCTCCTCCTCGACATCTTGCACCTCCCGGCTGGGGGTCCTTCCCCCAACCTGCTGCCGGGAAGCGGGCAACGCAAGATACGACGGTGTAATTATGAAATGAGCCACCAAGCATGGCACGAGATTCGAGTCCGTGACCGAGCCCTTCGAGACCAAGTCCGCTCCTGGCTGTCCGATGCTCAACGTCCTCGGCGGCTTCGCCCAGTTCGAGCGGGGGGTCAATGGCGAGCGGGTAATCCTGGCCATGGAGTGGCGGTTCGCTCAAGGCAAGTGGAATGTCCAGCCTCCGGCGCTCGACTGGAGTCGATTGATGTCGCCCACGGTCGCATTCAGCATTGGCCAGCTTACGTCCGACGACACGGTGCTGGTTGAAGCCATGATGGCGACTTTTGGCGCGGCGTTCGACGAAGTGGACACCTTCTCTTCAGCTCGGCCAAACTGCCGCTACTCCGCCGCCACCCCCGGGGCGCGGAAGTGGGCGTTGAAGTGGAAACTGAACGCGTCGCCGCTCTCCAAGCCGGTGCCGCGGGCCGCGAAGTGGAGGTTCGCCTTCTCGCCCTCATCGGTCTGGACCAACTCATAGTTCCCGCGGACCGTGAAGGTGCCGCTCTCGCCCGGTTCGAGGGTGAGCGGGAGACCGTCAACACCGTCCAGGGAGCCGTCGGGCGCCTGGCCGCGAGGGCGGGGGGTCGTTTTGCTCAGGACGGCATCCTCGATCCGGACCGCCTCCGCGCTCTCTGGCCCGTTCTGGATCCGGACGGTGAACGCATAAGAGTCCTGGTCGGGAGCGTCGGCGCAGAGGAACGAGCCGTCGAACGTCAGCGTGACCCCCGGAAGGACCGCCTCGCTTTCGGTGCCGACGGTGGGGCACTCCTGAAGCGATAGGTCGAGCACGGACGGCGAGCCCGGCTCGGTCGGCGCCGGCGGCGCCTCGTTTCCGCAAGCCCCGAAAATCAGCGAGAACAGCAGAGCCAGGACGGTCGCCGTGCGAGTGATGACGAGATTCATGGGAACCCCTTTCATGGTTGATGGGGATCCGCGGCCAATCTTTCAGCTTCTCAGTTAGCACGGGCCGTGCCGAGAATCGCTCAAGGCGCTCGTGCTGGAGGGATTGATCCCCCAACCGACTTCAAGGCATCGATTTAGCCACTGTACCACGGCCGGATGATCACCGCCGGTGGCTCGCTCCGAGTGTCCGAGGAAGTGTCCCGAAGGTTGTGTCAGCCATGTCCCGGGAGGGACGGGTCGATCTGCTACGGCGAGATCCGGTGCCGATCGAGCCAGCGGTAGAGGGTGGAGCGGCTGATCCCGAGGAGGCGCGCGGCCTGGCGGCGGTTGCCCGCCGTAACGGAGAGCGCCGCCAGGATCCGCTGTCGCTCGTCGGCCCCCTCCCTGCGCGGCGCCGAAAGGTTGGGCGGCTGGAAGGTCGTGGCTAGCTCCGGCGGCAGGTCCTCGACCTGCAGCACCGTCCCGCGCGCGCGGATGACGGAGAACTCGATCGCGCTCCTCAGCTCGCGCACGTTGCCCGGCCAGTCGTAGTCGAGGAGCCGGCGCATCGCCTCGTGGCCGAGGTTCTCCACATTGGGGCCATAGCCGGCCTGGATCTCGGCCAGGAAGGCCTCGACGAGCAGCGGGATGTCCTCGCGCCGCTCGCGGAGGGGTGGGACGCGGATCCGGGCCACGCGGATCCGGAACAGGAGATCCGCGCGGAACCGGCCGCTCCGGATTTCGGCTTCCAGGTCGTGGTGGGTGGCGGCGAGGACCCGTACGTCGACCGGACGCGACCGCGTATCGCCCACGCGCACGATCTCCTTCTCCTGAAGCACGCGCAGCAGGCTTGCCTGCACGCTGGGCGGGACGTCTCCGATCTCATCCAGGAAGAGGGTGCCCCTGCCGGCGGCCTCGAAGAAGCCTTGATGATCGGCGACGGCGCCCGTGAAGGCGCCGCGCCGGTGGCCGAAGAGCTCGCTCGCCAGCAGCGATTCGGCGAGACCGGCGGCGTTGACGCCAACGAACGGTTCCTGGCTGCGGTTGCTCCAGGCGTGGATCGCACGCGCGACGAGCTCCTTGCCGGTGCCCGTCTCGCCCTCGATGAGGACGGTCGAGTCGAACCGTGCGACTTCCTCAATCCTGCGGTAGACGCTGAGCATCGCACGGCTGCGGCCGACGAGATCACCGAAGCGCGCCGTTTCGTCGAGACCGAAGCTTATTCCATACACCTCGGTGATGTCGTAGAGGAAGAGGATGCGAGCTCCCTCCTCGCGGGGGTCATCCTGAACATCGATCTCGGTCCAATAGCGCCGGCCGCCGGCGCCGCGCAGGTGGACCGCGACCCGGCGCCGCGCCTCGCGGCTCTCCGCGCAAACGGAGATCAGCCGCTCCCGCTCCGCGGGCTCGATCGGCAGGCATTCCTCCAGCGGCTTCCCCAACCAGCCTTCGCTGCCACCGATGAGGCGTTCGGCGGCCGAGCTCACGAAGGCGATCCGGCCGCTCCCGTCGACCATGATCGTGCCGAGCTGGAGTCGATCGAGGATCGACAGCAGGTCGTCGCGACTCTTCTCGACCCCGGCCACGGTGGCGGCGAGCTCGTCCTGCGCCTGCTGCCGCCTCGTCATTTCGGCCTCGAGCTCGACGTTGGCCTGGCGCAGATCGACCGTGCGTTCGGCGACTCGCATCTCGAGCGCGTCGTGAGCGGCGCGCAGGGTCTGCTCCGCTCCGCGCCGCTTTCGGCTGTCGATCGCCACCCGCCACAGGGCCAGCGCGAGGATCGTAAGCCCGAGGAGGCTGCCCAGAACGATGGCCTGGATCGTCCGGCGGGCGTGCTCGCGGGTGCGGCCGTTTCGTTCCGCCAGCGCCCTCTGCTCCTCGGCCTGCATGTCGCGGATCAAGGCACGGATCCGATCCATGAGGCGCTTGCCGCGATCCGTTCGGACGACCTCGATGGCGGCCGCGAAGCCGGCGGTTTGGCGCAGCTCGATCGTCTCGTCGAGCTCGGCCAGCTTGCCGGCCATCTGCTGTTCGATGGCGGCCAGTCGCTCTTCCTGCCGCGGCGTCCGGTTGAGGTGCCGGCGGAGCTGGCACAGATCGTCGTGGATTCGGCGGCGCGACCGGTCGTACGGCTCGAGATAACGCTCCTCTCCTGTCAAGAGGTACCCGCGCTGGCCGGTCTCGGCGTCGTTCAACGCGATTAGGAGGTCGTCGAGCTCGTCCAGCACGCGATGAGTCTGGACCTCCAGCTCCATCGCAGTCCTCAGCTCCGAGATGCTGCGGTAGGAGAGAACGTCGATGAGCAGGAGGAGGCCGAAGGCCACGCCGAAGGCCAACGCAACGGTGTAGACGATGGGAGGTGCGGAGAGAATGCGTTTCGTCATCCCGGCCTTCGCCGATCGGGATGCGCGGTATCCAGCCTGAGACGGGCCGGATCAGGCCCCGGCGCAACCGCGCGCAGGATCGCAACCGCGAAGGACGATAGCACGCAGGAGAATCGGACGACAACCCTCGGGACCCCGAACGATTCATCTCGTCGATTCCCCGGAGGCGTCGATCGCGCCTTTCGCTGGAGGGGCCCTTCCACGCGGTCGCGGAGTCCTTCCACGCCCGCCTTCTCGGCGCAGTGGTCGCAGCAGAAGAAGCGGCCGTCGGCCTCGAGACCATGGCCGATGATGCGGCACCCGCACGTCTCGCATTCCGGGGCGAGAACGTGGATGGCACATTCGAAGCTGTCGAACGTCTGCTCTCGCCATTGGCCGTCATGATGTCGAAGCTCTTGTCGTAGTCGTTACCGCAATGCGCGCAGCGTCCCATGATCCCTCCTCGTGGTCGGTCGCGGGCCCCTCTCGTCTCGTCCGGCGGGTTCAGCAACCTCCACTCTGGCGCGCACCGACGTTCGAAGGCCGTTCGACGCCTGACATCGATTCAGTTCTAGGCCGGGATCGAGGCTTCTTCCGGGCCGGGAAGGAATCGGAGGCGAGCGGTGTCTTAGTGGCTCATTTCATAATTACACCGTCGTATCTTGCGTTGCCCGCCTCCCGGCAGCAGGTTGGGGGAAGGACCCCCAGCCGGGAGGTGCAAGATGTCGAGGAGGAGCCCGTACACGATCGAGCTACGCCCGGAGGAACGGAGCGAGCTGGAGGCGCGTACCCGCAGGTATACG
>JBOHRW010000159.1:0-2280 GCA_050732935.1 Gemmatimonadota bacterium
ATCCGGCTCGACTCGGGCGACCTCGTCGAGCTCGCCACCGAAGCGCGTCGACTCCTCGACGCGGCCGGGCTCGAGCGGGTCGAGATCTTCGCCAGCGGCGGGCTCGACGAACACCAGGTGGAACGCATCGTGAAGGCCGGTGCGCCGATCACCGGCTTCGGCGTCGGCACGGGGATGGGGGTTTCGGCCGATGCCCCTTCCCTCGACATCGCGTACAAGCTTACCTCGTATGCGGGCCGGGGACGGTTGAAGCTCTCGCCCGGGAAGCCGATCCTGCCCGGGAGGAAGCAGGTCTTCCGCGTCGAGGAAGGCGGCCAGGCCGTGCGCGACGTGATCGCGCGGGAGGAGGAGCGTCTCCCCGGCCGCGCGCTCCTTGTCCCCGTCATGCGGGACGGCGAGCGACTTCCGGCCGGGCGCGGCGAGCTGGACGAAGCCCGCTCCCGTGCGCGGGAGGAGATCGGCCGGCTTCCGGCGCGGATTCGAGGGCTGGAGCCAGCCGATCCGCCCTACCCGGTCGGGCTCAGCGAGGCGCTCGAGCGCTACCTCGATGAGGTGGCCGAAGGAGCGGTGGAGGGAGTGCGATGAGCACGAAATCGGCCCTGCTGGTGATCGACGTCCAGCCCGATTTTCTGCCCGGCGGTGCACTTCCCGTGGAGCGGGGAGACGAGATCCTCGATCCCGTCGCCGATATCATGCGGTCGGGCCGGTTCCGGCTCTGCGTGGCCACGCAGGACTGGCATCCGGCCGACCACATCTCCTTCGCCAGCCACCACGAAGGCAAGGCGCCGTACGACCGGATCGAGCTCTACGGTCACGCGCAGATCCTCTGGCCGGACCACTGCATCCAGGGGACCCCGGGCGCAGAACTCGAGGCGAGCATGCCGTGGGAGCGAGTGGACGTCGTGATCCGCAAGGCCACCGACCCCCGGGTCGACTCCTACAGCGCTTTCCGTAACAACTGGAACCCGGCTGGCGAGCGCCCGCCCACGGGCCTCACCGGCTACCTCCGGGATCGCGGGGTCGAGGGCGTCTTCATATGCGGGCTTGCGCGCGACTTCTGCGTGCTCTGGTCGGCCGAGGATGCGGTCGAGGCCGGCTTCCGGGTGCACGTGCTGTGGGACCTGACGCGGGCGATCTACCCCGAGGAGGACGCGAAGAACGAGCGGTCGCTGCGCGAGCTGGGGGTCGAGATCCTGGACTCCGGCGACCTCGCGGACTGAAGCCGACGTGTCGCCGGGGAAGGCTCTATCTTTGGTCCGGCCGGCCCGCCACCGATGATCCCTTCGCCAACCTCCTCGCGGACGGCTTCAGCATGGCCGTCAGCAATTACCTGAGCACGAAGAGCCAGCAGCAGCGGGTCGCGCAGACCCGCCGGTGGGAGGAGCGTCACATCCAGGAGATTCCCGCGGGCGAGCGGGAGGAGATCGCCCAGATCTTCGCCCGCAAGGGGTTCGAGGGTGATGTCCTGAACCGGATCGTCCAGACGATCACCGCGGATCGAGGGCTGTGGCTGGATACCATGCTCACCGAGGAGCACGGCCTGCAGCTCGATGGGCCGAGCCCCGTCCGGGCGGGTCTGGCGACGTTCCTGTCCTTCCTGCTGGTCGGGTTGATCCCGCTCGTCCCGTTCCTGGTGCCGGGCTTGAGCCCGGATCAGCGGTTCCTCGCGAGCAGCATCGCCACGGGACTGGCCTTTCTGACGGTCGGCCTCGCCAAGGGCGCGGTCCTCGAGCATGGAATCGTGCGCTCGGGCCTGGAGACGCTTCTCACCGGCGGCATCGCCGCCCTGCTGGCCTATCTTATGGGGAGCTGGCTCCGGCAGGCGTTCGGGGCCTAGCGCTCCAACCCCCTGATCCTAGCCCTTGTACGACTGCACCCGGCCCCACACGCTCTTCGCCCCCCAGATCCCCGCTCTCAGGCACTCCAGCTGGACGATCTGGCTGTGGTCGACGAACAGATTCACCTCGGGGCCGTAGTTCTTGACGTACCAGGTGAAGACCTCGGGGTCGGAGGCTTCGAACATGAGCTTCTCGAGCCCCAGCTGGTCGATGAAGCGGGCCGGCACGTCGGTACGCATGCGGGGCACGTTCTCGGTGATGCCCTCGGACTCGATCATGATCATGTAGGCGCCGGCGTCCAGGAAGCGGCGCGCGCGGCCGATCGCCTGGGCCGGGTCCTGCTGGCCCTCGGCCTCGAGCTCGGCGACCGTTGTCGCGCCGCCACCGGCGCCGAACTGGATCCCGACCTCGGGCTTCGCCTTCAGGCCCGCCTTCTGGACCG
>JBOHRW010000160.1:0-3609 GCA_050732935.1 Gemmatimonadota bacterium
CCGGGCGCCGTCCTCGCGTTCCCGCCAATGACGACCCCGTAGCCGCGGATCTCGCGGTCGCCGTTCTCGCGCTCGACGATCACGAAAATCCGCCCATCCGGGGCGAAGGTGGTTCGTTCGACGATTCCCGGGACGTCGACCCGCACGAGATAGTCCCCCTGCTCGTTGAACACGTCGTACGGCGTCACCCCCTCGGCGTCCGGCCGCCGGGTCCGCACCCAGAGGCGCCTCGAAGGATCCACGGTCAGCTCCTCGATGACCGGCCAGAGCGAATCGGGCCGGGCGGCCTCGCGGAGGAGCTCTTCGTCGATCCTCGGAGCCTCGTCCATCAAGCGCGCCAGGTTCTCCTCCTCTTCCCGCTGGATCTCCTCGGGGCTCTTGATCATCGGCTCCCGATCCAGGTCGATCAGCCGGACGGTCCGGCCGGTGGGGTCGAGAACGCGCACCGGATAGCCATCATAGAATCCCACATAGAGCCGTCCCTGGCGATCGGTCGCGGTGTGGTAGTGGACCGCTCGGGCCTGTTCCTTGATGGAAGCTCCCGATGGGATCCGCACTTCGTAGACCGTAGCCAGCGAGTCGTACGGAGCCCGCACGCGCAGGACCGTAGAGCGTCGTCCTTCCGCGTCCCATTTGTGGAGGTAGAACTCCCCGAACGCCGGCAGGGCGTGCACGTCCAGGGCGACGGCCGGCGTCACCTCGATCGAGGAGCCGAAGGTCCCGATCGTCAGATACGTATCGATCGTGTTCCGGCCACGATCAACGACCAGCAGGGTGTTCCAGGAAGCGAGGTCCATCTCGAGGGCGGATATGAAGTCGCGGTCCTCGTCCCGGGCACCGAAGCGCAACAGGAAGCCGCCGGTCGGATCGTACTTGAGGATGCCGGAGGGAGCCGCGAAGTCGAGAACGTAGACGTTGCCGCCCTCCTCCACGGCCAGGTCGCGCGGATGTCCCAGCCGCCCGGCTTCGGCGAGCTGGAAGACAGGATCGAGTCGAACCGCGTCGCGGGGTAGAAGCGGCCGGTCGGCCGGGCGCTCCGCGGCCTCGGCGGGGGGTCCGTCCTCGGTACGTCCACCTGCATCGCCGCAGCCCCCCATCAGGATCAGCCAAACCAGGACGAGAGCCCGTCGTTTCACGGAGACACCCCCTCCCGGGCCCCTTCCCAGGAGCGCATGATCGATTCGTGGAGCTCGACGATCGCGGCTTCTGGATCGGGAGCGCCCTGAATCGCCGATGAAACCGCCACCCCGGTCGTGACGCCGGTCTCGAGCGCCCGAGGCAGGTTTTCAGCGGTGATTCCGCCGATCGCCAGGACAGCGATCTCGAGACCAGGCACGGGCTCCGCGACTCCGGTCGCCAACGGCTCCAGCCGTGACGCGCCAGGCTTGGTCGAGGTGTCGAAGAAGGCTCCCAGCCCGGCGTAGTCGGCGCCCGCTTCTTGGGCGGCCAGGAGCTCCTGCCGACCGTGGGTCGAGGCCCCGATCAGGAACCCCCGCGGCGCCAGCTCGCGAGCGACTGCGAGCGGGAGGTCGTCCCGGCCCAGGTGAACGCCGTGGGCGCCGGCGGCCAGGGCGATGTCGAGCCGGTCGTTGACGATCACGCGCGGACGCAAGGCCGCCAGTCTCGCGACCCAGCCGCGCGCCAGGCCCTCCAGTTCGACGGCCGGCAGCGCCTTTCCGCGCACCTGTACGAGGTCCACGCGAGACCATGCCTCGTCGCCGATCAACCAGAGGCGCTCGGGTGGATCCGCGGTCCGCGCTTCGTGGACGAAGCACAGCACCGGCCGCGATCGGTCGAGGGCCTGGGTCATTGGAGGGCCAGGCTAATCGGTCAGGGCTGGAACCCGGTGGTGGTCCGGTACGTGCGGATGTCCTCGATGATCCTCTCGTACCCTCGGCCACCCGGCAGGAAGGACTCCCGGCCCAAGCTCACCTGATCGACCT
This sequence comes from Gemmatimonadota bacterium, assembly GCA_050732935.1. Lineage (GTDB taxonomy): Bacteria > Gemmatimonadota > Gemmatimonadetes > JACCXV01 > JAHWKZ01 > DASRVA01. The sequence goes on from JBOHRW010000160.1 coordinate 1,944, forward strand.
GGGTCTGGATCTGCGGATCACCGGGGAACCGCTCGTCGGTGGAGTAGATCAGGCGGTAGTCCCCGTCGCGGCGGAAGTCTCCAAAGGCGAAGGTCGCGCCCTGGTTGCTGTAGTTCCAGATCTGATAGGGTCCGAGGGTCGCCTCGACAGGCCGGTCGATTCTCTCGGTGGGCTCACCGAACAGCAGGTAGATGCGGCCGCGATCGGTGTCCCGTCCCAGGCGCTGGCTGCTGGTGAAGAACTGGTCGGCATAGGCCACCCGCCGCTCGAAGATCTCCTTGGCCTCGTTCTCCGGGGTAGCCGGATCCCCGATCGAGGGATCGGCGTCCAGGCTGTCCCAGAACCGGTTCAGAAACTGCACCTTGCCCTGGGTGTTCAGGGTGCCCAGCAGCTCCCGCTGCTGAGACGTGAACCAGATCCCCATGACGTCCACGACGCTGTCGATCTGGGCGGCGCTGAGGCCGGTGTAGTACTTGAGAGGTGGCCCCTCCTGCTCCGGCTGCGGGGGCGCCATGAATGCAAGCTGCTCCTGAGCGTCCCGGACCTCGAAGGCATCTTGCATCCCGATCGAGTCCGGGCAGCTCGTGCACCGCACCACGAGCTCGTAGCGTCCGGGACGGAGGCCCCCGATGTTGAAGGCGCCCAGGTCGAAGTTCTTGCCCTCCGCGACCTTGATCTCCCGCCGGCCGAAGTCCTTCACGACTTCGCTGCCGTTGCGCAGCGACATGGCCAGGTCGATCGTCCCCTGCCTCTGCTCGATCGTCTCCGGGTTGACCTCGTAATAGAAATACAGAAGCGGAGAATCCTTGTAGAACACGCCACGCGGGCTGGGGTGGAACATCGTGGTCCCGATCAGGTACGGCAGGTAGCTCCCTTCGTCGAGACGAACGTCCTTCTGGATGTGATTGGAGAGCAGAACGTCGCTGAAGAAGGGGTGCTGCTCGGGGACGCCGAGCGATTGCGACACCTCGTGAGTCTCGTTCGAGGTCAGATCGGTCAGCCGGGCCCGCGCGATGTATTCCCCCGGCGGGGCGTAGATGGCGAAGGTCTCGATGGTGGAGACCCTACCCGAGTTCGCCATCTGCTCGTTCATCGCCTCGGGACGGATCTCGCGCTCCATGCGGTAGACTTCCTCGCCCGCCTGGTTTTCGATCACCACCTCGACCCGCGCGTCGGCGCGAAGGGTCTCCCCGGCGGCCGAGAACGCGAGCAGGGGGAACGGGATCTCGACCGAACCCTCGACGAGGGTCCGCTCCTCCTGCCCGTAGTACCGATTGACCTCGAGGGCAAGGTTCGCCTGCTCCTGGGCCCTGGATGCGGCCGGAACCATCAAGGCTCCCAGCAGGAGAAGAATTCGCTTAACGAGAAGCGTGGAGGGGATCATTCGCATCGACTCCTGGATCATGGCTCGAGAAGGGTGAGGGAGCCGGTATCGCCGGTTGGGGCTCCTCTGATTCCCCAAATCCACTCCGGCAAAGCGTGGTTTAATCTCGCCCTTCCACCCGCTGGCGGCAATCCGCAAAAAAGGGGCACCCGGAAAGTCCGGGCGCCCCCTTTGCCTTCCGCAGGTCCAGGGACAGTTGGCTGGGATGACCTTCCCTGGCACCCTCGGACGTTCTTCGTAAGCCTAGAACAGCACCGAGACGCTGAAGTTGTTGGTGCCGCC
>JBOHRW010000161.1:0-13905 GCA_050732935.1 Gemmatimonadota bacterium
GGGCGGCCCCCAGCGCGTTGATGGCGACCACTTCTCCGGAGCGCGGATCGTAGATCAGGGCCTGGGTCTCGCCGCCCCAGGAGAGGACGTCCCACATGGTCGACGTCGCGGCCAGCATCGCGCACGCGGCATCCACGGCGTTGCCGCCGCGCTCGAATATCATGGCCCCCGCCGTCGCCGCCAGCGGCTTTCCGGTGATCGCGACCCAGTGCCGGCCGTGGAGGACCGGCTTGTTGGTCTCCTGTGCCGCCGCCGCCGCGGGAAGCAGCACCAGGACGAGCGCGAAGAGGGCCGGCCGGGCCCTCACCGGCTGCCGAAGAGGTCCTGCGGCGTCTCGGTGATCGCCGTCTCAGCGCCCTCTCCGTGGGCAACCAGCTCGCTCGTGTACTCCCCGTCCGTGCTCCTGACCATGCCGAAGGGAACGTCCTTCGAGAGCCAGACGTCGGTCCCCGAGTCCGCGTTGCGATAGTGCCGCGTCTCGAAGGTCCCGGCAGCGACCGTGACCGATCCCCCGCCGGCATCCTGCATGGTCTTGCACTGCTCGACGATCGAGAAGCCGGGATTCTCGTCGATCGACTTCCGCATCGTGGCCAACATCGGGCCGCCCATCTTCATGGCCGGGCTGTCACCGGCCTTCATGATGATCTCCTCCAGCCCGTCGGGGCCGAACGGGTAATCGGGGACCAGGAGCTTCATGATCGTCGGCTGCTCCTCGCCGTCCGGCGTGATCGCCATCTCGAACCACTTCATCTCCCGTCCGTCGCGCTGCTCGCTGCCGACGAGAGCGAAGCGGAGGCGCAACTCGGGCTCTCCATCCTCCGAGATCTGGTACTCGGCCCAGTCCCCGACGGGCGGAGCCTGGATGTAGCCGCCGCAGACTTCCTGGGCCTGGATGGCCGCGGGGCTCGCGGCGAGAAGAAGGGCGAGCCCGAGACGGTGTCGTGTGCGCATGGGCCTCCTGTTGTTGGCGAATGACGGGGATTCTGCAATGATTCTAGAGCGACCCGGCCGGGCCAGCAACGCCGGGCCGGTACCGTGGAAAGCGGCCGCTGGGTCCACTGCTGCTTCGAGCCACCAGGGATCGAGTAGGTCGAGACACCCGAATTGCGCGTCCGAATCCGACGAGACAGGAGTCTCGCGCGCCCTACATTCGTGACATGCCCGAACCGATTCGCCGACCTGCGCTGCCTCCCGCCGACGTCTGCGAGCGCGCGCTCAACGCGCGCGATGCGCGCTTCGACGGCCTCTTCTTCGTGGGGATCACCACGACGGGGATCTATTGCCGGCCCGTCTGCCGGACGCGGCGCGCAAATTCCGATCACAGGCGGTTCTTCCGATCCGCCGCAGCCGCCGAGCGCGCGGGCTTCCGACCCTGCCTCCGGTGCCGCCCGGAACTGGCACCGGGACGAGCATGGATCGACGCCGTGCCGCGCTTGGCACACGCGGCCGCGCATCGCATCGGCTCCGGCGCACTCAACGGCCGCAGCGTGGCGCATCTGGCGGCGGAGTTTGGCGTGACCGAGCGCCATCTGCGGCGCGCCCTGGAGCGCGAGGTGGGCGTATCACCCGTCGAGCTCGCCCAGACGCATCGTCTGCTGCTCGCCAAACGCCTCCTGGCCGATACGGGGCTGCCGGTGACGCGCATCGCCTTCGCCAGCGGCTTCCAGAGCCTGAGCCGTTTCAACACCGTCTTTCGCGAGCGATACCGGCTGAGCCCGAGCGCCCTGCGGCGGTCTCTAAACTCGGGCGACGACCTCTTGGACGCGCACACAGATCAGGACGCGGCACCAGTTCCGGGGAGCGATCTCCTGCGTCTGACCCTCGCCTACCGCGCACCGCTGGCCTGGGACGTGCTCGTCGCGCTCCTTCGGCGCGACGCGATGCCCGAGGTCGAGCTCGTGCAGGGTCCACGCTACGGTCGGACCGTCCAACTCGACGGCCGGAGCGGTGTCGTCTTCGCGGAGGATGCGGCCGCCGCGAACGGGCGCGACCCGGACATGCAGCTGAACGTCGACCTCTCGCCGTCGCTCCTTCCTGCGCTCATGCCCCTGCTCGCGCGGCTGCGACAGCTCTTCGACCTCGATGCGGAGCCCACGGTGGTCGATACGTGTCTCGAGCAGGGCGGGCTCGGCGCTCTCGTCATGCGGCGGGGCGGCGTTCGCATCCCGGGCGCGTTCGATGGCTTCGAGGTCGCCTCTCGCGTGCTTCTCCGCGGCCGAGGGCGCCCGGGGACGACAACGAGCGAGCTCGCAGGGCGAGTCGCCCAGGCACTGGGCGAACCGCTGGACACGGGAACCCCGGGGCTCACCCGGCTCGCGCCTAGCGCAGAGCGCGTGGCCGATGCCGGAGCGTCGAGCCTGGCCGCGCTCGGGGTCCCTCGGCGCCGCGCTGAGGCCGTCTCGGCAGTGGCGCGAATGGTCGCCGACGGGGAGCTGCTGTTGGAGCCCGGGAGCGATGTGACCACGACGCGCCACACGCTCATGGGAATCGACGGCGTCGGTGATCGGCTCGCGACAGCGATCGTGATGCGCGCGCTCTACTGGCCGGATGCATTTCCCACATCGGATCGCGCGCTTCAGCGCGCTGCGGGGGCGTCGAACCCAGGCCAGCTCCGCGATCGCGCGGAGAAGTGGCGCCCCTGGCGCGCCTATGCCGCCCTTCACCTCTGGCTGCATGACGAGGAGCGGTGATGTCGGCCGCTCGCGCCCCGCCGAGCGAGGTCCCTCTTCCCTCTACCTCACCCCACCCAGCCAGGGGGTTCCAACTGACTGGAGGATCGCATGAGATCGCCTTACTGTCTTGCTTTGATGGTCATCGCCATGGGCCTTTTCGCCTGTGGCGAGCAATCCGACCCCGTGAGCGCCGACAACGGCGGCGACGTCGAGACGTCCCAGCGCGGACAGGTCCTCTACGAGGTAACCCACCTCCCCTCGCTCGGTGGAACGTCGAGCAGTGGCAACGGCATCAGCAACCAGGGCCGGATAGTGGGCTCTTCCAACCTGCCCGGCGACGGGAGTGCGCACGCCAGCCTGTGGCAAAGAGGATCGCTGGTCGATCTCGGCACGCTCGGAGGGCCCGGTGCCAACAGCAACGTGGCATGGCCCGGAATCAATAGCCGGGGCATGATCGTGGGCATCTCCGAGACCGACGAGCCGGGAGGGGAGAACTGGTCCTGCCGGTTCTTCTTTCCTTCCGCCACCGGCCGTCAATGTCTCGGATTCGTGTGGGAGAACGGGGTGATGACGGCGCTGCCCACCTGGCCCGGAGGAACCAACGGCTTCGCTACCGAGGTCAACAACCGGGGTCAGGTCGTCGGATGGGCGGAGAACGGCGTCGAGGATCCGACCTGCAATCCGCCGGTGGTCCACCAGTTTCGCGGGTTCATGTACGATACCAGGACCGGCGAGATGAAAGAGCTCACTCCGCTGCCCGGTGATTCCACGTCGACCGGGAACGCGATCAACGAGCGCGGTCAGGTCGTCGGGATCTCGGGCGAGTGCTCCAACGCCGTCGGAGGATTCAGCGCCCAGCACGCCGTGCTCTGGGAGCCGGACGGCACGGCGATCGACATCGGCAACCTCGGTGGCGAAGCGTGGCATACGCCGATGGACATCAACGAAAGAGGTGACGTCGTCGGATTCGGCAACCCGGCCGGAGTCCCGGGCGATGTCTTCCAAAGTCACGCGTTCCTCTGGACCCGGCGCGGCGGCATCGTGGATCTCGGTGTGCTCGAAGAAGACGCGAGCAGCCAGGGGCTCGGGATCAACAACCGGGGCCAGGTGGTAGGGTTGTCCCGGAGTCCGGGAGGCGATCGTGCCGTCCTGTGGCAGGACGGCGTCATAACCGACCTCAACACCCGCGTTGAGCCGGGGTATACCGGCACGCTTCTCGTCGCCGGTCACATCAACGATGCCGGGGTGATCACGGGCTCGGCTCGCGACGCGGATACCGGCGAGACGGTGACGTTCGTGGCGACCCCGACCCGCAGGGATCGGTGAGGTGACGGCAGTCGACATGGCGGGGCCCTGCTCGCGCAGGGCCCGCCCGTCGGCACCATCGTCGTCATCAAGGAAGAGTGGACCGGACGGTGACGGATTGTCTTTCACCCACCTCGCGTATCCGAACCGCCAGGATCCGCCTCTCGGCGTCGTAAAGGTAGCCCTCGCCGCCATCCTCCTCCGCGTCGAGTGGCGACAGCGACCGGCCGCCGACGGACACCGCGTCCGGCGCCGATCCGACCGCGTGGAAGCGAATCTCCAGAACGCGCTCGCCGACCGAGTAGCCGTCGTGGGTCACCACGCGGAGGAGCTCGAAGCCTCCGTCGCCGACAACCACGGAAAACCGCGTCGTCCGGTAGGCCCCATCGCGGTACTCGAGGGAAGCTCCGTCGTCCTCGTACAGCTCGAACGCCCCGGCCGCCGCCGGGAAGACCTCCAGCGTGAGCTTCGCGGGACCCGCCCCGCCCGCGACCCCGCCGCCCGCGCCTCCGGAATCCCCCACGTGCTGCACGACCTCCTGCATCGGCAGGATCGCTCCCGCCTGGAGGAACATCGGGGTTCGATCGAGCGGCGCGTCGACGGTCACTGTCTGTCGGCCGTCGTAGACCTCCTCCGTCGCCAGGTCGAGCCAGCGCCCCTCGGGTAGATAGACCTCCTGGTCGCGCGCGCCCTCGCGCGTCATCGGCGCCACGAGGAGCCGCTCGCCGAGCAGGAACTGGTGCTGATAGGCGGGAGCGTAGGCGACCGTGTCGCCCTGGTGATGCCAGAAGAGGGGCCGCAGGATCGGCGCACCCGTTCGGCCCGATTCCCGAAACAGCGTGTAGATATACGGCAGCATCCGGTAGCGCAGCTCGATCGCCTGGCGGGCGATCGCCTCGACCTCCGCGCCGAACGCCCACGGCTCCTGGGGCGGCGTGTCGTGGGCGGTGTGGTTGCGGAAGAACGGCGTCAGAGCGCCGACCTGGATCCACCGTGCGAAGAGCTCGGGCGAGGGCCCCCCGATAAAGCCCCCCACGTCGGCGCCGACGAACGGCACGCCCGATAGCCCGAGCCCGATCAGCATCCGGATCGCGAGCTCCAGGTGCTCCCAGCTCGCGGTGTTGTCACCCGTCCAGACGGCCGCATAGCGCTGGATCCCGGCGAACCCCGCGCGGGTCAGGACGAACGGCCGTTCGTCCGGTCGGGCGTCGACGAGCTCATCGTACGTCCCCTTCGCCATGAAGAAGGCGTAGAGATTCCGAACCCGCTTGAAGGAGCCGGCATCGGACTCGACCTCGACCGGAAAGGCCTTTCCCCAGACCGCCGGCTCGTTCATGTCGTTCCAGATCCCGTCGACCCCCTGGTCCATGAACCGCTCGAGGTATCCGCCCCACCAGGCGCGCGTCGCAGCGCCGGTGAAATCCGGGAAGTACGAGCGGCCGGGCCAGACCGACCCCACGTACACCTGGCCGTCCGGGTAGCGGACGAAATGGTCGCCGGAGAGGCCCTTCTCGGCGACGGCGTACCCCTCCTCCTGCTTGACACCGGGATCGACGATCGGGACGACCTTGAACCCCATCGATCCGAGCTCGGCGAGAAGCCCCTCCGGGTCCGGGAATCGCTCGGGATGCCAGGTGAAGACGCGGTATTCGTCCATGTAGTGGATGTCGAGGTAGATGACGTCGGCCGGGATCCGCTTGTCGCGGAACGTGCGCGCGAGGCGGAGGACTTCATCGTCCGGATAGTAGCTCCATCTGGACTGCTGATAGCCGAGCGCCCATTTCGGTGGGAGCTGGGTCCGGCCGGTGACCCCGGTGTAGCGCTCGACCACGCGTGGGATCTCGGGTCCCGCGAAGAAGAAGTAGTCGAGCACGCCGCCCTCGGCGGCGAACGAGTAGTAGCGGTGGTTGGCCGCCCCAAGGTTGAAGCGACTGCGATAGCTGTTGTTGAAGTAGATGCCGTAGGCGCGTCCATCCCGGAGACCGATGAAGAACGGGATGCTCTCGTAGAGGGGATCGGTCTCGTTGCCGTAGCCGTACGTGTCGCTCGTCCACATCACCCACTCGCGCCTGCGCTTGTCGACGTTGCCGGTCTTCTCGCCGAGGCCGAAGAAGCGCTCGCCCTCTTCGATCGTCTTCCAGTTCCGGACCTCATCGCCGTCCCAGCCGATTCCGAGCCCCGGCTCGTCCTGGCTGAGCACCTTGCCCTCGCGGTCCAGGAAGGTGATCCCGCAGGGCGAGCGATCGACGGCGACGTCGAGCTCGGCGGAACGGAGGAGGATTCGATCGGGCTCCTCCACGATCTCGATGTCGATCGGCTGGGGATCGAGCTCCACGAGCGGGGCTTCGAGGGGGACCTCCTCGCGGTCGGGCCGATCGAGCGTCACCCGCACGGTCCCGGGGTCGAGAAACGAGATCTGGAGACCTGCCTCGGGCTCGCAACGGAGGAGCACTCCGCGCTCGGTCGCCTCGACGCCGACCAGATCGCCCAGGAAGATGTAGGCGCCCGCAGGACCGACGTAGCTGCGAATCGGGATGGCGCTTTGGACGGGATCGGATTGAACCGCGGACACTACCGCTGCAAGAACCAAGAGAAGGGTTCGGTCCACCAGATCAGCTTTGCTCCAAGAGATCCCGCGCGGCCGCGAGAAACTTGCGCAAATCCTGCGGTCCCCGAGATGCCGCTTCAAAGACCCGCGCCATATCCAGGTCCTCATAGGCATGCGCCACGACATTCCGGAATCCGGCCGCACGCACGAGCTTCGCCGCCAGGTCCTCGTCCAGCTTTCCGCCACTCTGGAGTCGCCTGAAGGCATCCGCATAGCTCGACGGAGTACCGAGATGCAGATCCACACACAAGGCGACCGCAACGTCGATTACGATCTGCGTCGCCTGCCAGAGATGGAGGATCACAACATCGGAAGCATCCGTGGACGGCTCGAGCTCGGAAGTCTCGCTCGGCAGCCGCTCGGCGACCCGGGCGAGATGGCGCTCGACGACCATGGTCTTCTCTGCGAGAAGATCGGAATCGAGCGGCGTCAACGATCCAGACCCCTCAAGATCTTCTCATATTGCGCTTCGAGGACCGGCGCCGCTTCACACCAGAACGTCACCGCCTCCATCCAGAAGCGGGTGAAGACATCCTCGTCCGTCGCGAACACCACCACCGCGTCGGACGCGGCCCGAAATCGAAGCTGGCCTCCAGCGCGTGCCAGGTCGACCAGGTCGATGTGATCGGTCTCCAGGACGATGGAGAGCTCTCCCATAAGCCGTTCGGGCTGAAACGCTGGATCGGCGAGATAGCCGAAATCCCAGTCCGAGAGATCATGTACGTCCCCACGGGCCCCTGATCCGTGGAGCAGGAGAAGCTCGAGACCGGTCGATCCCGACGCGGCATCGAAAATGGCGCCGGCTCGCTCGGTACCGAGTGCGCGCACCAGGCGCCCTCGGTGATCCGGCTCCCGTCTGCCCCTGGAGGCGCCGGATGCGGACCCTTCGATCATGTCCATGGCGGCTCAACTTACGGAGGCAGGGTGGGGACGGCACTAGGACGCTCGGGGGCAGCGCCCTGCATCGCATGACGGCTCCACCACCGACAGCCATGTCCCCGTCGCCGTGGCTTCTCCATGATGCGTGCGGATCTCAGGATCCAGGTCGTACCTCAGCCTGAGAAGTAGATCCAGATCGCCGCCACCGCGAGCGCCAACAGCACGCTCAACAGCACGTTCACGCGACGTCCCCTGCGTTCCACCGTGGCCTCGGGGCTGGGCGAGAGCTCGCCGAACGTCAGGTCGCGAAGCTTCTCCCGTGGGGGCGCCGGCGCGGTCAGACTCACCCCGACCAGCACGACCGTGCAGACCACGAAGAGCGCGATCGCGAAGTGCAGGAAGTTGATGGTGGCGAAGGTGTGGAGCCAGCCCGACAGGGCGTCCTGGTTGAGCTCGGCCACGAGCCGACCCATCCCGAGGACGAACCCGGTCAGGAGCGACGCCATCGCGCCGCGCGCGTTCACCCGCCGCCACAGAATTCCCAGCAGGAACACGGCCGCGATGGGCGGCGAGATGTAAGCCTGCACGCTCTGCAGATAGGTGTAGATCTGCTCCGAGATCGCGTCCATGAGCGGGATCCAGAGGAGCGCCAGCCCGACCAGCACGACCGTCGAGATCTGGCCGACCCAGACGAGGTGGCGGTCGGGGGCATCAGGTTTCAGCTCTTTGTAGACGTCCCAGGTGATCAGGGTCGAGCACGAGTTGAAGACCGACGAGAGCGAGCTCATGAGGGCGGCCAGGAGCCCCGCCACCACGATCCCCCGCATTCCGGCCGGCAGGAGTGCTCCGATCAGGGTGGGCAGGGCCTGGTCGGCCTGGGCGAGCTCGAGCCTTCCCTGCTGGACCAGCACGTAGGCGATGACGCCCGGGATCACGAAGATGAAGACGGGCAGGAGCTTCAGGAACCCGGCGAAGATGGTGGCGCGGCGCGCCTCGGTCACGTTCTTGGCCGCCAGGACGCGCTGGACGATGAACTGATCCGTGCACCAGTACCAGACGCCCAGGATGGGGGCGCCGAAGACGATCCCCGTCCACGGGAATGTCGGATCCGACATCGGCTTCCACATGTCCATGAAGGCGGGTCCCGCTGTCGTGACCATCACGTCCCAGCCGCCGACCGCCTGGAGGCCAGTGACCATGACGATCACGGACCCGCCGACCAAGACGAACATCTGGATCATGTCCGTATAGAGGACCGCGGTCAGCCCGCCCAGCACCGTGTAGATGCCGGTCGCCACGACGACCACCAGGGCGCCCGTCCAGAAGTCGATCCCCATCAGCGACTCGAAGACGATCCCCCCGGCCACCACCGTCACCGAGATCTTGGTCAGGACGTAGCCGATGATGGAGATCCAGGCGAGGTAGCGGCGCGCCCCCTTCGAATATCGCCGCTCGAGGAACTCGGGCATCGTGAAGACGCCGCTCTTCAGGTAGAACGGAACGAAAACCCAACCCAGGAGGAGCAGGATCAGCGACGCCAGCACCTCGAACTGGCCGACCGCGACCCCGCTGGCGGCGCCAGTGCCGGCCAGACCCACCAGGTGCTCGGAACCGATGTTGGAGGCGAACAGCGAAGCCCCGACCACGAACCAGCCGGTATCGCGACCGGCCAGGAAATAGCCGGTCGCGCTCTCGGTCGCCCGCTGCCGCTTCGTCACCCACCAGGCGACGCCGAAGACGATGACGAAGTAGAGGGCGATGAAAAACCAGTCGATGGTCCCGAGAAGCGACACGTCACCTCCTCCGGATCAGGATTCCGTCTGAGCCTGTCAGGGCCCCCTCTCGGCGGCCTGCCAGTCGCCGGGATAGTGGAAGGGCACGTACATGGCGTCCGCCTGGTCGAGCCGCTCGAAGAGCCGCTCCTTCATCGCCTTCCGGCGCTCGTCGTGGGCCGGGTCGTCGATCAGGTTCGCGGTCTCGTACGGGTCCTCCGCCAGGTCGTAGAGCTCGTTGGCATCCCAGATCCCGTGGTAGAAGATGTACTTGTACCGATCCCCGCGGAGGGCCAGCACGGTCGGCGTCTGCGGGAACGGATACTCCCAGTAGTAGACGAACAGCATCTCGTCCCGCCACGGGACCTGTTCCCCTCGGAGAAGGGGCAGGAAGGATGATCCGTCCATCGTCTCCGGGATCCCGGCGCCCGCCAGGTCGAGCAGCGTCGGGGCGACGTCGACGTTCAGCACCATCTCCTCGATCCGGGTCCCCGGCTCGACCATCCCGGGAGCCCAGACGAGCATCGGGATCCGCATCGACTCCTCGTAGGCGTGGCGCTTGTCGATCAGGCCGTGCTCGCCGAGTAGAAAGCCGTTGTCGCTCATGTAGATGACGAGCGTGGACTCGGCGAGACCGTTCTCCTCGAGGTACGCGAGCACCTGCGACACGCTCTCGTCCAGGCCGAGCAGGGCCTCGGTGTAGCCCCGGTACAGCTCGTCGAACGTCATCGCGCCGTGGAACAGGTAGTCGACCCCGTGCCAGGAACTCCGCTGCGCGCGGACCCAGAGCGGCTTCCCTTCGTAGTTTTCCTCCGTGTCGGCCATGGTCGCCGGGTAGGGGATCTCGATGTCCGCGAACCGGCCTTCGTGGCGGGGCGCGGGCATGAACTCGGCGTGGACGGCCTTGTGGGAGAGGTACAGCATGAAGGGCTTCTCACCGCCGGCCACTTCGTCGAGCCACTCGACCGCGTGCTCGGTCAGGATGTCGGTGATGTAGCCCTCGACCATTCCGCGCTCGCCGTCGACGTTCAGCTCGGGGTCGAAGTAGACCCCCTGCCCGGCGAAGCTGACCCAGTGGTCGAACCCGGGCTGGGGCTCGTCGGTGTGCTCGCCCATGTGCCACTTCCCAACAAACGCCGTTGTGTAGCCAGCGGCCTGCAGGATCTCGGGAAAGAGGGTCAGACCCTGGCGGAGCTGGCTCTGGTTGTCGACGACCTCGTGCTCGTGCGGATACATGCCGGTCAGGATCGAGGCCCGGCTGGGCGAGCAGAGGGCGGTGTTCACGAAGGCGTTGGCGAGGTGCGCTCCCTCGGCCGCCATGCGGTCGAAACCCGGCGTCTCCAGGAACTCGGGCGCCCGCTCGTGGAAGCCCATGAAGTCGAACCGATGGTCGTCGCTCAGGATGAGAACGATGTTGCGCGGTCGCGTCGGCGAGTCGGCCTGCTGGGCGACCCCGCGCCCCGAGAGGCTAGCGAGAAGGGCGAGCGCCAGGATTCCTGACCTCATCGATCGACCTCTCTCTCCGTTGCGAATCGGAATTGGCCGGCGGCGTAGCGGAAGGTCGCGCCCTCCGTCGCCTCGAAAGACGTCTCCCGGGTCTCCGCCGAGCTCCCGCCGACCATCACGGCGAACGTCCCCGGCTCGACGACCCACCAGCCGTCGGCGTTGTAGAAAGCGAGGTCGTCCATCGTGATCGGGAAGGAGACGGTCAGGGTCTCGCCCGGCGCCAGGGTCACGCGCTCGAAATCGCGCAGCTCCATGACCGGCGGCGTCACGGTCCGGACCTCGTCGCGGACGTACATCTGAACGACCTCGTCCCCCGTCCGATCGCCCGTGTTGGTGACGTCGACGGAGACCGTCAGCGTGTCGACCGCCGTCATCGTCGGGCTCGACAGGCTCGGGTCGCCAAGCTCGAACGTCGTGTAGCTCAGCCCGTGCCCGAACGGGTACAGCGGCGTCGACGGCAGCTCCAGGTACTTCGACGTGTACTTCTCCTCGCTCGGGGGGCGGCCGGTATTCTTGTGATTGTAGTAGATCGGCACCTGGCCGACCGCGCGCGGAAAGGTCACGGGGAGCTTGCCGCCCGGGCTGACGTCACCGAAGAGGATGTCGGCGACGGCGTGCCCGGTCTCGGTGCCGAGGAACCAGGTCTCCAGGATCGCCGGCGCGTTCTCGGCGAGCCACGGGATCGCGAGCGGCCGCCCGTTCATGAGGACGACCGCGGTTGGCCTGCCAGCCGCGAGCACGCGCTCGGCGAGCATCCGCTGGACGCCCGGGAGGTCCAGCTCGTGGCGGCTGGCGGCCTCGCCGCTGATCTGCCGGTTCTCGCCGAGAACGAGGACGACGGCGTCGGCGCCCTCGGCCAGGCGGACGGCCTCCGCGAAGCCGGTCGTGTCCTCGCCGGCCACCCCCGCCCCCTTCGCGTACTCGACCGTCGCCTCCGGCATGGCGGAGCGGATCCCCTGAAGCACGGTGACCACGTCCTCGGCCCGGCCGGCCCCCGCCCAGGGCCCGAGCGGTGCATCGCGATCGTCGGCCAGGGGTCCGATCACGGCGATCGTACCCAGGTCCTTCGCGAGCGGCAGGGTCCCGTCGTTCTGGAGGAGCACGATCGCCTCGCGGGCGACCTCGCGGGCCGCCCGGCGGTGCTCGGCGGTCAGCGTCACGGCGCGCTCCCGCTCGGGATCGGTGTAGCGGTAGGGATCCTCGAAGAGCCCGAGCGCGGCCTTCGCGCCCAGCACACGGCGGACGGCTTCGTCGACCTCGGCCTCGTCGAGACGGCCCGCTCGCACCGCCGCCGCCAGTTTCTCGCCGTAGATTCCGCTCACCATGTCGACATCGACCCCCGCCGTGAGGGCGAGGATCCCGGCCTCGGTCGAGTCGGCCGCCACGCCGTGCTCGATCAGCTCCAGAACGCCCGTGTAGTCGCTGACCAGAACACCGTCCCAGCCCCACCGCTCTCTAAGAAGGCCGTCGATCAGGGCGTCGTGCGCGTGCATCGGCGTGCCGCCGATCTCGTTGAACGCGGCCATGATCGATCCCACGCCTTCGTCGACCGCGGCGCGGAAGGGCGGCAGATAGATCTCGTGGAGCGTGCGCTCGGAGATGTCGACCGTGTTGTAGTCGCGGCCGCCCTCGGCGGCGCCGTAGGCGACGTAGTGCTTGGCGGTCGCCAGCAACGTCGTCGGGTCCGCCAGATCCTCGCCCTGGAAGCCGCGCACCCGGGCCCTGGCCATCACCGAGCCCAGGTACGGATCCTCTCCCGCGCCCTCGACGATCCTCCCCCACCGGGGATCGCGGACCACGTCGACCATCGGCGCGAACGTCCAGTGGACGCTGGCGCCGGTGGCCTCGATCGCCGCGATCCGGGCCGCGCGCTCGACCGCCTCGGGATCCCAGGTGGCGGCCTCGGCCAGCGGCACCGGGAAGATCGTGCGAAAACCGTGGATCACGTCCTGGGCGAACAGGAGCGGTATCCCGAGACGCGACTCCTCGACCGCGATCCGCTGAACCTCCTCGAGATGCTCGGCGCCGTAGATGCTGAGGAAGGAGCCCACCCGCCCCTCCCGGACGAGCTCAAGGTGCTCCGGCGTCGCCTCGGGCGCGCGGAGATCCGGATTCCACCTCGCGCTGTACTGGGCGAGCTGCCCCAGCTTCTCCTCGAGCGTCATCAGGTCCAGGAGCGAGTCGACGAGCGCCTCGTGACCGGCCGCGACCGCCGGTTCCTGGGCTCCCGCCGGGCGGGGCGGCGCCACCAACCCGAGGCAGACGAGGAGCGCGATGGCCGACAGCCGGCCGATCACCGGGCCGCCCGCGCCGGGCAGCGCCCTCTCATCGGCCCGCCGCGACCGGGCGAGGCCCCTCTGCCGGTCGGGGCGCCGTGGCTGCCTTGGCCGGGCAGCGCCCCTCCAGCCATCCGCCGCTGAACCCGGCTCGACAGAGACCGATCACGATATACGGACTCTCCTTCATGAGATCCCATACGAACCCCGTCCTGTGATTCTCGATCATGATCAGGATCGGACCCTGGTCGATCCCCAGGTAATCGTCGTCGAACCAGCCGGCTTCAGGGACGACCTCGCCCTTTGCCGGGGGGATGCCCGCGTCATCGAACGTCAGGTTGAAGGCGTCCCGAAACCCGTACTGGTCGAACAGGTGATCGCCGAAGCGGCGGCGCATCTCCATTAGCGCCCGAATCGTGATCCGGGGCGCGAAGGGGAGCGAGCCGCCGGCAGCGGTCGG
This sequence comes from Gemmatimonadota bacterium, assembly GCA_050732935.1. GTDB lineage: Bacteria > Gemmatimonadota > Gemmatimonadetes > JACCXV01 > JAHWKZ01 > DASRVA01. The sequence goes on from JBOHRW010000161.1 coordinate 13,479, forward strand.
CGCGATCGTGCCGTCGTCCCGGATGTCGCCGGGGCCCGCACCGCGTGCCCAATAGGTATGGAACACCCGCTCCCGGCCATCGACAACGACGGTCGTATCCGCCGGACCGTCCGACGCGGTCAGCCCCCAGACGTCGGGACCGTAGCCCTGCCACCCGTTCGGATTGTCGATCGCGTACTCGCGCTGCGCGTTCGTCGCCCGGCGCGAGTTCTCGAAGTAGTCGATCCCGTGGAAGCGCATCACGGAGTCCTGGATGCCGCGGAAGTCGATCCAGACGTGCGAATACTGGTGACCGAAGAGCGGCGCGAACCCGATGTGTTCTTGACCGTAGAACTCGCCCCACCGGTAAGTTCTCGTCCATTCATGCCATGCCTCGGGTCCGACCGGATGGGTCGGTGACCCGAGCGCCAGGATGAGGAGGATCATG
>JBOHRW010000162.1:0-3700 GCA_050732935.1 Gemmatimonadota bacterium
AAAAGGACGAGGTAGGCGAACAGTCCGCCCAGAACGAGCGCCCAGACCACGTTGCCGATCGCCGCAGTGATGAATCCGGCCTGGGCGGTCACGGTGGCGAGCTCGATGCCCGGGAACTGCCGCTCCAGCTCGGCGAACGTCTCCTCGACCCGGCCGGACGCGGTCACGGTGTTGGCTCCGCTCTCCTTGTAGACGAGGAGCCCGATCGTCGGCCGGCCGTCCAGATAGGCGGCCGCCTCCCGCTCGGCCACGCTGTCGGCCACCGTCGCCACGTCCCCCACCGTGACCGTCCCGCCTTCCGGCCCGCGCGCCAGAACCACTTCCGCCACCTCCTCTAGCGTGGTCAGCTCACCGAGGGCCCGGAGCGCGTAGCGGTGGCGGCCCCGGCGGATCGTTCCCCCCGGGGCGGAGGCGTTGGCCCGGTCGAGCGCCAGCGCCACATCCTCGATCGAGAGGCCGTGGGCCTCGAGCCGGGCCGGGTCGACGTCGACCCGGATCTCGCGCTCGGCGCCCCCCACGACCGCCACCCGCCCCACCCCTTCGAGCTGCTCCAGGCGCCGCCGGAAGACGGTTTCGGCGAGCCGCTCGATCTGGCGGAGGGTGACGGTCTGGCCGGTCTCTGCCGTGGCCTGGGACCCTGCCGGCAACATGGCCGCCGTCGCGCTCGCGATCATGATCGGCTCGGCCCCCGGATCTACCCTCAGGATGGTCGGCCGCTCGGCGCCCTGGGGAAGCGTCCCCGCCAGGTTGTCGAGCCGCTCCCGGACGTGGAGCTGTGCGAACTCCATGTCCGTTCCCCAGGGAAAGCGCACGGTGACGAAGGATTGCCCCTCCCTCGAGATGCTCTCGATCGCCAGGACCCCCGGCACCGCCGACAGCGCGGCCTCGATCGGCTCGGTCACGTAGCGCTCGACCTCGGCGGGGGCGACGTCGGGGACGGTCGTCCACACGACGAGGCGGGGGTAGCTGACCTCGGGAAGGAGCGCGACCGGCATGCGGAAGAGGCTGACCGCCCCGATCACGGCCAAGGCGAGGAAGAACATGGCAACGGCGATCGGTCGGCGGACGGCGAGCCCGGGGAGGCTCATGGACCGCCGGGGTCGGTCCCTTCAGCCGAGGGCAGGGCGATCGGCCGGCCCGCCGCGCGCTCGAGCTCGGCCATCGCCCGGTAATAGTCGAATCGCCGCTGGACAAGCGCCCGCTCGGACGCCGTCGCCCCATCCACCACTTCCTGAAGACGGGTGAAGTCGATCGCCCCGATCTCGTACTTCTCGCGGGCGAGATCGGACCGCTCGCGGGCCATCAACGCCGTCTCCTCCTCGAGCTGGAGCTCGCGCCAGGCGGCCCGGAGATCGAGGAAGCGCGAGCGCACCTCGGTCTCGGCCGCGAGCCGCCTCGCACGGAGCGCCTCCCGTGCGTCGGCGGCGGCCGTGCTCGCCTGCGCCCGCTCGACGTGCCGGCTGAAGCCGTCGAAGAGAGGGAGCGTCAGCCGCAGGCCGAACGAGGAGGCCGTGTCGCGCGGATCCAGCTCGAAGATGGGCTGCTCCGTACCGCCGAACTCGCTCCTCCGGTAGCTCGCGCTGGCAGCTACCTCGGGGAGATAGGCGAGCCAGCCGTCGTCCCACGTCTCGGCCTCGGCGGCATCGAGATCGGCAGAGAGCTGACGGATCTCGGGATGTGACCCGAGTGCTCCCCGGACCAAGGTTTCCACATCCAGCGAGTCGGGATCGAACGGCTCGAAGGGGGGCTCCAGCCGCGCTCCGGGATCGATCGCCGTCCCCACGACGCGCCCGACCTCGAGCCGGGCCGCCCCGGCCGCCTCCTCGGCGGTCGCCACCGCCGCCTCCTGGCGCCGGGCCTCGATCCGCGCCCCCAGGACATCGATCTGGTCGGCCGCCACCACGCGAAAGAGCCGTTCCGTCGTCTCGACATCACGTTGGCGCGCTTCCAGGATGGCGCGCTCGACGTCCACCGTCCGGCGGCGCTCGAGGAGGTCGAAGTAGGCGCGCGAGACCTCCGCTCTTACCAGGCTCCAGCTGGCTTCCACCGCGGCCTGAGCGGCCTCGTACCTGGCTCCCGCCGCGCGCGCCCTGGCCAGCGTCTCACCGCCGTCGAAGAGCGTGAGGTCCAGAAAGACCCCCTGTTGCGCTCCCCGCGTCGTCGCCTCGACCGCCTCCTCGCGCTCGGCCGGGTCGCCGAACACGTCGGTCGTCGTGAAGCGCCGAACACGGGTCACGTCGAAGGAAGTCGAAGCGCTGACGCTCGGCAGGAAAGCGGCCCGCCCGGCCAGCCGCTCGGCTCCGGCCCGGCCGACCGCGTTCCGCGCCTGGGCGATCTCCGGGTTGTGGAGCTCGGCAAGCTCCAGGGCGTCGGCCAGGGTGAAGATCGAGTCCGCCGCAAAGGTCTCGGCAGCCGGCTCCTGAGCGATCCCCCGGCCCTGAGAAGCCCCGAGCAGAGCGACCAGCGACGCGATCAGGAGCCGGCTTCGCACTCGACCCCTTGCCGGTTCGACACCATGGGTCCTTGATTTGCATGAACGAATCCTGGGTGAAGCAGACCGAACACTTCAAGAACCGCGTGCTCGTGCAACGTCCATACCTGCGTTGGGAATCGTGCTCGAGGGCGGTGCGGGAACCGACCTATATCGAGGTGCAGCCAGACGGGCGTATTCGCCACTGGATCTACGTGGACGAACTCGGTAAATATCTGCGGGTAGTCACGTTGGAGGACGGCCAGACGATTCATACCGCCTTCCCTTACAGGAACTTCAAGCCGAGGTGGGCATGCGTCTCGACTACTATCTCGAGACGGACACACTGTATATCGAGCTTCGCGACGGCCCCGGGGCAGACGCTCGCGAGGTTGCTCGGGACATTGTCCTCGACCTGAACGAAACCGGCGAGGGGGTCGGGATCGAGATCGATCATGCCAGCGAGCGCGCCGATCTGAATATGCTTCAGCTATCGTCCTTCCCGGCGCAGATACCCCGAGCCGCGGCCAGCACCTGATCAAGGCGCTGCTCCCTCTCCAGCCGCTTCCTGCTCGGAAGCTATCCGCACCCGCGCGTCGTGGATCAGGGTGTAGTTCCCGCCCGTGATGATGAGCGTGCCCGGCTCCGGGAGCTCCGTCTCCTCGCTCTCGACCAGCTCCACGTAGCGGTCGTTCGACAGCCCGGTCGTCACGTAGACCCACTTGGCGAGTCCCTCGTCGGAGGGCCCATCCGGAATCGGCTCGAACACGAACACGAGCGTCCGGTCGTCGCGCTCGACGATCGCCTCCTCGGGGACCATGATACGGTCCTCGAACGCCCGACCTTCCAGGCTCACCCGGGCGAACATCCCGGGCAGGATGCGTCCATCCGGGTTGGCCAGGACGACCGTCACACGCGCGGTCCTGGTTTCGGGATCGACGACCGGGTTGATCGATCGGATTCGGCCGTGGAAGACGCTGTCGGGGAAGGCGGCCATCCTGACGTCGGCACCGGCTCCTTCCTCGAGCCAGCGTAGCTCGCCCTCGACGACCTGCACCTCGACCAGGATCGGGTCGACGTCCATCACGCTGAGGATCTCCTCCCCCGCCCCCACGTACTCGCCCTCGTCCACGAGTACGTTCGCCACCCGTCCGGCGAAGGGGGCGGTGAGACCCGTGCTGGCCAGGTCGAGCTGCGCGCGGCTCAGCGCGATCTCGGCCCGGTCGAGCC
>JBOHRW010000163.1:0-22982 GCA_050732935.1 Gemmatimonadota bacterium
AGTGGTCGTGTGCGTGGTCGTAGCCCAGCCGGATGGCCGTGTGGTTCGAGTCCAGGAGCGCCTTCTTGCGGCCGAACTTCTCCTCGAGCATCTCCTCCACAACATCCATGTCGATGTTCAAAAAGGCCGCCAGCGCCCCCACGTAGGTGATGTTCTTCATGAGCACGCGCTCGCGGTCGCCCTGGAAGGCTCGGACGCACATCTCTCCGAGCGGGACCTCGAGGAACGTCACGTCGTCCCGCCGGAGCGACTCGTCCATGGGCCAGGAGGAGTCGTAGAGGAGCCACCCGCCCGGGCGCACCTCGGCGATATCGCGCGCGTAAGTGGACGGGTTCATCGCCACGAGCAGATCGAAGTGGGGCGTCCGCGCGGTGTACCCCTCCCGGCTCACCCGGACTTCGTACCAGGTCGGGAGGCCCTGGATGTTCGAGGGAAAGACGTTCTTCCCAGTGACCGGGACGCCCATCCGGAAGATGGCCTGCATGAGGAGCCCGTTGGCGCTCGCCGATCCCGTGCCGTTCACCGTGCCGATCTTGAACGCGAAGTCATTCACCCGCTCACCGGGCTCGCGCGGAGACGGAGCGCCGGCGCGGACCGGCGCGGCCAGAGTGGGGTTGTGGTGGCGACTCATCGTTTTCCGCTGGTCACCTGACGACCTCGCCCGTCCAACGGTCGCGGTCTGTCCAGAAGGAACACCGGGGACAGGGTTGCCCCGCGAGCTTTCCTCCTGAGCGCTGAGAGAGAGTGATCCCTGTCAGGCATCGGGCCTCGGTCGTGATCCAGGGTGGAGGCACAGGTTCACTTCCTCGACATCGAATTCCTTGGGGTCGAAATCGGAACCCCACCACTCGAGCATCTCCTCGTGCTCGGGATGCTTCGGATCGCTGAGTGCCTCGAGAAAATCGAAGTACCCTCCGATACCTCCGATATCCTCCGGAGGACAGGCGCGCTTGCCGGCCAGGACGCGCGGGTACCGAACCCGGGGTTCAGGGGAGGAGATGTCTTCGAGGACGATGTCGTGTTGCCAGCCGTCGCCGAAATCGTACTCGTAGGCCATCCGGTCCTTCGGCTTTGGGAGGACTTCCGCCAGTCGAACCCGTTTCTCGTTCTGTCGTCGGATGCCGAACTCCGGGTCGGGTTCCCCGTAGAGCGTCTCCCCCCGGCGAAACTGGTGGAGGTGGCTATCGGTCCAGCCCATCACCAGCTGGAGGATCTGATGCAGCTTCAACATCGTAACGTCCGCCGGGACCTCGAACCTTCGCCAAATCGGGGGCCGAGAATCCCGCAGGGTAACCTTCAGCCTGTAGAGCCGCTTCTCAGCCATCCAGCTCCCATGCAACTTCCTCGTGGATCATTCGTGCCGCGTCCGGTCGCTCCATGGTGATGCCCCTATCAGCGCGTGCTTCCGGCCGCGGTCGGAAGCGAAATCTGGAGTAGCGGACGGTGGACGGGCTCAGGGGTAGGCCGGTCGGCGTAGGGAATCAGGAGGTCGAACTTCCGCATGTCCCAGGCGGCGGTCGGGCAGCGCTCGGCGCAGAGCCCGCAGTGGACGCAGATGTCCTCGTCCTTGACCATCACCCGCCCGGTCTGGGGCAAGGTCTCCGAGACGTACAGCGGCTGATGCGGATTCTCGGCGGGCGCCGTGAGACGCTGCCGCAGCTCCTCCTCGTCCCCGTCGGGCGTGATCGTGAGGCAGTCGACCGGGCAGACATCGATGCAGGCGTCGCACTCGATGCAGAGCCGCGCGGTAAAGTGGGTCTGGATGTCGCAGTTGAGACAGCGCTGCACCTCGTGAGCCGTCTGTTCGGCGGTGAAGCCCGTCTCGACTTCGATGTTCAGCTCCCGGAACCGTTCGGCCAGGTCGACGTGGATCATCTTCTGGCGCGGCGCCGGGTTGTAGTCGTTGTGGTAGCTCCAGGCGTGCATCCCCATCTTGGCCGAGATCAGGTTCATGCCGTAGGCGGGTCGATCCTCCAGCGGGATCCCCTGACAGCGGTTGTGGATCGAGATCGCCGCCTGGTGCGCATGCTCGACCGCCCAGATGATGTTCTCCGGGCCCCACGCCGCGTCGCCGCCCACGAAGACGCCCTCGCGGGTGGTCTGGAATGTCTGCCGGTCGACGATCGGCATCTCCCACTCGTTGAACTCGATCCCGATGTCGCGCTCGATCCATGGGAACGCGTTGTCCTGGCCGATCGCCAGGAGAACGTCGTCGCAGGGGAGGATCGTCGTGTCGTGGACCTCCTTCTTGAGCCGCCCGTCCGGGCCCTCGTGCCACGACACGATCTCGAACTCCATCCCGACCAGGCGGCCGTCCTCGACGACGAACCGCTTGGGGGAGTGGTTGACCACGATCTCGACCTGCTCCTCCTCGGCGTCCTCGAGCTCCCAGGACGACGCCTTGAAGTAGGGGCGGTCCTTCCGGGCCATCACCTTGACGTCCTTGCCGCCCAGGCGCATGGCGGTCCGGCAGCAGTCCATGGCCGTGTTCCCGACGCCGATCACCAGCACCCGCTCGCCGATCGAGTCGACGTGGCCGAAGTGGACGGATGCCAGCCACTCGATCCCGATGTCGATGTTGGCCGCGCCCTTCTCGCGGCCCGGGATCTTGAGCTCCTTGCCCTTGGGCGCCCCGCTGCCGAGGAAGACCGCGTCCCAGCCCTCGTCGAGGAGCGCCTCGAGGCTCGTCACGGGAGTTTCGTAGCGGACGTCCACCCCCATGTTGAGGATCATGTCGATCTCTTCGTCCAGCACGCGGGCCGGCAGGCGGAAGGCGGGGATGTTGATGCGCATGAGCCCGCCTGGACGGGCGAGCTGCTCGAAGATCGTGCACTCGTAGCCGAGCGGCATGAGGTCGTTGCAGACGGTGAGCGAGGCGGGGCCGGCGCCGATCAGGGCGATGCGCTTCCCGTTCTTCCTCTTCGGAATCGGCGGGAGCCGGTCCTCCTCCGCGTCGCGGAGATCGGCGGCCACGCGCTTCAAGCGGCAGATCGCGACCGGCTTGCCGTCCACGCGTGTCCGCCGGCAGGCGGGCTCGCACGGCCGATCGCAGGTTCGGCCCAGGATGCCGGGGAAGACGTTGGACTCGCGGTTCAGCCAGAAGGAGTCGGTGAACCGACCCTGCGCGATCAGCCGGATGTACTCGGGGACGTTCGTGTGAGCGGGGCACGCCCACTGGCAGTCCACGACGCGGTGGTAGTACTTGGGGTTCGTGACGTCGGTGGGTCGCATGGCTCCTCTCGCCGGGTACCGGTACCCCCGTGCTGAATGTTGGGGGTACTCGCGTCAGGGGCAAGTTGAGGCCCGTGTGTTGGTGCCCGCCGCGACGGGCCACGCGACCGATGTTGTCGATGTCTCTGGCCATGGCCGCGGCATCCACCGTCACCATGCCGGTGTCCATCGGGACGGTCTCGATCACGTCCAGGAGGACGAGCGCGTGGTTGAGCGTCTCCGGGAAGTGATTGAACGTCTCGGTGGCGACGTAGAGAGATGCACGACTCGCTGGCTTCGGCCGGGGCTCGTGCAAGAAGCAAGGCCGTGATCTCCTGGCAACCCCGGTCATGGTTGCTGTTCCCGGGTTCGGGCGTCTATGATTCGGGTGCCCACCGATCCTGATCATCCACTCCAACGAGCGAGGGATCGACCCATGCTCAAAGTCACTAGACCCATGATGTTGCTGACGGCGATAGGGCTCCTGGCTGCCTGCCAGACCGAGCCGGCCGAGCAGACCGGCGCCACCGAAGAGGCCGCGACCGCCGACGCCGCGACCGTGCGGTCGGAGATCGAATCCATCAACGACCGCTTCGAGCAGGCGCTGCTGGCTCACGATGCGGCGGCCATCGCCGCGATTTACACCGAGGATGCGCTCGTTCTCCCGCCCTCGGCCCCACGGACGGAAGGGCGGGCGGCCATCGAGGCCATGTTCAGTTCATGGTTCGAGCAGGTGCCTGCCTCGGACACCTTCACGCTGACGACCGATCAGATCGTGCTCGCCGAGTCCGGCGAGATCGCCTACGAGATCGGCACCTATCAGACCAGCGGGACCGCCCCCAGCGGTGAGACGTACGAGGAGAGCGGGAAGTATCTGGGCGTCTGGGAGAACGTGGGCGGCGAGTGGAAGATGGCGGCCGACATGTGGAGCGGCGATGCGCCGATGTCCATGGAGGGCGAGGCGGGGAGCTGATGCGCGCGCCAGGGCGATGCATGTTGGCCGTCGCTCTCCTGCCGGTCATGGGGCTGGCCTGCGGGGGCGGGGGAACGGAGGCCACCGGACCGCCCGACGAGCGAATCGAGATCGTAGCGTCGAGCTTCGCCTACGAGCCCTTCCAGGTGACCGTCGCTCCGGGAACCGTGCGCTTCGTGATCCAGAACGCGGCCGACGTCGTGCACGGGTTCGAGGTCGAGGGCCACGGGATGGAGGTGGAGATCGAGGAGATCCAGCCCGGTGCGACCGACAGCCTGACGGTGACCCTGGAGGAGCCCGGCACCTACGAGATCTACTGTCCCGTCGCCGACCACGAGCAGCGGGGCATGACGGGCACGCTGACCGTCGAGGGCGGGGGAAGCTGAGACGGGGGACCTAGCCCGCTGGCGACCGACCTCTGGCAATGGCTCCAGCTCGGGGCGCGCTGGCTGCACGTCATCGCCGGCGCGGCTTGGATCGGCACCTCGTTCTACTTCAACTGGCTCCACCACAGCCTGCGCCCGCCGGAGACTCCCCGCCCGGGTGTCGCCGGCGAGCTGTGGTCGGTCCACGGCGGAGGCTTCTACCAGGTCGGGAAGTACGCCGTGGCTCCCGAGCGCCTGCCCGGCCGGCTCCACTGGTTCAAGTGGGAGGCCTACGCCACCTGGCTGAGCGGGGCCGCGCTCCTGGTCCTGATCTACTACATGGAGACCGGCTACCTGCTGGATCCGACCGGCGCGAGCCTCGGACGCGGGGCCGCCGTCGCGCTTGGTGTGGCGGCGATCGCCGGCGGCTGGCTTGCCTACGATCTCCTCTGCCGGTCCCCGCTGTCGCGGCGTCCGGCCATCCTGGCGGCGGTCCTGCTCGGGCTCGTGATGGGCGTCGCGTACGGGCTCCATCAGATGCTGAGCCCGCGGGCGGCCTTCATCCACGTCGGTGCGATGCTCGGCACGTGGATGGCGGCCAACGTTTTCTTCGTGATCATCCCGGGTCAGCGGGCGATGGTACGGGCGATGGAAGCTGGCGAGACGCCCGATCCCGAGCGCGGTCGGCGGGGCGCGCTGCGCTCGCTCCACAACAACTACCTGACCCTGCCGGTCATCTTCCTCATGGTGAGCGTCCACTACCCGGTGGCCTACGCGAGCCCTCGGGCGTGGCTGGTCCTGCTTGCGGTCCTGGCGGTGGGACCCGTCATGCGCCACTACTACAACCTGCGCCACCGCGGGCGACACGTCGCGTGGCTGCTGCCGGCGACGTTGGCCGCCCTGGTCGCCGTCGCGCTGATCGCCACCCCGGCGCGGGAGCCGGCCGCGCCTACAAGCTCATCAGCCTCATCCGGGAGCGCTCCGCGAGTCACCGACGGGATCGCCGAAGCGATCCTGGAGGCCCGCTGCGCCCCGTGCCACTCGCTACGCCCGACCCATCCGACCGCGCCGGTCGCGCCCCTTGGCGTCGTCCTGGACGAGCCCCCGCAGGCGCGGGCCCTGGCAGAGCGCGTGACCGTCACCGTCGAATCGGGGACGATGCCGCTCGGGAACCTGACGGGAATGACCCCGGAGGAGCGGGCGGTCCTCCTGCGCTGGCTGCGGCAGTCGCCCTGAGCGCTGGCTGCCGGAGCGTGGGTCGTCCGTTGGCCACTTTACAGGACCGCCTCGAGGGCGAAGATTGGGGCGGACCTGTCCTTCTGGGGGGAAGATGACGCCACCGGTCGAGATCATCCTGGCGCGCCAGCTCGCGGGTTACCTTGCCGTGCCCGTCTTCGTCGTGAGTCCCGAGGGCGACCTCCTGTTCTACAACGAGCCCGCGGAACGCATCCTCGGGACCCGCTTCGAGGAGACGGGCAGGATGGCGATGGAGGAGTGGGCGACCGTCTTCCAGCCGACCGACGAGCAGGGAATCCCGCTTCCCCCCGAAGACCTTCCGCTCGTCGCCACGCTGGAAAAGCGCGAGCCGGCGATGCGAAGCTTCTTCATCCGCGGGCTGGACGGCGAGCTCCGCCGGATCATGACGGTCAGCATCCCGCTCCTCGCACAGGGAAAGCGCTTTCTTGGCGGGATGGCGATGTTCTGGGAGGTGAGGTAGCTACGCGGGTCACCCTGTGGGGCACACGCGGTTCTCTGGCGTCTCCGGGCCCGGAGACGGCCCGCTACGGCGGCAACACCTCGTGCGTCGAGGTCGTCGGCGCCGAGGGGACGGTGCTCGTGCTGGACGCCGGAACGGGGATGCGACGGCTGACCGGGTCCCTTCCCGAGCCGCTCGAGCGTGTCGACGTCCTCCTCACGCACCTGCACCTCGATCACCTCCAGGGGCTGGGCTTCTTCGGCCCGCTGTACGAGGAGGGCGTCGAGGTCCACATCTGGGGACCGGGCGGCGTCACTCACAAGCTCGCCAAACGCCTCAGCCGGTATCTGTCCCCGCCCCTCTTCCCGATCCATCTGCGAAGCCTGCCATGCGAGATCCAGATCCACGAGACCGGCGAGGGTGTGCACGAGATCGGGGAGTTTCGGGTGCATTCGGACTACGTGTGCCATCCCGGTCCCACGATCGGCTACCGGATCTCCAACAGCGGCGCCGTGCTGACGTACCTGCCGGACCACGAGCCGGCGCTCGGCGTCCAGGACTTCCCGGGCGATCCCGAGTGGACATCGGGCTACGGGCTCGCCGAGGGTGCCGACCTGCTCATCCATGATGCCCAGTACACGCAGGAGCAGTACGCGAAGCACGTCGGATGGGGGCACAGCTCGATCACGGATGCGATCCGTTTTGGTGCGCTCGCCCGGGTCCGACGGTTGGTCCTCTTCCATCACGATCCTCAGCATACGGATGACGACCTGGACCGGATCGGGACGGAGCTTCTGGAGGGGATCGAGAGTCCCGAGGCCGTCACCCTGGGACGGGAGGACGATTCTTTCGAGCTGGGTCGTTGATGGACCCGCGGGCGACGGCGCCGGGCCGTGGCGATCGGGCTACGGGCTCGGACACTCCTCGCGGGCGGCCTCGAACTCGTCGCCTGGCTCCCAGGCCGGCGGCGTGGGCGCCTCGGCAACCGCGTAGCCGATCCGGAACAGAAGCCGCGCGTCCTCGACCTGCCCGCTCAGGTCCCACTCGGGAGTGACTTCGTCTCCCGGCTGGTGGTACAGCGTCTCGATCCACTCGTTCTGCCGCTCCGCACCCCAGCCCTCCGGTCTTCCCACGATCTCGACGCCTTCGTCGAGATAGAGCGCCGGCACCCCGATTTTGGCGAAGTTGAACTGGTCGGACCGGTAGAAGTACCCGCGGTCGGGAAACTCCTCGGGCTTGACGGTTCGGCCCTGCTCGGCGGCGAAACGGTCCAGCCGGCGGTCGAGATCGGACTTTCCGCGCCCGATCTGCCGGACGTCCTCCGATCGACCGAAGATGCTGCCGCCGTCCAGGTTGATGTTGGCGACGAGCTGGCAAGCGGGGATCGGCGGGTGCTTCGCCAGGTACTCCGAGCCCAGGAGCCCCTGCTCTTCGGCCCCCACGGCGGCGAACAGAATCGACCGCGACGGGGCCTCGGGAAGGGCGGCGAATGCCCGGGCGATCGCGAGCATCGAGGCCGTGCCCAGCGCGTTGTCGCGGGCGCCGTTGTAGATCGAGTCGCCGTCGACGGGATTGCCGATCCCGAGATGATCGTAGTGGGCGGTGTAGAGGACCGTGGTGTCGCTCGATTCGGGATCGGAGCCATGCAGCCGTCCGAGCACGTTCGCGGTCTCGGTCGTGTCGAGAGCGGTCGTGAACGCGAGGTCGATCGTCACGCCGAGCGGCACGGGCTCGAAACCGGGCTCCTGAGCGGTCGCCTCGAGCTGGTCGAGATCGTGCCCGCCGAATTCGGCCAACCGGGCCGCGGCCTCATGGGTCAGCCAGCCGCGGACGCCGATCCGTGGCTCGTCGGGTGGGGCGGGCAGCTCGAACTCGGTCCCGCCAAAGCTGGACTGAACGACCTGCCAGGGATAGCCCGCCGAAGGGGTCGTGTGGATGACGAACGCCCCGGCCGCCCCTTTCTCGGCGGCGATCTCGTACTTGTAGGTCCAGCGGCCGTAATAAAGTCGCGTGTCGCCCGCGAAGCGGTCGCCGGTCGGGTCGTTGTTGAGGAAGACAAGGATCTTCCCCGCGACGTCCGCGTCCTTGTAGTCGTCCCACTCCTCCTCGGGGGCGACGATCCCGTAGCCCACGAACACGACCTCGGCGCCTCGAATCTCGGTTTGCGCGGTCTGGCGGCCGGCCGCGCCCACCCATTCGGTCCCGTACTCGAATCCGAGCGCTTCGCCGTCGGGGCCCGCCACGCGCAAGGTCTCGGGCATGGCCGAGGTGAGGCTCACGAGCTCGAAGGGCTGGAGCCACGAGTCGTCAGAGGCGGCGGGCTCGAGGCCGAGGGACTCCATCTCGGCGACGAGGTAGCGCTGGGCGATCCTCTCGCCCGGGGATCCGGGGCCGCGACCTCCCAGCGAGTCGTCGGAGAGGGCCCGCGTGTGCTCGAGGATCAGCTCTTCGGTGATCGCCGCCGCGGCGCTATCGGCGTGCGGGAGGGCGGGCTCCTGCGCCTGAAGGGACCCGGGGGAGAGGATCGCGAGGATCGCGAGCGTGATCGAGCATGCGCGCACGAACCGGAGGGTAGTCCGCTCGAGGGCCCCCCGCCAGGGAAGGGGGGTGAAACCGCCGCGCCGTGGGCCTCGTAGGGGCCGGCAGATCCTTGGAGGAGGGAGCGATGAGGACCAGCCCTTATACCGTGATGCGAACCCGCCCCCTGCGCGGATTCTTCGGCGTCGTGGCGTGGCGCCAGACCTACCTCAACATCCTGTACCTCTTGCTGGGTTTCCCCCTGGGTCTCGCCTACTTCATTTTCTATGTCGTCGGCGGGTCGCTCGGGGTGGGGCTGTTCGTGCTGCTGATCGGCGCGGTCCTGTTGCTGCTGCTCGTCCTGGCCGCTCAGTGGCTGGGAGCGTTCGAGCGGCTGCTGGCGGTCCATGTCCTGGATGTCCCGATCCTCCCCGGCCATACGGCGTGGCGTGATGGCGAGAGCCTCGGCCGCTACCTGAAGGCGGCGCTCCGAAATCGCACGACATGGACCGGCCTCGTCTACCTTCTCGCCAAGTTTCCGCTCGGGCTGGCGAGCTGGCTCGTCGTCGTGGTGGCCGGCTCGGTCACGCTGGCCCTGATCGGCGCACCGCTCGCGGACGCATTCGGCGACGACATCAACGTCTGGACCTGGCGTCCCGAGACGATGGGCGAGCTCCTGCTCGTTTCGCTGATCGGCCTGGCGCTGGTCGTTCCGGTGCTCCACTTGTTCAATGGACTCGCCTGGCTCTGGGGCCGATTCGCCCGACTGATGCTGGGAGGGCCGCGTCCGGCGGAGCCGCATCGTGCGGCCGGAATCCCCGCCACGCTGAACGGTCTGCCGAACCCGCTGGCAGCCGTCTAGGGCAGCTCCGACACCGCTCCACCCGAACCGCACCGGAGGCCCGGATGGGCCCCGGGCCCGCTCCCGTCAGACGCCCGACCGGCTGTAGGAGAACTCGGACTCCTCGAGGACGGCGGCCAGATCCGGTCGATCAACGAGAATCGCGTCAGCGTAGGGGAGGAGCATGTCCCTTTCCTCGATCGCCCGGTCGAGCCACTCTCGCATACGAGCGGTGTCGCCCAGCGAGCCGTGCACGAGAGCGACTCGGCTGGCCGGCACGTACGAGCTCTCGGCGAGGACGTCGAGCTGATCCAGAACCGCCCGGGCGGCTCCGACCTCGCCGGCGAGCCCGTACGCGTAGCCAAGGAGTCCCAGGACGCGCGGCTGCTGGCCGCTCATCGCCACCGCCCGCTCGAGCGCGCCCAGCGCCGGTTCGGTCTGTCCTATCCGGAGCCGGGCCAAGCCGAGAATCAGATGGCCCTGGGTGAACTCGGGATCGAGCTCGAACGATCGCTGGGCTTCGGTGACGGCCATCTCGGGGCGGCCGGCGCAATAGGCGATCCAGCCCGCCGCCGCGTAGAGGATCGGCGAGAGAGGGTCTCCCCGCTGGGCCAGCCGGATCCCGGAGAGCGCATCGTCGAAGCGTCGGCAGGCCGCGAGGTGGAGGGCGAACCAGTGGTGGGCGGTGGCATAGCCGGGGCTCAGCTCCAGCGCGCGACGGAAGGATCGGTCGGCCGCCTCGGCGTCCCAGTCGAACAGGAAGTGGATGGCCCCGAGGGAGGCATGGGCGCCAGCCAGGGAATCGTCGAGTTCGAGGGCCTTGAGGATGGCTTCACGGGCGGCCGCCGCGACCTCGCGGGGCTTGGCGCTCGCGTATTCGACGAGCAGAAGCCTCGCATCGGCGAGCCCTGTGTAGGCCTGTGCGTAGCCAGCGTCGGCCTCGATCGCCCGCTCGAAATAGTCGATCGCCCGATGGAGCCCGTCCGCGGTCCTGCGGTTCCAGAAGTAACGACCCTTGAGGTAGCACTCGTAGGCCTCGGGCCGTGGCGGAGCGATGGCACGTACTCCTGCCGCGCGGATGTCGAAGACCTCGGCGATCTGGGAGACGATGTCGTCGCCGATCGCCGGGAGGTCATCCATCGACCGCTCGTAGCTACCCGACCAGAGCGGCGTCCCCGTGCCGGTGTCGAGCAGACGCACCGCTACCCGCAGGGACTCTCCGGTCCGCCGGACGCTGCCCTGAACGACGGCCGAGACACCGAGCTCCGTCGCGATCTTCTCCAGGCTCTCGGTTTCGCTCTCGAAGCGCGAGGCGGACGCGGGGGCGATCACGTGGACGCCCTCGAGCCGACACGCGCGGGCAAAGATCTCCTCGGAGAGCCCGTGGGCCAGATACTCGTCACCGGTGTCCGCCTCCGGATGGGCGAAGGGCAGGATCGCGAGGGAGGGGCGTCCATCGGCCGGCATGGTGTGAACCTACCGTCGAGATTGGAGCCGTCGAGATCGAGCAGCGTCGTGGCGCTTCCGCTTCACGAGTCGTCGTGCTGCGAGCGATCCCGGTCTTCGAGCCCGAGCCACGGATACGCCTGGTCGGCCGGGATCCAGGGCGGGGTCCGCTCCACGCTGGAAGCCAGGAAGCCCACCGAGGAAGAGTATCGGGCCGAGCCATGCGTGCCCTGGATTTCGATCAGGCGGTCGAAGAGCGCGCTCCCGTAGTGCCAGTCGTCCTTCAGGCTGACCAGCACATCGGCCGGATTCTGGGTGTGGTCGAGGAGCGCGCGGCGGACGCGCTCCTGCAGCATCGGGTACTCGTCCACCGGCCGGTCGAGGGGGTCGGGGGACCCCGCGGCGTCGACGGCCCCGATCCGTAGCTCGGTCGTGTCGACAGGCCCGCCCCGGCCCGGCTCGCCGCTTCGCTCGACGCCCGAGTCAGGGTTGCCCGCCCGCCAGACGGCGAAGTCGGCGCCCTCCTGGACCACGATCGCCCGCGCGACCGCCTCCTCCTGCCCGGGGGCCGTGTAGAGCTGGATCGAGCCGACGAGTCCATAGGCCGGGGCCACGACGTCGCTCGTGTCCCGGATGGCGTCGGTCAGGCGGAAGCCCGCCGGCTCGAGGGCCGCAGGCAGATCGAAGAGCCGGCTCGGCGTCTCGCTCATCGCGTGGTCGCTCAGGAGGACGATCCGGTTGCGGGCGCCTCCGGCGGCCAGGTAGCGCTCGAGTACGCTTTCTACCCGCAACAGGTGCGCCCGCAGGGCCTCCCGACCGCCGACGTGGCCCAGAGCATCGGTCGAGCCCATGTAGAGAACGAGCTCGGTGTCGTCCTCGCCCACCGGATCCGAGGCGCCACGAGCGTAGTCCATCAGGATCTCCTCGATCCGGAGGAGTTCCGCTTCTCGCACCCGGTCGGGGAGGTAGAACACGAAAGCCCCCCAGAGACGGGGCTCTTCCCAGTCGAACGCGTCGTGGAAGGGGGCGATTTCCTTGTACTCCCCGGTCAGCCTCTCCCACGCCCCCCCGCCGAAGGCGTCCCGCTCGGGATCGAAGTAGTAGTCCTCGTAGCCGAGCGGCGGAGGCGTCCGCAGGATTGCGGTGAACCCGACGTTGGTGAGCGAGGGAAAGGGCGCTACGAGGCGGCTGGCCGGGAAGAACGCCCGGAAATGCCCTTCGCGCTGGAGATCGGCGAAGAGCTCGTGCGGGATCGCGTCGATCGCCAGGACGACGGTCCGTGCCGGGTCCGAGCCGGGCTCGGGGGCGCGGACCTCGGTCGCGCCGTCCGGACCGATCATCCTCCACAGGTCGATGCGCCCGTCCCCGTCCTCGTCGATCTCCGCGATCCGGCTCTCCCCCGGAGGAGTCGATCGGCATGCGCCGATGAGCGGCGAGACCAGGGCGAGGACGGCGGCCAGGATCGAGGCGCGCGCCGCGAAGCCCCCGCTCACCGGCGACCCCGCACGACCGCCCGCAAACCGCCCGTCGGGCGCAGCGTGATGCTGGCCATCGGCGTCGGTCGCTCGGCGCCCCACTCGAGCCGGAAGCGCTGGGCGATCGTGGCCACGATCAGGACGAGCTCCATGCGCGCGAACTCGCGGCCGATGCACATGCGCGGTCCGCTTCCGAAAGGCAGGTACGCGTGGCGGGGAAGCTCCATCTCGAAGCTCTCCGTCCAGCGATCGGGATCGAAGCGGAGCGGGTCCGGATAGAAGCGCGGATCCCGGTGGAGGACCCACGGGAAGACAAAGAGGGTCGTCCCGGCGGGGACGGGCCAGCCGAGGATCTCGTCGTCCTCCAGCGCCTCGCGGCCGAACGAGTAGGCCGGCGGGTAGATCCGCATCGACTCTTTGACGACGCGCTCGGTGTAGGGGAGGCGACGCAGGTCCAGGACGCCCGGGGGTCGTCCGTTCAGCGCAATGTCCGCCTCTTCCTCGAGCCGCGACGCGACCTCCGGGTGCTGCGAGAGAAGAAACCACGTCCACGTGAGGGCGAGGGCGGTGGTCTCGTGCCCGGCGAGGAGCATCGTGATCGTCTCGTCGCGCAGCTGCTTCTCGTCCATCGGACGACCGTCCTCGTCCCGGACCTGCATCAGCGCCGAGAGGAGATCGCCACGGTCGTGCCCGTCCCGGTGCTCGTCGATGATCCGGTAGACGAGACGGTCCATGCGGTTGACGGCCCGCCGGTACCGCCGGTTTCCCGCGGTCGGGACCCAGTCGGGGACCAGGACGGGCCGCCGGATCCGCCGTGCGATCTCCTCGATCCCGGTGTCGAACGCTCGGGCGATCTCCGCGATGTCGCCCGTCACCTCCGCGTCGAAGAGGGTCTTGGCGACGACGCGAAAGGTGATCGAGGTCATCTCGCCCCGGACATCGCGTTCCTCGCCGTCCTTCCAGCCGTCCAGCCGGTCGATGGTATAGTCGACCATGATCCTCGCGTATTCCGCGATCCGCTCGTGATGAAAGGCCGGCTGGACCAGTCGCCGCTGGCGGAGCCAGTCGTCGCCTTCGTTGGTGAGGAGCCCCTTTCCGAAGATCGCGTCCACCTTGCGCCAGAAGAACGTGTGCTTGATGAAGTTTCGCTGGTTCGTGACGAGGACCCGCTCGACCGCCGCTGGAGAGCTCAGCAGATACGCCGTCCGGTTGACCACGCGGAACCGCGCGACGTCACCGAACTCGCGCGCCAGACGGGTCGCGAACCCCAGCGTGTCCCCCGCGAACTCGCGCAGGTTGCCGAGGACGGGGTGACCGGAAGGGCCGGGAGGAACGGCGGATCGAGTCGGAAGATTCATTGCGATCGAGCCTCATGCTACAACAACCCGGTACTCTCAGCAGGGCTCTTGACAGGGTCCGCGGTAATGTGCTAGAATCCCAGCATAGTGCTGATATTTCAGCAGACATTCCGATCCGCAGCTCATCAACGGAGGTCCGCATGCCCGGGAAATCGCTGAGCGAGTTGAGCCCGCGGGAGCGCCAGATGGTGGATGCGCTTTACCGGCTCGGCCGCGCCACGGTCCGCGAGGTCATCGATGCCATCGACGACCCGCCGAGCTATTCCGCCGTCCGCGCCACCCTGCGCGTGCTCGAGGAGAAGGGAATCGTGCGCCACGAACAGGACGGGCCGCGGTACGTGTATCTGCCGGTCGTCCAGCGCGAGACAGCCCGCCGACAGGCCCTGCGCCGCCTGGTGCAGACGTTCTTCGATGGATCGGCCGAGCAGGCGGCCGTGACGCTCCTCAGGATGTCGGACGGTGAGGTCTCCGAGGACGAAATGGAGCGGATCGTCGGACGCATTCGACAGGCTCGCAACGGAGGCAGGTGAACATGCCCTTCTGGGTGGACGCGCTCGTCAAGGGAACCACTCTCCTTGTCATGATCTTCGGGCTGGCGGCCGTATTGAAGAGCTCATCGGCGGCCACCCGTCACCTGCTCTGGTGTTTCGGGCTCCTCGGGCTGCTGACGCTGCCGGCCTTGTCCAGCGTCATGCCGTGGCACTTGCCGGTTCTGCCCCCGGTGGATGGGGCGGTGGTCGAGGAGCCGATCCCGACCGGCGCCCCTGAAGCCGTGGCGGTACAGAGCGGCGTGGACGTCGGTGGCCCGGTCGGCGACCCGGAAGGCTCCCTGACCGGGGAGCCACCTGCGACACGGTCCGTCGGCGCCGAAACGGTTTCATCGCTTCAGCGTCTCATCTCGAGGATGGGTCCCGTCGATGTCTTCCAGCGATCTGGCTTCGCCGGGTTCCTGAAATTCCTCTGGCTGCTCGGGGCATCGGCGATCCTTGTCCGACTCGCGGTCGGGATGGTGACCTTGCGGCGCTACTCGAGGCGGGCCCGGCCCGCCGTCGGTCCCTCCTGGGAAGCCGCGCTCGAGTGGGCCAGCAACCGTCTGCTCCTCGACACGCCCGTGCGCCTCCTCGTGAGCGACGAGGTGACGATGCCGCTGGCGGCGGGGGTGGTTCGTCCGGTCGTCCTCATGCCGGAGGAATCCGAGCGTTGGCCTGATGATCGCCGGCGAGCCGTCCTGCTTCACGAGATGGCCCACATCAAGCGCCGGGACGTTCTGCCGCACCTGATGGCGTGGGTCGTGTGTGCGCTCTGGTGGTTCCACCCGCTGGCCTGGAATGCCGCCCGACGCATGCGGTCCGAGAGCGAGAAAGCGTGCGACGACCTCGTGCTCAAGGTCGGCACGCGGGCCTCGCGTTACGCCGACGACCTGCTCGACATCGTAACCCGGGCGGGAACCGTGCGCGCGCCCGTCACTGTCATGCCGCTAGCGCAGCGCTCGGAGTTCGAGGGGCGCATCCTGGCAATCCTGGAGCCCGACCGGAAGCGGCGCGGGGTGTCGATGGCCCATGCGGCGCTGGTGGCGCTGGCCGTCGCGCTGCTCGCCGTCCCGCTGGCCGCCGCGGGTCCGCGAGACCCGAAAGGCGACAGACCGCTCGACGGAATGCCTTCCTCATTCAACGTGAGGTTCGAAGAGGCGTCGAGCGAGTCGGGGAAAGCTTCCCCCGAGGGTCAGGACCTCCGTGCGCGCCTGACGGATCTCTTGGGGAAGGAGGACCCGGACACGAACGACGAGGCTTCGAAGGTCGTGGCGGAGAATGCGGGGGACGGGCTCGTCGAGCCTGAGATCGTGGTCGCCGGTCAGAATCGAGATTTCGCCGCTTACGTCGACCGCGTGGAGTCGAAAGACAAGCCCGTGGTGAGGGACAACGGACGGGCGGTCGCCGCGGTCGCCAGCACGCTGGGCGATGACGATCCGGCGGTCCGGCTGACCGCTGCCGAGACGCTGGGGAAGCTCCAGGATCCCCGCGCGGTCGAGGCGCTTACGCGAGCTCTGCGAGAAGACCCCGACCCCAAGGTCCGCGCCATGGCCGCCTGGGCGCTCGGGCAGATCGAGGACCCTGCGGGCGTGCCGGCGCTATCCGCGGCCCTCACAGAGGACGACGACGTGACCGTGCGCCGAAACGCGGCCGAGGCCCTCGGCGAGATCGAGGACGCCTCGGCGATCGACGCGTTGGGCTCCGGGCTCGGGGATCCGAGCGTCGAGGTCCGGCGGACGGCGGTCTGGGCGCTGGGAATGATCGAGGACGCCCGCGCCGTCCCGCTGCTCGTACCCCTGCTGGAAGACTCGGACGTCGAGGTGAGGCGGAACGTCGCCGAGGCGCTGGGCGACATAGAGAGCTCCCAAGCGGTGGACGGGCTGATCCAGGCCACTCGGGACAGCGATCTCGAGGTCCGCGTGAACGCGATCGAGGCGCTCGGAAACCTGGGGGACAACCGGGCGCAGCCGGTCCTCGTCGCCGCCCTCGGAGACGAGACGGTCGTCGTGCGGCGCGCTGCGGTGGACGCCCTGAACGGCCTGGACCTCACCAGCGCTCCGGGGGAGCTGATCCGAGCCGTCGACGATCCGGACCGGGAAGTCCGGTTCGGCGCCGTCGACGCCCTGGACGAGACCCAGGATCCGGCCGTGGTGCCGGTCCTTCTTCAGGTCGTTCGATCCTCGTCCGACCGGGAGCTCCAGTACGAGGCCCTGGAGGCGCTGTCCAATCTCGAGAGCCCGGCCGCTTACGATGCGTTGATCCCGCTCCTCGAGCACGAGGATCCAAAGATCCGCCAGCTCGCCGCCGAGGCGATCGGGAACATGAACTAGTCATGGCTGACTCGCGAAATCCCTGGCGCTGGAAATCCTCGGATTCGGCCTCCTTCCACCGCACCCGCACCGAATGGGTGCTGGGCGCCCTCGCCGGGGCGGCGCTGGCGCTCCTGATCCCCCTGACCTGCAGTGGCCCGGAGTCCGAGAGTGTGGCCGCGGCGCGCGAAACCGTCGCGCCCGCCGACTCGGCGCTCGCCGCGCGACTTCTGGCCGGCGCGCGCGGCGCTGATCCGGTGGTATGCGGTCTCGCCGCCCGCGCGCTCGACCAGGGCTGGTGGGGCAATGGCCCGCGCGTGGAGGTGGGTGTGAGTGACGAGCCGGGCGCCCGCCAGGTCATCGAGTGGGCGCTCTCCCATCGGGAAGACGACGGCGGTGTCGCGACCCTGGCCGCGGCGCTCGCCGAAACCGATCCCTGCGCCCGGCGCCTGGCGGCCCGGGTGCTCGGAAGGACGAACGCACCCCAGGCCGTGGCTGCATTGCGGCGCTCGCTCTCTTCGGCGAACCCGTCCGAGAGAGAGATGGCGGCCGTCGGGCTCGGCTACGCCGAGGACTCGGGCACGATTCCCGCGCTGGTCGAAGCGCTCGAAGATCCCGACGTGGACGTAAGGATCGCCGCCGCATGGGCGCTCGGCGAGATCGAGGACCCGGCCGCGATCGAGCCGCTGACCGAGAGGCTCGCCGCGGACGACGCCGCGCCGGTCCGCGAGGCGGCGGCCTGGGCGCTGGGAAAGATCGAATAGTGGACGAAACCTCGAACCCGACCAGTCCGTAGAGAGAAGCTCTTCCAACCCGAGCCGGTTTTTCGTCATCCAATCCGGGTGAAGGGGCAACGCCCGAAGGAGGGTACACGCCATGTCACGCCCCATAGGCCCGCTCGTCTTGGCTCTGTCGCTCTCCGTCGGGCTCGCATCGCCAGCCGTCGGACGGGCGCAGACTCCGGATCAGGGGATGAGCGACTCCACATCGGCGGCACGCGACTCGGTCCCGGAAGCGACCCCGGCAACGGTCTCGACACCGCCCGACTCCTTCCAGCCCCTCCTTCGTCCGACCCTCGAGGTCCATCGCGCCGCGGGCCCGATCACGCTGGACGGCGCGCTCGACGACCCGGGCTGGGTGGGCGCGGCGCGGACCGATGACTTCTCGGAGACCAATCCCAACGAGGGGGGCGAGCCCCCGGTCGGGAGCGAAGCCTGGATCACCTACGACGACGAGAACCTCTACGTTGCTTTTGTCGCTCATGACGATCCGTCGAAGATCCGGGCCACCCTGACCGACCGCGACGACATCTGGGGGGACGACTACTTCGGGATCCTGCTCGACACCTACGGCAACGCCCAGTGGGCGTACTTTCTCTTCGCCAACCCGCTCGGCGTCCAGGGAGACACGCGCTTCTCCACGGTGAGCGGGGAGGACGACGGCTTCGACCTGGTCTACGAGACCGAGGGCCGGATCACCGACGAAGGCTACCAGATCGAGATGGCGATCCCTTTCGAGAGCCTGCGCTTCCCGGATCGTCCGGAGCAGGCCTGGAAGGTGACCTTCTGGCGCACCCGCCCCCGAGAGAGCCGGGCCCAGTACTCGTGGGCGGCCATCAGTCGCGAGGAATCGTGCTTTCTGTGCCAGTACGGGACGCTGACCGGGATCCGGGGGGTCGAGCCGGGGGGCGCGATCGAGATCCTGCCCTATGCGGTGGCTTCGCAGGCGGCCGAGATCCGGGACGCGGACGACCCGACGTCGGGAATCGGCGACGGGAACGCCGAGGCCGACGCCGGCGTGGGCGTCCGCTACGCACATCCTTCCGGACTCACGGTCGAGGCCACGCTCAACCCCGACTTCAGCCAGGTCGAGTCGGACGTGGCGCAGATCGACGTCAATGAGACCTTCGCGCTCTTCTTCCCGGAGCGTCGCCCGTTCTTCCAGGAAGGGAGCGAGCTTTTCCAGACCTGGATCCAGGCGGTCTACACCCGGCAGATCAACGATCCCGACGTCGCGGCCAAGCTGCTGGGCCGGTTCGGCGACACGACGGTGGCGTACCTGGGGGGCTACGACGAGACCTCGCCGATCCTGCTCCCGTTCGAGGAGCGAAGCTTCGTCGGCCAGACGGAGAGGAGCGTGTCGAACATCCTGCGCTACCGGCGCAGCCTCGGTGACGGTTCCCACGTGGGGGCGCTCCTGACCGACCGCCGGCTCGAGGGGAACGACGGCGCGGGCACGACCTACGGCGCCGACCTCTTGTGGAAACTTGACTCCCGGTGGCAGATCGAAGCCCAGCTCCTGGGGAGCCGCACCGTCGAGCCGGACGATCCATCCCTGACCGAGGATCTGGTCGGCGTGACGTTCGATCGAGGCGACCACACCGCGGTCTTCGACGGCGAGACCTTCTCCGGCCATGCCGCCTACGCCAGCCTGGAGCGGACCGCGGAGCGCTGGAGCCTCAACTTCGACTACTGGACCTCGAGTCCCACCTTCCGCGCCGACAACGGCTTCGAGACCCGGAACGACTTCCACTCCCTGATGCTGTTCAACGAATGGAACTGGTATCCGGAGAGCTCGTGGATCGACCGCTGGGGCTTCGACGTCGACGTGGAGGGGACCTGGAACTACGACGGCGTCCTGAAGGACGAGCTCTACACGCCCAGCGTGGAGTTCCAGCTCACGGGCCAGAATTTCGTGGAGCTGGGCTACGAGTGGAACCCCGAGCGCTTCCGCGGCGTCGAGTTCGACGACCTTCGGAACTGGTGGCTCTACTTCGAGTCGAGTTTCAGCGAGCGGCTGAGGGGTGGCTTCTTCCTGCAGCGCGGACGGGAGATCGCCCGCTTCACCGATCCCGTTACCGCCGGCGAGGGTGCCGAGCTCGAGCTGTTCGCGACGATCCGTCCATGGGAACGGCTGGTGATCCAGCCCGAGCTCGACTACTCGGAGCTCCACGACGCGGAGACCGGAGAGGTGCTGTTCAGCGGCTACGTCCTCAGGGTCCGCACCAACCTGAACTTCACGCGTGAGCTCTTTCTCCGGCTGGTCACACAGTGGGATGACTTCGACGGTCAGTTCAACGTGGAGCCGCTGCTGACCTACAGGATCAACCCGTTCACGCTCTTCTACGTCGGCTCGACCCAGGTCTTCAACGACTACGAGGAGCCGGGCGACGACCTCGTCCACACGTCGCGGCAGTACTTCGCCAAGCTGCAGTACCTGTTCCGGAGGTGATGACCTGCGAGCATGAGCTGTCGCGAAACGAGGCCGGGATTTGCGGCGGGGGCTAAACGAGGTCGTACGGCTTGTCCCGCTCGGGCGCGATTGCCTCGCGGCCCCGCTCCTTCAGCGTGGCGGTGAACTTCTCCATGACCGGCGGCTCGCCGTGGACCAGGAATACCCGGGCGGACTTCGTCGGCTCGAGCCATGCCAGCAGGTCGTCCTGGTCGGCGTGGGAGGAGAAGCCGTTGATCGTGACGATCCGCGCCCGCACGTCGATCTCGTCGCCGTGGATCCGGACCGACTTCGCCCCGTCGACGATCCGCCGTCCCAGCGTCCCCTCGGCCTGGTAGCCGACCACGATCAGACTCACTTCCTTCCGCCACAGATTGTGCTTCAAGTGATGGACGATCCGCCCACCGGTCATCATCCCCGAGCCGGCGACGATGATCGCCCCGCCCTCGATCTCGTTGATCTTCTTCGAGTCCTCGACCTCGGTCGTGTATTCGAGGGTCTCGGGCTCGAACGGCTCCCCGCCCCGTTCCAGCGCTTCGGCCACCTCGGGCACGAACTGGTTCTTATAGGTTTCGTAGAGATGGGTCATCTTGGTCGCCATCGGTGAGTCGAGGAACACCGGTCCGCGCGGGATCTCTCCGGCCTCCATGAATTTTCTGATGTAATACAGGACGACCTGGGTGCGCTCGAGGGCAAAGGAGGGGATCATGATGTTGCCGCCCGCCTGCAGCGATTCGGCGAGCACGGTCCGGAATTCCTCCACGGTCTCGGCCTGAGAGCGATGGGCTCGATCGGCGTAGGTAGTCTCGACCAGGACCGCGTCGCAGGCCGAGGGCAGGACGTAATCCTTCTGGAGTCCGCTCTCACGGTTGCCCAGATCGCCTGAGGCGATCAGGCGGCCCTCGGGACTCGCGATCTCCAGGAAGGCGCTTCCCAGGATATGACCGGCAGGGCGAAAGGTCGCCCGGACCCCGGCGCCGAGATCGAGGGGCGAATCGAATCCGGCGTCCTGGAAGAGGGCCATCGTCGCCGCCGCGTGGCGCTCGCCGTACAAGGGCTCTTCGACCGCTCGTCCCTCCACCCCCTCCGCCGCTTTCTCACCCGCATGGCGCAGCGCGCGCTCGTAGTCTTCCGTCTGGATCTTCGCCGAGTCGTAGAGAATGACCTCGGCGATCGCACGCGTGGAGGCGATCGTGTGGATCGGCCCCGCGTAACCGTTCCGGATGAGCAACGGGAGCCGGCCGGTGTGGTCGAGGTGGCCATGGGTGACCAGCACGGCGTCGAGCTCCGCCGGATCGAACGGGAAGGGCTCCCGGTTGAGATCCGCGACCTTGCCCTGAAAGAGCCCGCAGTCGATCAGGAGCCGCTTGCCCCCCGTCTCGATGAGATGGCAGCTCCCGGTGACGGTGCGGGCCGCGCCTGCGCTGATCAGCTTCACTGGTGTCTCTCCTTCGCGAGGGCTGTGGGTTTGCGGGCGAGGAAGCGCGAAGGTTAGCCGCTTCACGCCACGGCGACGAAGCGTCAGCAGAACGGAGACGATCGGGGACCGCTCGAGGACCCGTCAAAACCTGCGCGCCGCGCGCCGGGCTTCCTCCACGAGGGCCTCGATCCGTCGCCGGAGCTCCGCCACCACGTCTTCGGGATCGTCGTCCGGTCGCGGTGCAGGAAGCGGTGCGCCGAATCTCGTGGCGACGGGGGCGCGGCCGAACCAGCAGCCGCGGACCCAGTGCCGACCCTTGGGGAACACGGCCAGGAGCCCGGCCGCGCCGCACGGGACGATCGGCAGATGAAGCTCCTGCGCCATGACTCCGACCCCGCGGCGGAAGGGGAGGAGCCGCCCGTCTGGCGACCGTTCACCCTCGGGGAAGACGAGCATGGAGCTGGCCCGGTCGGCGACCCTGCCCGCGATCCGGAGCGTGGGCCGCCAGTCACCGGTCTGGACGAGAGGCACGAGATCCAATCCCCACACGCCGAGGGCGTAGAGAAACGGTCCCGTCCGGGCGCGGGGGAAGTACTCCCACATGGCGGTGGTGGCGATTCGCGACGACGGTCGCTCCGGCAGGGCGAAGAGGGTGGCCCCGGGATCCAGGTCGCTCAGGTGGTTGGCGGCGATGATGTAGGGAGGCTCGAGGTCGGCCAGATGCTCGAGCCCGTCCACCTCCATGGAGAAGAAGGAGCGCCACATGGGCCGCAGGAAGCCCGTCCGGAAGGCCCGGCGCGTGATCCGGATGAGCAACCAGTGTCGCCAGTGCGATTCGGGGACCCTGTCGAGGCGGCGCCCGAGGCCGCGCACGTCCGCGGCGACCTCCTCGTCGACGTCTGCCGGAGGCTCTTCTTGGTGTTCCTCCGATGGCGGTACGCTCGGCTTGATGCGGATCGGCGCCGAGTCCGATTCCCCCTGTCCATCGGACGCCGCCCCCGCGAAGAGCTCGTCGGCCAGATCGCCCAGCGAGCGGTCGCCCGCGAACGCCTCGGGACCCATCGCGATCCCGTACGTCGACTCGATCCGCGTGACCAGGTCGACACGGTCGAGAGAGCCCAGCACGTCGGCGACCCTGGTCGACCGGTCCAGGTTGTCAGCGTTGGCGCTGGAGATCCGTTCGACCAGGCGGGCGAGGGCGGTGAAGGCGTCGGCTGGCGTGCTCGGCGCGCTCTCCGGGTGGACCCCTCCATCGTCCAGCTCTTCGGGGACTTCCGGCGCCTGCGCTTCCAGCCAGGCCAGGATCTCCGCCCGACGCGCCTTCCCGGTCCGGGTCCGGGGGAAATCCGGGTCCGGCCAGACCCTCCAGGACCGCACCCGGGCAGCATCGGGGAGTCTTTCGTTGGCGGCGCGGACGGCGACGGCCGGATCGGCCCCCGGCTCGACGGCGAGCACCGCGCACACCACGCCGGGCTCCCCCCACGGCCGCTCGAGGACGACCGCGTCGTGGACCCCGCGCTGCCGACGGAGCCGGTCGACCACCGGCCCCGGGTCCACGTTGACGCCCGCCGGGGTGACGATCCGCTCCCCCTTCCGTCCGAGATAGTAGAG
>JBOHRW010000164.1:0-28473 GCA_050732935.1 Gemmatimonadota bacterium
GTCGAGACCTGCGTGAAGAGCCGGCTCATCAACTCCGGCCAGAGCTGCATCGCCGCCAAGCGGTTCATCGTCGTGGAGCCGATCCGTGAGGAGTTCGAGCGCCGTTTCGTCGAGGGCATGCGGGGCACGATCGTGGGCGACCCGATGGACGAGGCGACCCAGGTCGGACCCCAGGCGCGGGCGGACCTCCGGGACGACCTCCACCGCCAGGTCGAGGAGACGATCGCGCTCGGGGCGCGATGTCTGCTGGGTGGTGAGATCCCCGATCGCGAGGGGGCGTGGTACCCGCCCACCGTCCTGACGGACGTGAAGCCGGCCTCGCCCGGGTACGAGGAGGAGCTCTTCGGGCCCGTGGCGTCGATCATTCCGGTGGCCGACGAGGCCGAGGCGATCGAGGTCGCCAACGACACCTCGTTCGGTCTCGGCGCCGCGGTCTTCACGCGCGACGTCGAGCGCGGACGCCGGATCGCGACCAAGGGATTCGAGGCGGGCGCGTGCTTCGTGAACGGGCTCGTGAAGTCGGATCCGCGGCTGCCCTTCGGCGGGATCAAAGAGAGCGGCTACGGGCGCGAGCTGTCCGTCTTCGGGATCCGCGAGTTCGTCAACATCAAGTCGGTGTGGGTCGGCTGATCGAGCTCTCCTCGATGTCGATCGCGCAGCAGCGCAGGCGGTCTTCGAGCGGCACGTGCCTCACCCCGGCCGTGCCCAGCAGCTCCCCGATCAGGGTGGTAAAGAAGGTTCCGCAGACCCGGGGGCGATCGGCGGCGATGTCCTGGAAGGGACAGTGGTGGACGACGATGCGCCGGTGACCGTCGCCGAGTGGCTCCCACTCGGCCTCCAGCGCGAAGGTCTCCTCGAGCCAGGCCAGAAGAAGATCCCAGCGTCGTTCGGGGTCGTCGATGGCCATCCCGTGGCGAGCCCGGCGCGCCACTCGCCGCGCGGCCGTCGCCACCAGCTCGAGCGCCGTGGCTTCGCCGTGCCGGTCCAGCAGAACGTCGAACAGCTCGCTCGCCAGCACGTCGTACCGCTTGGGATAGGCGCGGCGGGCGAGAGGCGAGAGGGCATAGACGTACGTCGGTCGCCCGGGGGGCTGGGAGTCGCCTTTCCCGCGCACGACGAGCCCTCCGCTCTGCAGGGTCGCCAGATGCTGACGGATCGCAGCTGAACTGACCCCCAGCCTGTCGGCCAGCTCCTGGGCGCTCAGCTCCTCACGGATGAGAAGATCGAGGATCTCCCGCTTGGTCCCCGAGGGCAAGGCTGTTTTGATAGTTTCGACTTGCACAACGATCAAGATAGGTGTATACTCGGGTGGTAGCAAATCCCTATGCTGGTCAACCCCTCATCAGGAGGATCCCATCATGAAACGGCTCTTCACGCTCGCCCTCGCGGTCTCCGCGCTCGCCTTTCTGGCCGACACGGCGGGGGCGCAGGAGGAGAAGGAGGTGGCTGCCGGGCACGAGGGCATGCACGGAGAGATGATGACCGCGCCGCCGGGCGGCGCCTTCCAGCCGGTCAGCGAGCTGGTCGAGCTTCCCGACTTCCTGCCCGGAATCGGCACCTTGTACGTGGATCCGGCGACCCTGCCGGCCGGCCCCTTCCTGGCCTACGACCGGGACGGCAAGCTGGTCAGCTCGGTCTACATGATCCCGCTCTCGTCGATGAACGAGCAGGAGAACTTCAACGGGCTCGACGTCGCCGCGGCGACGGCCGACCACGTGGACATCTACTACAACGCCGGCCACCCGGGGGTCGCCGAGCCGCACTACCACTTCGTGGTGTGGTACGTCTCGCCCGAGGCGGCGGCGGCGCTCAAGTAGCCGAAGAATGATCACGCGGCGGTCGTTCCTCGAGGCCGGGGGGCTCGCGCTCGCCGGCCTCGCCGCACCCGGGCCGGCGCGAGGCTCCCTCGGCGCGCTGCTGGGCCTCGAGGGTCGCACCGGGCCGCCCACCGCCCCCGTCGAGATCCGCATGCGAAGCGACGCGCTCGGCTCGAAGGTCTGGTTCGATCCCGTCGGAGTGCTGATCGAGCCCGGGAGCACGGTCAAGTGGGTGATCGAGGAGAGCGTGCACTCGACGACGGCCTATCACCCGGCCAACACGAACCACTCGCTGCGCATACCGGAGAAGGCCGAGCCCTGGGACTCGGGAATTCTCACCAGGCCCGGCCAGGCTTTCGAAGCGACGCTCACCGTCCCCGGCGTCTACGACTACTTTTGCCTGCCGCACGAGGCCGGCGGCATGGTCGGTCGGATCGTGGTCGGGGAGCCGGGACGGGGTCCGGGAACGCGCCCCTTCGACTGGTACGCCGACCGCTCCGGGACCGATGACTGGCGGCCCGTCCCGGAAGCCGCCCGCAAGACCTTCCCGCCGGTGGACCGCATCGTGCGCGAGAAGATCGTCCGGATCGGACCGGCGTAATCCGTGGCAACAACGCGATCGTCCTGAACCATCGGCTCGAGGAGCTGACGGGCTGAACGCTCGCTGCGCCCGGCGGCCCCACCCCCTACTTCGAAGGCGACAGGTCAGCCAGCCGCTCGAGCACTTCGTCGTGGAGGAGACCGTTGGTCGAAACGGCGCTTCCGCCCGCTGGCAGGCTCGCGCCCGCCATCGTGCTGAAGCGGCCTCCCGCCTCCTCGACGATCGGCTGCAGGGGCACCGAATCCCAGGGCTTCATGCGGGGGTCGATCATCGCGTCGGCCCGACCGGTGGCGACCAGCGCGTGGCCGTAGGCGTCCCCCCAGGTCCTGAGCTCCCCCGCGTCCGCGAGCCGCTCGTATCCGGCCCCATGCCCGCCCGGGAGACGTCGGAAGTCGGTCGCGAGGACGAGCGCGTCCGCGAAGGCGGCTTCGGATGAGACCCGCGCGGGGACCGGATCCGCGTCTCCTCTCCACATCCAGCACCCCGCCCCCCGGACGGCGGCCACCGTCTCCTTGAGGGCCGGGAGGTGGACCACGCCGAGCACCGCCTCCCCGCCGTCCAGGAGCCCGATCAGCACCGAGAAGAGCGGCACCCCGTGAACAAAGCCAAACGTCCCGTCGATCGGATCGAGCGTCCAGCGTCTCCCGCTCGAGCCTTCCTCGACGCCGAGCTCCTCGCCGATCACGCCGTCTCCCGGGCAGCGCGCTGCGAGCCGTTCGCGGAGCAGCTCCTCGGCACGGCGGTCCGCCGACGTGACCAGCGATCGGTCGGCCTTGCGCTCGACGTCCAGCGCACCTCCGAAGTACTCGAGAGTCACCCGGCCCGCCGCGCGAGCCGCCTCGAGCGCGAACGCGCGAAGCTCGGCGAGTTCGCGTTCCTCCATCAGCGTGCGTCCGTTCCGCCCATCGACGAGAACGCTATCGACGAGGCGACCACAGGGCAAAAAAGCGCCGGGGCCCGCTCCCTGGCCAGCCTCGGCGCTCCCGGAAAAAACGTGTTCGGTTCGTTCTACAGGCCTACGGAGCTCGATAGACGCACGGTGAAATCGCTGCCGGCGTTCAGCGCGACCTCGTAGTCATCGCGCGCCGTCCCCATGGCCGCGCCACCGGCGCCGCCGGCCGCGGCGCCGATCGCCGCGCCCTTCTTGCCGCCGATGATGCCGCCGAGCACCGCGCCGGCGCCCGCGCCGATCGCCGTTTCCTTGGTCGGGAAGCCCTTGTCGCTGTACGAGTGCCCACCCGCCACGGGCGAAGCGGCGATGGAGCGTGTCCCATAGGCGGTCTCCACCGAGCGCGCCTCGAGGGTGATCGAGCCGTTGCCGCCGTTGTCATCGCCTTCGTTCATGGCCGTCACCACGCCGCTGACCGTCGCTCCGGCCGGGATCACGACCTGACCGCCGACCACGACGTTGCGCGTCACGCGACCGGTCCACGTGCTACCGACATCGTTGTGCTCCGAATCCACCTGGTGAAGCGTGGAGAAGGAGATCGACGCTCCGGTCGGGATCGCACTCGGACGCGACGGTGCCGGGGTCACATCCCGAGCGGGCTCGTCCGGGGTCGTCTCGGCGCGGGGACGCTCGCGGACGACGACGGTCCGCTCCACGACACGCGGCTGCGCTTCCACGACATCGATCTCGTCGGCGGTCGGGCCGACCGAGTCGGCGAGCGCGATCGGACCGCTGTCCTCGACCACGATCGGAAGATCCTCGTCGACCTCGTCGGCGCCCTCGCCGCCGCAGGCCAGCGCCGCCATCCCGATCGAGCCTGCCGTCAGGACCAGAAGCCATCTCTGTATCGAACGCTGCGTCCGCATAGGGTTCCTCCGCTGGGGAAATAGGGTCGCTGGTCTATCCTAGCACGGGACGTGCCGAAAGGTTCCGTTCCGCCCCTAACTTCCTGCGCGGCAGGGTATTGTCTCGCCCCGCACGGGGCCGGCGACGGCCTCTGGTACTCCATCGATCGTCCTCGCCGGTACGCACCCGAATGGACGTCTCCCGCACCCTGACACCGCCGCGTGCGCCGGCTACCTTCGCCTCCCGCATGCGGCGACTCCTTCCTCCTCCCGGGTTCCGTCCATGGCCTCGCGTCTAGGCGTCCTGACAAGCGGCGGGGACGCGCCCGGCATGAACGCCGCGATCCGTGCCGTCGTGCGCACCGCCTCGCACGCCGGCTGGGATGTCATCGGGTTTCGCAGGGGCTTCTGCGGCCTGATCGACGACGACGCGATCCCGCTCACGCCACGCAGTGTGGCCAATGTCCTGCAGCGGGGGGGATCCGTGCTCGACACCGCGCGCGAGGCACGCTTCCGCGACGAGGCCATACGGCGTGCCGCCTGCGATGTTCTCGCCCGTCGGCGCTGCAGGGCGTTGATCACGATCGGGGGAGAGGGCACACAGCACGGCGCCACCCGCCTCCAGTCGATGTGGGACGGCGCCGTCCTCGGGGTCGCCTCTACGATCGACAACGACCTCGGCGGAACGGATCAGTCGATCGGCTTCGACACCGCATGCAACACGGCGCTGGAAGCCATCGATCGAGTTCGCGACACCGCGCACGCCCTCGAGCGCCTCTTCTTCATCGAGGTCATGGGACGAAATCGCGGCTTCATCGCGCTCGAGGTCGCGGTGGGCGGTGGCGCGGAAGCGGTCGTGCTGCCTGAGGTGGAGCTCGATCCGGAAGCGCTCGTGGAAGTGATCCGCGGCAACTATCGTCGCGGGAAGCTCTCGTGCATCGTCGTGGTCGCCGAAGGCGCCCATCCGGGTGGGGCGCGAGGGCTGCTCCAGGAGCTCGACGACCGCTCGCCGGGGTTGAGGGACCTGCCCGGAGCCGGGCCGCGCGTAACGATCCTCGGGCACATCCAGCGCGGCGGCAATCCCACCGTGCGTGATCGCGTCCTCGCCAGTCGTCTCGCGTCGGCCGCCACGCGGGCGGCGATCGAAGGCCGGCGCGATCTGCTCTTCGGCTTGCGTGGACAAGATTTGTGCGCGACACCGATCGCCGAAGCGCTCGCCGAGAACAAAGAGATCGATCGATCGCTCCTCGAACTCGTCAACACGCTCGCCGGATGAGTCTTTTTCTTCTTTCTTTTTCTCGTTCAAACTATTGCGCACGTTCGCATCGTTGTGATAGACTTTTTTTCGTCGAGCGGTCCGAACGTCGTGACGCTCAGACCAGGAGGAAACGGTATGGCTGCAATGGCCAGAAAGTCGACCAGAAAGAAGGCCTCGAAGAAGAAGGCCCGCAAGAAGGCTTCGAAGAAGAAGGCCTCGAAGAAGAAGGCCTCCAAAAAGAAGGCCTCGAAAAAGAGGAAGAAGGCTTCAAGAAAGAGAAAGAAGAAGTAACCTTCGCGCAAGCCTTACTGCCGATCGATCGGCTCGGACCGCTTCGACGTTTCAGCGAAAGCCCGCTTTTGCGGGCTTTCGTCGTCATGGTCTGTCTCGGCCTGCCCGGCGCGTGCGCGCTGTCCTCGGCCCGCGGGGCCGGTGGAGAGATCGTCGTCGAGACCCTCGATCGGCTTCTCTCGGATCCCAGCCTCCGACACTCGGGCACCGCTCTGCTCGTGGTGTCGCTGGATCGCGGCGACACCCTCTACGCGCGCGAGGCGAATCGCCTGTACACTCCGGCGTCCAACCTGAAGCTCTTCACCGCCGCGTCGGCGCTTCACTATCTGGGCCCCGACCATCGTTTCGTCACCACCCTCGCGTCGGACGCGCGCATCACGGGCGACACCTTGCGAGGCGATCTCTATCTCGTGGGGCGTGGCGACCCCGACCTGGTCACGGAGGACCTCGCCGCGCTCGCCGACAGCCTCGCCGCGGGTGGTGTTCGCGCGGTCGACGGACGGATCCTGCCGGTGGCGGATTACTTCGCCGGGAAGACCTGGGGATCGGGATGGATGTGGGACGACGGCCCCTACTGGTACTGGCCCTACAGCAGCGCCCTCACACTGAACGACAACGCGGTCACGGTGCGCGTCGAGCCGGGCGCGACCGTCGGCGAGTCGGTCCGGGTGGCGCTGGATCCGCCGACCGCCTACATGCAGATGCGAATCAGCGCGCGCACCGGACCGCCCGGCGGGAAGTCGACGCTGACGGTCGAACGTCACTGGACGCCCAAGGAAAACGTGATCGACGTGCGAGGGACTCTGGCGATCGGGAGCGATCCGGTGATCGAGGTCCGGACCGTCGAGGATCCGGCCCTCTATGCGACGACCGTCCTGGCGGAGCTTCTCGCGCGACGCGGAGTGGCCATGCTCGGATCGGCGCGTCCGCCTCTGACGGCGAGCCGTCCATCGCACCCCGACGTCCTCCATACGATCGCCCGCCATCGCAGCGATTCCCTCGCCGTGAGCGTACGCAACTTCCTCAAGATCAGCGATAACCTGACGGGGGAGCAGCTGGTGAAGGTGATCGGCGCCGAGGTGGCGGGGCCGCCCGGAGACTACGAGACCGGCCTTGCGGCCGAGCGGCGCTTCCTGGCGAGCGAGGTGGGGATCGACACGACTGCCATGGTGCTGGCAGACGGCTCCGGGGTCTCGCGTTACAACCTCGTCACCGCCCGACAGATCGTGGATCTGCTCGCGTACGTCGCCCGACGCGAAGATCTCGCGCCTTCATTCTTCAGCGCGCTTCCGATCGCCGGGATAGACGGCACCCTCGAGGAGCGCATGCGTGGGACCGCCGCGGAGCGCAACGCGCGCGCGAAGACGGGTTCTCTGTCCGGAGTCTCCGCACTCTCCGGCTACGTCATGTCGACCGGCGGAGAGCGGCTGGTCTTCAGCATGGTGATGGAGTTCTTTCCCGGACCGACCGGACCGCGGCGGGCGGTTCAGGATTCGATCGTCGCGGCGCTCGCGCGGTTCCGCAGATAGCCGCCGGGTCCGTTGCAACGCCGGGACGAACCGAGCTCCAACGCGATCAGTCGAAGTGCGACGGCGGCAGCGCCACCGCGCCGGCCCCGGTAGCCTGCAGCCCGACCGGGATCGATCGGATCGTCTCGAGCGTCTCCGGATCGATCACGTCGATCGCGCCCGGTACGACGGCATGGCTCTCCATCGACAGAAAGACGGTGCCATCCGGGCCGAACGTAAACGTGTGCGGATGCGTGGCGCTGGAGGGCTTGGTGGCGATGACGCTCTCGCTGGCCAGATCGATCACCGAGAACGACTGGCTGTCGCGGTTCGGGACGTACAGCCTCTCGCCGCTCGGATCCACCTTGATGAGGTAGGGACCGTCGCCCACCGGAATGGCATTGGTGAAGGTGCCGAACCGGTTGGTCGGCATGACCCGGATCTCGGCTTGTTTGTGGCACGCCACGTAGAGCTCGCTGTCGTCCTTCGAGAGCGCCAGCCCGGCCGGGTAGCACACTTTATCTTCGGCCCGGTCCTGCTCGGTCAGCGTGCTGGTCGAGTCGACGACCGAGAGCGTTGACAGGCTGATCTTCTTCAGCACGTTGTCCCGGGTGCAGGAGACGTACACCGTAGATCCGTCATTGGAGGCGACCAGCCCGTGGGGTTTCGTGCAGACGGGAATCTGCTTGACCTCCGTCATAGTCGGCGCGTGCACGACCGAGACGGTGTCGGTCTGAGGGTCGCCGTGCAGGTTGTAGTTGGCGACGAAGAGCCACATGCCATCCGGCGTGATCGCCGTCGTGGCCGGGAATAGGCCGACGTTCGTGCGCGCGACCAGGCTGTCGTTCGCGGTCGTCATCTTCCAGATCGATCCGTACGGCCAGCCGTGGGCGATGGAGAGGTAGTAGTGCTCCCCGTCGGGCGCGAGGGTCAGCGCGTGGACGCCCTCGATGTCCTCGGTCGAGACGCCGACGGGAATCTTCTTGACGACCTCGCCCGCCGCGGGGTCGACGATCGCGACGGCGTCCTCCGACTCCAGCCCGACGAAGAGGACATAGCCGGACGGCCCAGCGGAGGTGGTTCCGGCGGTGGGGTTCGGCTCGGCCGGCGCGGACGGCTCCTGGGCCATCGCTCCCACGTTCGGCCCGGCGAGGCAGGCTGAGGCCGCCAGGACGATCATCGACATGCGTGCCATGAAGTTCCTCCAAGTCGAAGCGGATACGCCGGGCCATGGCCGCGGCGGGGATGGTCGGACAGCTAGCCGACATCGGGATCGGCGTGCCTTTCTACTACCATTGTATCCTACGCCGGGTTTCGCGGCACCCGCAGGCCCCGGGCGCGGGCGAGCGGATGGCGACCCCTATCCTCCCCTGGATCTCGGCCCGGCTGGCGCGTCCCCGACCCCCGCAGTCCGGGCCGCGCGATCCCTGACGGCGGAGCTCCGCGACGAGCATGGGATACGGGTTGATCGGGCCGTCGCGGGTGTAGATGGCGTAGTGGAGATGGGGCGCGTCGGGCGGCGCGTTGCCGGATGTGCCGACGAATCCGATCACCTCGCCCGCCTCGACCCAGTCGCCCTCGCCCTGCCCGCCGTACTGCTGGAGGTGGGCGTAGTAGTGACGCCACCCGCCAGGACCCTGGATCGTCACGGTTCGACCGCCCAGGGGATTGTTTCCCCGCCGCGCCAAGATGCCGCGAGTCGCGGCGCGGACGGGTGTCCTCCGCGCGGCGAAGATGTCGATCCCCTGATGCCGTCTCTCCCCACTGCGCGGGTCACCCCATGTGTCGGCCAGGTCGCCGGGCTCGACGCCGTCCACCGGGACCGGAAGCGGCGCCGGGGGCTCGGCGGCCAGAAGCCGCACCTGCCGGACCGTCTGACGGACGAAGGGATGGATAACGAGTCCCAGGGCCAGAAGAAGGACCCCCCAGATCACCCCGGCGGTGATGCGGCGTGGGTCCGGTGGGCTCATGTCGGGTGGGAACCTGACGGCGGGCCCGGGGCGCGGCTCAGAGCGCTTCGCGCTCGACCGCCAGCACATCGTCGACGGTCTCGCGGCGGCGGATCGTCTCCACCCGACCGTCTTCGGTGATCCACACTTCGGCGGCGCGCGGGTGCGTGTTGTAGTGACTGGCCATCGCCATCCCGTAGGCGCCTGTGTCGAGGACGGCCAGCAGGTCGCCGGGCTCGAGCGGCGGCAGGGGACGCTCGCGCCCCAGGAAGTCGCTCGACTCGCAGATCGGTCCGGCGATGTCCGTAGGTCGGCTCCCGTCCCGCTCCCTCAAGGGCCAGATCCGGTGCCTGGCTTCGTACAGGGCTGGACGAACGAGATCGTTCATCCCGGCGTCCACCACCACGAGCGCCCGCCCGTTTCGCTCCTTCCGATAAAGGACCCGCGTCAGGAGGCAGCCGGCCGGTCCGACCAGGTAGCGGCCGAGCTCGAGCAGGAGCTCCGCACCGAAATCCCGCACGCCGGGCAGAATCGCGCCGGCATAGTCCTCGGCAGACGGCACCGGGCCGCCGTCGTAGGAGATCCCGAAGCCACCCCCGGCGTTGATCCACTGGACGGGGGCGCCGGCCGAACGCGCGGTCCGTCCGCAGTCGAGCAGGACCCGGAGCCCTGCCCGATAGGGCTCGGGATCGGTGATCTGGCTCCCGATGTGCATATGGAGCCCGACCAGATCCACGTGCGGGTCGGCGGCGAGCCACTCGATCAACGGCTCGAACTCCTCGATGGCGATACCGAACTTGTCGACCTTACGGCCGGTCGTGATGTGGCGATGCGTGCGCGCATCCACGTCGGGGTTGAGACGCAGGCTGACCGGCGTACGATGAGCGTGGTCACGGGCGAGCTCCGCCACGCGCCGGGCCTCCTCGACGGACTCGAGATTGATCATCCAGAGTCCCCCGTCGACGGCCCGCGACAGCTCCTCGGATGTCTTGCCCACGCCGGCGAATACGACCTCGGAGTGAGGGACCCCGACCGCCTCCAGCCGCTCGAGCTCGCCCCCGGAAACCACGTCGAAGCCGACCTCGCGCTGCGCCAGCCACTTCAGCAGGCGCAGGTTGGAGTTCGCCTTGACGGAGTAGCACAGACGCGTCGGATGCTCGCGGAAGGCATCCCGCACCCCGGAGATCCGCTCGCCGATGGTGGACCGATGGTATACGTAAAGCGGTGTGCCGTGGCGGTCGGCCAGGTCGGCGAGCGACACCCCGCCGGCGGCGAGATCACCCTCGCGATAGCTCCAGGGAGAGGACACGGGGCGCCCAAGTTACGGCCGTCGCCGGTCGGAGCAATGACCTTCGGAAACCCGCCTGTTGCCCCCGGCCGCCGCCCCCACCTAGATTGAATCGTCACATGCGGTACAGGATCCCCTACGCCAGGCCCGGCCGGGTCCGTGCGCCCGGTCTGCTCCTGTTCTGCCTGCCTCTCGTGGCTCTGGCCACACCGGCCGCGGCGCAGAACGTGCGAGCCGTGACGCCGGCCGCCGAGACGCTGCTCGTCCGGCAGGCCGCCTTCGCGCTGTGGTGGCCTCATTACGAGCGCCTGATGCGGGAGTTCATCCACAACACGCCGGACGACGCCGGGAGGATCGCGCTTCCCGAGCCCACCCCGGACGACTTCTTCCGCGAAATCATCATCCTCGGCCGGATCCTGAACCCGGCGG
Source organism: Gemmatimonadota bacterium (assembly GCA_050732935.1). Taxonomy (GTDB): domain Bacteria; phylum Gemmatimonadota; class Gemmatimonadetes; order JACCXV01; family JAHWKZ01; genus DASRVA01. Next base: position 10,936 of record JBOHRW010000164.1, read on the forward strand.
TGGGTGACGTCTCGCTCTACAGCGTCACCACCGAGGGCGACCTGTATCAGGGGCTGTTCGTGATGACCGAGAACGACCGCGCCTGGCCACTCGTCAACCGGATGGAGCCGGGCTCGTTCAATCACGTCATGAATCGCGGCTACGTCGACGCCCTCAACGCGCTCCTGGATCGCGAACGCGTCGAGCCGACCTCGGCGGACGAGGCGCTCCGGCTGGCCCGCTTCGTCATCGAGGCGTTCTACAACTTCGACTACCGCTACACGTCCTCGAGCGTGGATTCGATCACGTTCGCCGAGCTGAACGTCGTCCGCGTGCTCAACTCGATCGACGAGATCCCGCAGGGACTGCGACGCTTCGACGCCGAGGAGGGGGATGCTCTCCTGTACGGAAAGATCCCCGACACCGTGCGCGGCACGGTGACCCCGCCCCGCGTCCAGCGGGCCGGGATCGACGACTACAGGGTCAGCTTCTACACATGGCACCCGCAGACCGGGGAGCTGAAGCGCTGGGAGATCCGGTTGACCGACGGCCAGTTCGTCTCGCTCGTGGACCAGACCGTCGAAAAGTGGGCCTCGTTCACCGTCCAGGACTTCTAGGCCCGGGTCTGCTCGTCGTCCTTGTGCCGGCCTTCCTGACGGCCTGCAACCGGGACCGTGGCGGGTCCGCGACCGAGGAAACGGCGGCACCACCCCCGCCGAGCGTCGCGGCGGTGAACCCCGACACGATCCCGCCCCCCTCCGCGAACGGCGAGCCGATGCCCGCCGCCGTGACTGCGGCGGGTATCCCTCCGTACCCCGGCGCCACCGTCTGGATGCTCAGCCGGGCCCCCGCCTCCGCCTTCCGCGTCCAGGCCTTCACGCCCGATCCATGGGACCGCGTGGCGGCCTTTTACGAGGAGAGTCTCCCCGGGTGGCGGATGGTCCGCACGAAGGATGCGGTCGTATTCCAGAAGGAGCCCGACCAGGCGGCGATCATGATCTCCCCGTGGAATTACGGGGTGCTGCCGGCGAGCGCGCCGGAGGCTCTGAGGGAAGCACGGACGTCGATCGGCACCTCGTGGCGGTAGGCGGGGACTGAAGACGACCCCGTCTTCAGCGCCGTCTCACCCACATCCACTAGCCGGACAGATCGATCAGGGGAAGGTTGAAGGCCTCCTCGAAGCGGCGTTCGACCGGCGCGTCGAAGGGTGTGAGCGTGATCTCGCAGGTGACCGCGACGACGCCCCCGACCAGGTGCCCGGCCCGCACGTGGCAGGAACGGTCGGATGCCACGAGATGGGCGTGGACGCGAGGCGCGCCCTCGTAGCGGGTAACGTTGCCGATCAGGCTGGCGATCTCCCAGACCCCTTCCAGGGTCGATTCCCGGTAGCGGGTCTCGTAACGGTCGAACCAGGCCAGCCGGAGTTGCTCGACGGCCCCCAGGCCGACGAAGGAGGCGCTCTCGATGGCCGCGTCGCGAGCCGCTTCGCGAATCTCCTCCAGTACCTCGCTACCACGCGACAGGACGATCAGCAAGTTCGCTCCCCGCCGCGCCCAGGCGCTCACGGCAGGAGCCTCGCGACCTCCAGCACGGGGTTGCCGGTGAGCTCGCTCTTGCCGGTCCGGATCTTTCCCTCGACGCGGATCGTCTCGAAGGGGGAGAGGCCGCGGAACTCGTCGAGCAGCCCCGGCGGGACGACGAGATACACGTAGGCGGTCCGATCCGGAACTCGCGCCAGGCCGAACCACTCCCCGGCCTCGAACTCGGAGCGCCACTCCTCCGCCCTCTGGAGCGCCACGTGCTCCAGCGTCCACTGGACGCGGCGGCCGGTAAACCGGTCGGGTGCGAGCGCGACCGCCTCGGGCCCCGACGCCGTCGACCCGTCGGTGCGCACCGCTTCGCTGGGGACCCAGCCCTCGACCTGAACGCGCGTCCAGGCGCCCCGACGCTCCACTGCCCGCAGCACGGTACCGGAGGGCACCCGCGTCAGGATCGCTCCGCCGGGAGCGGTGCGGAGGTCGATCTCCTCCTCCACGCGGCTCGCCGTCCCACGCTCACTCGACGGCGTCGAGGATGACGGGGTGGTGGGCTCGGCGGCGGCTCCGGTCCGCGTCCTCTCGTCGGAGGCGCCTGCCCACCCTTCGCGCTCGCCCGCGGCGGTGCTCCCTTCCGGGTCGGCCGCGCTCGAACGGACGGCTGCATCGGGGAGCCAGCCGATCATCTCGACCTCGAACCATTTCCCGTCCTCGCCCACGCGGCGGACCTTCACGCCACGCTCGAGCGTGCCCAGGATCCGACCGTTGGGCTCGGCCCTCAGGTTCTCGCGGACCGGCGTGACGCGCCAGCTGTCGCCCGACCTCTCGAGAGAGGGGCGCCACATCCAGCCGTGCACGCCGACGCGCGTCCAGTCGCTCCGGCCACCGAGACGCTCGAGCGCGGTGCCGCGGTTCAGGTGGCCGAGCAGCCGCCCCGTCGCGCTCCATTTGAGGACGGTCTCCTCCACCACCACCTCGAGGCGCTCCGAGGGGTCCGCCCCATCCTTCGCCATGCCCGCGGCCGTGACGCACGCGAGGGCGAGGATCGAGGGCGCAAGAATGCGAGAGCGAGCCTTCATCGCCTGGTTCCGTCGCTGGGCGGATGGGGTTCCGAGGGGGCCCATCAAGGTTTCGCGCCTGGCCGGAGTTTGTCAAGCCGGCTCACTACATGGTAGTGGGTCAGTTTGTGACCCACTACCCACTACATTCGCACCATGACGGCTCGAGACCCGACGTTCCACGTGGTCCTCGTCGAGCCCCTGATTCCACAGAACACGGGCTCGATCGGACGGCTGTGCGTGGCCGCCCGCGCCGAGCTTCACTTGGTCGGTCCGCTCGGCTTCTCGCTCGACGACCGTCGTCGTCGTCGCGCAGGTCTGGACTACTGGCCGGACCTGTCCTGGACGGCCCACGACGACTTCGCCGCGTTCCTGCGGCAGGCCGACCCGCCCGCGAACGGCTCGTGGTACGCCACCACCGGAGGCGGGACCGCCTACGCCGACGCCGCCTTCCGCCCGGGCGACTGGCTGTTCTTCGGCACCGAGACGGAGGGATTGCCAGACGCCCTCACCGACGCATATCCGGAGCGTTGCCTGGCGATCCCGATGGACCCGCGGGCGCGGTCGATCAACCTCGCCATCGCGGTCGGGATCGTGCTCTACGAAGCGCTCCGGCAGACGGGCTGGCCCGGATCCTCCCCCGCTTCGTTCTCCTGACCATGACGACCTTTCGAGGGGATGATCCCACCTGGAGCAGGTGGTATCTTGGGCATCACGCGCATCCGTCGATCGCCTGGAACCTCCACCTCGGGCCGCGAAGGAACACGACTGCGTCTTGCCGTTCCCGCCCTGCTGCTGACCCTCGCCCTGGCCCCGGCCTGCGGCCGGGGGCCGGCCTACGGCTCCGACAACGCGATCATCGCGGTCGTCGATCCCGCGCTGCGGGAGAGCGTGGAGCCGGTTCTGCGCGCGTCGCTCGAGCGGGAGGTCCAGACGACGCGTCCGGAGCCCATCTTCGAGGTCACCTTCACGACCCCCGAGGGGATCGGCGAGTTCAGGAACTGGAAGCGCCTGCTGGTGGTCGAGCCCGGAGAGAACGCGGTGCTGCTACCCGACCTCGTGGACACCCCCCTCCAGGGACCGGTGACCGCGGAGGTCCACGACGAGTGGGCGAACGATCAGACGATCTACGTGCTCGCCGCGCCCACGGAAGAGGGGACGGTCCAGCTCGTGCGCTCGAGCGTCGACTCGCTGTTCGGCGTCATCCACGAGCGCTTCGTCGAGCACCATGTCGAGCGGATGTGGGCGAGCGAGCCGAATTCGGAGCTGGCCGACCGCCTTCGCGCCGAGCTGGGCTTCTCCCTCGTCCTTCCCCGGGTCTACCGGTCGGCCGGTGCCTCGGCCCCCGCCGATTCGCGCGTATGGTACAACGAGGATCCGCGGCGGATCGTCTCGATCCACTGGCTTCCCCGGCCAGCCGAGCTCACCCCGGATACGATCCTCGCCGTGCGCCGCGCCTGGGGCCGGGATCTCTTTCCGGGCGACTCCGTCGCCGGGTCGCTCGCCCCGGCCCCGGCCCCGGCCCCCGCGCCCGCCACGACCGCCGACACGACGGCCAGCGCGACGGCCACAGCGAGGCCGGGACTGCAGGTCGAGAGAACCCGCCTCGATGGGGCGCCGGCGATCCGCATCCAGGGTGTGTGGACGAATACCGCCGACGTCTCGAGCGGCGTCTTCGTCACCTACGGGGTGATCTGCGGCGCGCGCATGGTGCTGCTGGACGGGAACCTCTACGCGCCGGACCGGAACAAGTATCCGTATGTGGTCCAGCTCGACCGGATCTTCGAGACCTTCCGCTGCGCGGACGGCGCTACCGGCTCGAGCGCATGAAGGGGGAGCTCGCGGGCACATGAGGTTCGTCCATCTCCACACGCACTCCGAGTACTCGCTGCTGGACGGTGCGAACCGTCTCGAGACCCTGGTCGCGGCAGCCTCGTCCTCGGGCATGGGGGCGATCGCCCTGACCGACCACGGCAACCTCTTCGGCGCCGTCGAATTCTATCGTGCCGCCCGTCAGGCCGGCGTCAAGCCGATCCTCGGCATGGAGGCGTACGTGGCCTCCGGGGACCGAAGGGAGCGCAGCGGCCGGGCGGGAGCGTATTACCACCTCGTGCTGCTCGCCCAGAACGAGGTCGGGTGGCGGAACCTGATCCGCCTGTCGTCGATCGGGTATCTCGAGGGCTTCTACTACAAGCCGCGAATCGACCACCAGGCGCTGGCCGAGAACGCCGAAGGCCTGATCGCCTTGAGCGCGTGCCTGAAGGGGGAGGTCCCCACCTTCCTCCAGCAGGAGAATTACCGCGCCGCCCGCGAGCGGGCCGAGAGCCTCGCCAGGCTTTTCGGGCCAGATCGTTTTTTCCTCGAGATGCAGGACCACGGCATCCCCGACCAGCATGGGGTGAACACCGGGATCCGCGAACTGGCCCGGGAGCTGGGTCTGCCGCTCGTGGCGACCAACGACGTGCACTACGGGAGCCGATCCGACGCCTCGGCCCATGATGTCCTCCTCTGCATCCAGACCGGAAAGCTGGTCGACCAGGAGGACCGCATGCGTTTCTACTCGGACGAATTCTACTTCAAGTCGCCCCAGGAGATGGCCGAGCGTTTCGGCGACTGCCCCGAGGCGCTGGAGAACACCGCATGGATCGCCGAGCGTTGCGACGTGGAACTCGACTTCCACCGGACCCTTCTGCCGGCCTTTCCGCTGCCGTCCGGATACGACTCGCTGGAGGTGCTGCTGGCGGCCGAGGCCCGGCGCGGCCTGCTCCGGCGGTACGACCCGGTCGACGACGCCGTCATGGAACGCTTCGAATATGAGCTCGACGTCATCCAACGGACCGGGTTCGCGGGGTACTTCCTGATCGTCGCCGACTTCATCGCCCACGCCCGCGAGCAGGGCATCACGGTCGGCCCCGGCCGGGGTTCGGCGGCGGGCAGCCTGATCGCGTACTGCCTGGGCATCACCAACATCGACCCGCTGCGTTACGGCCTCCTCTTCGAGCGGTTCCTGAACCCGGAGCGGATCTCGATGCCCGATATCGACATCGACTTCCGCGACGACCGACGGGGCGAGGTCATCGAGTACGTGAAGCAGAAGTACGGCGAGGATTCGGTGGCCCAGATCATCACGTTCGGGACCATGAAGTCGAAGGCGGCCGTGCGCGACGTGGCGCGCGTTCTCCAGCTCCCGCTGGCCGAGGCCGACCGGATCGCGAAGCTGATCCCCAACGCCCCCGGATCGCCCCAGCCGGTGCGCATCGAAGTGGCCATCGAGCAGGTGCCCGAGATCGGCGAGGCATACCGCTCGAGCGACCGGCTGCGGCGGCTCCTGGACGATGCCCGAGCCCTCCAGGGCCTGGCGCGCCATGCCAGCGTCCATGCCGCCGGCGTGGTCATCGCCCCCGATCGACTGGTCGACTACGTCCCCCTCTACCGTTCCGAGAAGAGCGAGCTCACCACCCAGTGGGACATGGCCAGCATCGAGCAGGTGGGGCTCCTCAAGATCGACTTCCTGGGGCTCAAGACGCTCACCATCATCGACGATGCGATCGCGATGATCGCCGAGAAGACCGGCGAGCGGATCGATGTGGACGCACTCCCGCTGGACGACCCCGAGCCGTATCGGCTCCTCGGACGCGGCGAGACGGACGGCGTCTTCCAGTTCGAGTCCTCGCTGGCCACCGACATCTGCAAGCGCACCCAGCCCCAGCGCTTCGAGGACCTGATCGCGGTCAACGCGCTCATCCGCCCAGGACCGCTCGACTGCGGGATGACCGAGCGGTACATCAGCCGCAAGCGGGGCGAGGAGCCCGTCGACACCTACCACGAGGACCTGGTCGACCTGCTTGCCGAAACATCCGGCGTCATCACCTACCAGGAGCAGGTGATGCAGATCGCCAACCGGGTGGCCGGGTTCTCGCTCGCCGAGGCCGACATCCTGCGCAAGGCAATGGGCAAGAAGATCCAGTCGCTGGTCGACGAGCAGATGGGCCGCTTCCGGGAGGGGGCGCTCGAGCGCGGCTATCCCGTGGCTCTCGTGGACCGGCTGGTGACCGACATCGCCACCTTCGGCCGCTATGGCTTCACCAAGAGCCACTCGGCCGCCTACGCGCTGATCGCGTACCACACGGCGTGGCTCAAGGCGCATCATCCGCGTGAGTTCATGGCCGCGCTCTTGACCAACGTGATGGGGAACACCGACACGGTCGTCCGCTACCTCGAGTCGTGCCGTGGGATGGGGATCGAGGTCCTGGGACCCGACGTCAACGAGTCGGGCTACGGGTTCACCAACGTGGAGCGGGGCCTGCGCTTCGGGCTGGGCGCGGTCAAGAACGTGGGCCGCGGCGCGATCGAATCGATCCTCGCCGCCCGCGACCGGCATGACGCCTTCGAGGGCCTGTTCCAGCTTGCCGAGCGGATCGACCTCCGGCAGGTGAACAAGCGGGTCCTGGAGAGCCTGGTGCTGGCCGGCGCGTGCGACGGGCTCGAAGGTCATCGCGCCCAGCAGATCGCGGTCCTCGACCTGGCCCTCGCCCACGGCCAGCGCAAGGCCGCCGAGCGCGAACGCGGCCAGTTCACCCTCTTCGGCGGCGCGCCGGAGAACACGAGCCGGACCATCCCGCCGTTGCCGGACGTCGACCCGTGGCCGGCCGGCGAACGACTCCGCAAGGAGAAGGAAGTGCTCGGCTTCTACGTCTCAGGCCATCCGCTCGATCGAGTTCGGGCCCAGCTCTCGGCGTTCGCCCATCAGTCGACGGCCGATCTGTCGCAGCTGCCGGCCGGTCGGCAGGTGACCGTGGGAGGCGTCGTCACCGCGGTCCGCGGCCAGCGCGACCGGCGCGGCAAGGACATGGCCTTCTTCACGCTCGAGGACTACACGGGACTGGTCGAGGTGATCGCCTTCAGCTCCGTGTACGAGACCGCGCGACCGCTCGTCCACAGCGACCTCCCGCTGCTGGTGACCGGGCGGCTTGATCGTCGCGACGAGGAGCCCGGTAAGGTAGTCGCCGACTCGATCGTCCCCCTCGCCCAGGCTGCCACGACCGGGAATCGGCGTTTGGAGGTGCGGGTCCCGCGGGAGAAGTGCGACGCCGAGCTCCTCGCCGAGCTGCGTTCGGTTCTGCTCCGCAACTCTGGCTCGATGCCGGTCACGATCACGATCGACACCGGTGCCAGCCTGGCGATCCTCGCGACCGACCTGCGAGTGGCGCTCAACGACGGCCTCCTCGATCCGCTCGCCTCCCTGCTGGGGGCAGAGAACGTCCGGCTCGCCGAGCCGGCCGCCGCGCCTGCGGGACGGCCGGGGAACGGCCACGCCGCGGTGACGGGGACGGGGACGGGGACGGCATGACGAACGGCATCTACCTCGAATTCGAGCGCCCGATCGTCGAGCTCGAGGAGCGCATCGCCGAGATGGAGAGGGCGGCCGGGGAGCGGGGGATCGACGTGTCCGCCGAGCTGGCCACGCTCCAGGCCAAGCTCACCCGGCTCAAGTCGGACATCTTCACCCACCTGTCTCCCATGCAGCGCGTACAGCTGGCGCGCCATCCGCGGCGGCCCTACCCGCTCGACTTCATCGAGCGCTGTTTCACCGACTGGCTCGAGCTGCACGGCGATCGCGCCTTCGCCGACGACCGCGCGATGATCGGCGGGCTCGCCCGCTTCGACGGGCAGCCGGTCATGATCGTCGGTCAGCAGAAAGGCCGCGACACCAAGGAGAACCTGCTTCGCAACTTTGGAATGCCGCATCCCGAGGGCTATCGCAAGGCGCTGCGGCTCATGAAGCTGGCCGAGAAGTTCGGCCATCCGGTGATTACGCTCATCGACACGCCCGGTGCTTATCCGGGGATCGGTGCCGAGGAGCGCGGGCAGGCCGAGGCGATCGCCCGCAATCTGCGCGAGATGGCCGGCCTGAGGGTGCCGACGATCTCGATCGTGACCGGCGAGGGCGCCTCGGGTGGCGCGCTCGGCATCGGCGTCACCGACCGCATCCTCGTCCTCGAGAACGCCTTTTACTCCGTGATCAGTCCCGAGGGCTGCGCGGCGATCCTGTGGAAGGACGGCGAAAAGCGCGAGATCGCGGCACGGGCGATGAAGATCACCGCCGACGACCTGCACCGACTCGGTGTCGTCGACGAGATCGTGAAGGAGCCGATGGGCGGAGCCCATACCGACTACGCGGCGACCGCCCGCGCTCTGGAGGACGCGCTCCGCCGTCACCTGCTGGAGGTCTCGGCCTGGAACCCGGAGGATCGCATCCGGCGCCGGAGCGAGAAGTTCCGCGAGATGGGGGCGTGGCGGGTCGGGGATGTCGTCCATGCCGCGGCCCGGGCTGAGAAGGCCCCGTCTCCCCCCTGAGCTCGCTACCTCACCTCGACGAAGCCGGCCAGGCCAGGATGGTGGACGTGTCCGGCAAGGAGCCCACGCGGCGGACGGCGCGAGCGAGCGGCGCCCTGCGCATGACGGCCACCGCGCTGGAGGCGGTCCTGGGCGGCGAGCTCCCCAAGGGCGACGCCCTGGCGGTCGCCCGCGTGGCCGGGATCATGGCCGCCAAACGCACCGCCGAGATCGTCCCGCTCTGCCATCCCCTGCCCCTGGACCACGTCGCCGTCGAGCTGACCCCGGACCGGGAGCTTCCCGGCCTTCGCGTGCAGACGGAGATCGTGACCGTGGCCCGGACGGGGGCCGAGATGGAAGCGCTAACGGCTGCCGCGGCTTCGCTCCTCGCCCTCTACGACATGGCGAAGTCGCTCGATCGCGGGATGGTGATCGAGTCGGTCCGGCTGGAGAGCAAGGCGGGCGGGGCGAGCGGCACGTTCGTCCGCGACGAGGGCGCGTGAGACGTTGGGCGCTCGTCGCGCTGGCCGCGCTCGCCGCGTGCGGTCCGGCGAAACCCTCCGAGAGGGAGGAGCCCGGCATCGCCAGGACGACGGCCGACACCCAGTACGTCGTCGACTCCTCGGGCGCACGATTGATGATCGTCATCAACCGGCCTCCGGGAACCGTCCGCGAGGTCGTCCCGCGGGAAGGGGCCGCCGATCCGGACGCGCCGGAGGCGTATCGCCTGCTGGACCCCCGCGTGACCCGCAGCATGCTCCAGGCGGCCCGCCCCCCCTGGCGCGTCATCGACGTCCGATCGTCCACCGAGTATGTCCGGCAGGGGCACATCGCGGGAGCCATCCTCGTGGATCTCGAGCGCCTGGAGGAGAACGTGGGCGACCTCCACGTCCGGACCGACCAGATGGTCCTCACCTACGGGAAGGACACCGCGACGGGCGAGCGGGCGGCCCGGCTGTTGGTGGAGTATGGGTTCCCCAACGTGCGCGCGCTCGAGGGCGGGTTCCCGGCGTGGAAGGCGGCCGGCCTACCGGTCGAGACCACGCCGTGAGGAGGGCCGGCTCCCTCCTCGCCCTCGGCGCCCTCCTGCTGGTCGCGGCCTGCCTCGGCGACAGCGACATCCCGCTGGACGCCACCCCCGAGCGCGCGCGCCCCCTCGATACGAGCCGGATCGTCGCCATCGGGGACGGCTTCCTGGCCGGCGCCCAGGACGGGGCGCTCTACGGCTCCGGCCAGGCCTTCTCGGTGCCGTCCCTGCTGAGCGGCCTGGTTGGCGCGGAGGACTTCGTGCAGCCCCTCGTCGCCGATCCCGGCTTCTCGCTGGAGGAGGGGGAGGGCGGGCGCCTGACGTTGTCGAGCGCGTTTCCGCCCGTCATCGAACGCCTTCCGCGCGGTGGCCCGCCGCTGCTTCCCGATCTCGGCAGGCCCTACAACAACCTGGGCGTGCCGGGGGCGCTCGCCGCGGAGGCCCTGGGCGCCCGGAGCGGCGGCACGTCGATCACCGGGAATCCGTTCTACGACCTCGTCCTCCGCGACCGCGGCACGTTCGCGGAGCAGGCGGCGGAGCTGGACGCCACGCTGGCGCTCGTCTGGCTCGGCACGACCGACGTCCTCGACTTCGCCGCCGCGGGCGGCGACCAGGCGCTGGCTCCCGGCCTTCCGACGGCCCCGGCGTCCTTTGCCGGGATCCTGGAGGCGCTGCTGGACCAGGTCCGGGAGGTGACCGCCGAGGCGGCGGTCTTCAACGTCCCCGATGTCACCCGCTTCCCCTTTTTCCACGCCGTGCCGACCGTCGTGATCGATCCGCTGACGGGCGAGCCCGCGCTGATCACGATCTTCGAGCGCATCGTGGACCCGGTGACCGGAGACACGCTGACGGTCCAGCGGCAGGTCCCCGTGCCGCTCATCGGACCGGACGGTCCGCTCGGACCGGGCGACCTGGTCACCTTGGACGCAGACTCGCTGATCGGGGAGGGCATGGGGATCCCGGTCGAGCTGGACGGCACCGGTGAGCCCTTGCCCGACCGGGTCGTGCTCGACGTCGGCGAGCAGTTTCTCGCGCGCGAAGCGGCGAACGGCTACAACCTCGCCCTCCAGCGGCTGGCCGCCGAGCGCGGCTTCGCACTGGTCGACGTCCACGCCCTGGTGGAGGAGTTGGCGGAGGGCGGAATCGTGAGCGACGGCGTCCTGCTGACGACCGCCTGGCTGACCGGCCAGGCGTTCAGCCTGGACGGGGCGACGCTGACTCCCAAGGGGTACGGGCTGGTTACGAACCGTCTAGTGGACGCGCTGAACGGGCGCTACGGGAGCCGCCTGCCGCACGTGAGGACGGCGAATCTGCCGGGCATTCCGTTGCTGTCAGCGGGGCGTTGAAAAACCGATCCCGACGTTGTACCTCCTTGGAATTCTTCAGCCAAGTCGGAGGCGGGCGCGCTTCGTCGCCAGCGGGAGGCGGCGGAACCGTCGCAGCGCGCGGATCTGTCGCTCGGCCGGCAGCGCTTCGAACCCGTCCAGAAAGCGGGCCGCCCCGCGGGCCGCGTTCCGGTAGCGCCCGCCGATCGCCGCATCCTCATAGGGCACGTCCCAGCGGCTGATCGCGTGATGCCGGGCCCAGGCGCGGTCTTCCTCGGTATAGCGCCCGGTCAGCCCGAGCAGGAAATGCCGCACGACGAGGTAGGCGTCGATCCGGGCCATCAGCTCGAGCTCGTCGAGAAACTCCTCGGCCTGGACCCGGCCGGTTCCGCTCTCGCGGAAGGCGAACGTCGTGTGGACGGCGTGGCTCAGCTCCTCCGCGAAAACGAGGAAAGGCACCACGTTCGCCTCGCCGAGCGTTCGACGGGGATCGTGCTCCTCGAGCGCGCCGATGGTCTCGGACGCGTAGAACAGGGCCAGCCGCAGGTTGCCGCCGTCGATATAGTAGAAGAACCGCGCCGAGTCCGACATCTCGGCGTGCCAATCGGAGCGCGACACCAGCTCCGCACACCGTCGGGGGCCGACCACGCAGCGCTCCAGGTCGATCCCGGCGCGCCGGTCGTAGGTGTTTTCGAACACGCGCTGGAGCTCACCGAGCAACGCCATCGCCCTAGTTCCGAACCCGATAAAGGGCCTGCCGGCAGAGCCGGTCGACGGATTCCGGCCGCGGCGCCAGGTGCAGGTGCTCGTCCACCAGATCGTTGAGCGCCTGACGGAGAATCGGGAACTCCTGGGCCAGGAATCCCAGCACCTCGCCCAGGTCGTGACGGCGGGCGGGCTCCGTCCGCGCCGCGGCCGCGTAGCAGCTGCGACCCATCTCCTCGTAGTAGTCGAGGTTGACCGGACGCCGGCCGTAGGTGAACCGGTGGTAGATCCAGTCGGGGAAGAGCCCCGCCAGATAGAGCGCCCGGTTGCCCGCTTCGGCCTGGAGCTCGAAGGCCCGCTGGGGACTGTGGGCCTCGACGCTGGCGCGGATCAGGTCCACCATGTAGAGCGTTTCGCGCGCCGGCAGCGGACCGTTCCGCTGCGCGTGATAGGAGAGCAGCGATCCCACGTAGTCGGACGCCACACGATGGTCGATGCCATGGTCGAGAAATACGCGGCGGACCAGGACGTAGTAGAAGAAGTAGGGCGAGATGTGGAGCAGGCGCGGGGCCTGCAGGAGACGCTCGAAGAGCTCGCGGCTGTCGAGGAGCCGGTCGACCGCCTCCGGGTCGGCCGCCAGCGACCGGAGCGCCTCGCCATCGGCTTCGCTCTGGGCGAGCTCGCCCACCAGGAAGTCGAGATCGCGCTCGGTCATGCGCGAGCGACAGTTCGCTACGATCAGGGCGGCTCACCTCCCCGGTTCGGGGGCTCCACGTTCTCGCGCCAGACCGTTCCGTCGTCGAGAAACTCCTTCTTCCACATCGGGAGCTCCCGCTTGAGGTGCTCGATGCCGAAGGCGCACGCGGCCAGAGCATCGGCGCGATGCGGAGCCGAGATCGCTACCACCACGCTGGCCTCGCCGATCTCGACCCGGCCCAGACGGTGGGCGATCGCGACGCCCGTCACCGAAGGCCAGCGTTCGGCAATTTCCATACCAACAGCCTCGAGCGTACGTTCCGCCAATGGGCCGTAAGCCTCGTATTCGAGGTGGCGTACTCTCTTGCCCTCGAAAGAGTTACGGGCTGTGCCGACGAACGATGCCACGGCCCCCGCCGAGGGGTGAGCCACCTTCGCGACGAGCGCTTCCAGGGAGAGCGGGCTCTCGGTGATCTCGAAGTGGGTGTGCACGAGCCTCAGAAATCCGTCGGCAGCAGTCGCGCGCCGGCGGTGCCAGCTTCCGACCACCAGCGGCGCTCAATCACGGGATGGGCCGAGGGGGCGGGGCCAGCTCCACTCTTCATCGTCCTCGTGCTCGCGCAGAAGTTCGTACCGCCGCTGGGCCAGGATCTCGCCGAGTCGGCTCGGCCGCACGAGCAGGCCGTGCTGGCCCTGGCGCTTCACCGCCCCCTCCTCCTCCAGCGCCCTGAGCAACGTGGTGATGTGCGGTCGCGAGGCGCCGATGATCTGGCCCATGCTCTCATGGGTGAGAGAATAGCGGAGGCCGACGAACCGCGAGCTCGGAGCTCCCGCGTTATCGGCCAGGTCGAAGAGGAGCTGGCTGAGCCGGATCCGGGCGTCGTCCGACATGCAGGCCATCAACCGATCGTTCATGCTATCGATTCGATGGCTGAGCGCGCGTGTCACGCCGATCAGGAGCTCCGGGTGTCGGTGGCCCACCTCCAGGAAGTCAAGGATACGGAAGGCAACCGCTCGCACGGGCTGCAGGGCGAGAATCTCGTAGTCCTCGATCCCGCTGTCTCCGATGAGGAGCTGCTCCCCGTAGATCTCTCCCGGATGATAGATGTAGACGATCCGCTCCTCGCCCTCTGCGCTGATGCCGATCAGCTTGCCGAGTCCCTCCAGGATCACACCCAGTTTCGGCGGCGGGTCGACGAGCGGGACGATGCGGTCGCCCGTCTCGTACCGGACTTCGTGAGCCTCCGCCGCCAGTTCTTCCAGCGCCGGTGCGGGCAGGCTCCGGAGGGCACGGCTGGCGCGAAGCGTTTCGACGTGGGCGGCCATCGGGGATTCCAACCTACATGCCGACCGGCCGGGGACCAGCAGCGTTCGATCCGAAGGCTCAGCCGCCGCCCACCGGCGGGATGATCGCCATCTCGTCGCCGGGGGCGACCCGGGCGGCGACATCCACGTAACGCCGGTTGACCGCGACTCGCGAGCGGGGCAGCAGGTCCACGAGGCCCGGATGCGCGCGCCCCAGGGCCGCCAGGACCTCGGCCGCCGTGGCCGGCACCGGGACCTCCACCGACGCGCGATCCCTACCGATCGCCTCGCGCGCGGGGCCGAACAGGAGCACCTCGAAGGTCGTCGCGCTCATCCGCTCCCGCGACCGGCGACCATTCCGCCCGTCTCTGCGACCTCTGCCAGATGGCGCTGGAAGAAGGTCGTCACGCGCTTCGTGTAGGCCTCGCGATCGACGAAGTAGGCGCCGCAGTGATGGGCGCCCGACACCAGCCACAGGTCGGCCGCCGCTTCGGCGGCCAGTCGCTGCGCGTGCGCGTATGGCACGGTGACGTCGCCCGTCCCCTGGATCACCAGGATCGGCTTGTCGAGCCCGCCGATCGCATCCACGGGCGCGATCTCACGGAAGCCCGGCTTGCCGAGGCGACGATGCCACCACTCCATGACGGGCAGGAACAGGCGCCCGTCCACCCGTGCCCCCAGGTACCGCGCGGCCTCACGAATCGCCATCTCTTCGAGGATCTCGCGCTGGCTGGCGAAGCAGCTGTCCAGAACGATCGCCCGGACGCGCGGATCGTTCCCGCCCAAGACCGCGACCGCCGCCCCCATCGAGAACCCGAGGAGCCCGATCCGCGCGTCCGGGATCCGGCGACCAACCGCATCCAGGGCCGCCTCGAGGTCGCGCCGCTCCCAGAGACCCATCGAGATCGGCGCGGGTTCGCTCCGTCCGCGGCCCCGGAAGTCGAACAGGAGCACGTTGAAGCCGGCCCGCCACAGGTTTGTCGAAATCCCTAGCAACTGCCCCATGTGGCCGCGGTAGCCGTGCAGCGAGAGGATGGTCTGACTCGTCCCGGGGCGCGGCAGGAACCAGCCGCGGATCGCGATCCCGTCCGCCGTCCGGAACTCCCACTCCTCGTGCTCGGCGCCCAGCTCCCAGGGCGTGAACGTGAAGCTCGGATCGGGATAGACGAGGACGCGGCGATTGAGCCGCCAGGATCCGAACCAGCCGAACAGCAGCCAGATGCCAAAGATCGCCGCCCCGGCAAGGAGGAGGAGGGCGAGTAGCGCCAGGACAATGGCGCTCACTCCTCGCTGGACCGGGCTTCCGCCGTGATGGACCGGTCGCGACCGCCGCGCTTCGCGGTGTAGAGGGCCCGGTCGGCCCAGGCGATCAGCGCGTCCTGATGGTGCCGGGGCTCGGTGAAGGCGTCCGAGCTGAAGGGCATGCAGGCCACCCCGCAGGAGATCGTGAGCGTCTGTCCCTGGAGCGCCTCGAAGTAATGCGCCTTGACCGCCTGCCTTATCCGCTCGGCCTGGCGGAAGGCGCCGGCCAGGTTCGTCTCCGGCAGCAGGACGGCGAACTCTTCGCCCCCATAGCGGGCCAGCAGGTCGGTCTCGCGGATGGCGCGCAGGAGCACGTTGGCCAGCTCCCGCAGCACGGCGTCCCCGCGCTGGTGGCCATGCGTGTCGTTGACGTTCTTGAAGTGATCGAGATCGAGGAGGATCAACGCCAGATCGGAGCGATACCGCTCGGCGCGTTTGTACTCCTCTTCGAGCCGTTGATAGAAGTGACGGTGGTTGTGCAGCTTGGTGAGGTCGTCGGTGTTGGCCAGCGTGGCCAGCCGCTGGTTGTCGATGGCGGCCTGCTCGTATAGCGCGGCGTTCGAGAGGCCGTTGACGGCGGCGCTGGCGACGACCTGCGCGAACTTGATCTCCGGCTCGGTGTAGGGCCGCAGCTCCCGCGAGCTCAGCAGGACGTAGTCCCCCAGGTCCTCGCGCTGGATCTCTAGCGGGACGATGAGCACCGACTTGGGGTCCGGGATCTTGTCACGGATCTCGGCGGTCAGCGGATCGCTGTCGGTGTCATCGATCACGACGACCCGGCGCTCGGCGAATGCCTTCTGGATCTCCGGGTAGTCGGTGAGGTCGATGCGCAGGTTCCGGATCTCGGCGTCGTCCTGGGTGGCGACGACGTAGCCGGTCTCGCGGTCGGCGACCTTGATCAGCGAAGCCCGATCCGACTGCACCACCCCTCCCAGCTCGCTCACGATCGTATACAGAACCTTGTCGCTGTCCAGAGACGATGAAACCGCCTGCGAGATCCGGAGCATGGCCGCCAGATCATCGTGGTAGCGCTTGACCTCCAGGTTGGTTCGGATCCGGGCGACCAGCTCGTCGAAGAAAAACGGCTTGGTGACGTAGTCGCTGGCACCCGCCTCGAGCGCCTTGACGACGTCCTGGCGACCGCTGCGTGCGGTCAGCATCAGAATCCGCACGTCGCGGAGGTAGGGATCCTGACGGAAGGTCCGGCAGACGCTCACCCCGTCGACCTCAGGCATCATCACGTCCAGCAGCACCAGGTCGGGAGGGTATTCTCTGGCTATTTCTATCGCCTCCCTGCCATTCGCGGCCACAGATGTCCGATACCCTTTGAACTGCAGCATCGTGGTCAGCGTGTCGCAGATCGAGGGATCGTCGTCGACGACGAGGATGTACGGTTCCCCCACCGCCGGGCGGGGCTCGGCTCTGGCGGGCGCGTTCAGGCGGGTTCACTCCGTTTCGGGTTGCATGTCGAGCTGCGGCTCGTCCTCCAGCTCGGTGCCGGGGGTCGCCAGGTCGATCTCGCCTCCGTTCTCAAGCACGACCCGTGCCACGTCCCCGACCTTGTGTCCCTTCTCGAGATTGATCAGCCGCACGCCCTGGGTGGCGCGGCCCATCACGCGCACCCCCTTGACGGGAAAGCGGATGATGATGCCGCCGGTCGTGACGATCATGAGCTCGTCCCGCTCGACGACCTCCTTCACGCCCACCAGCGGGCCCGTCTTCTTGGAGGGGTTGAGGGTTTTGATGCCCTTCCCGCCGCGGTGGGTCACCCGGTAGTCGCGGATCCGGGTGCGCTTGCCGTATCCGTTCTCGGTGACGGCGAAGATCGCGTTCTGGTCGTTCTTGACGACCACCATGTCCAGGACGCCGTCGTCCTTCCCCTGCAGCGTGATGCCCTTCACGCCCTGGGTGTTCCGGCCCATGTCGCGCACCTCGTCCTCATGGAAGCGGATCGCCTGGCCCTTGCGGGTGGCCAGCACGATGTCGTTCGAGCCGTCCGTGAGCTGGGCGCTGATCAGCCGGTCGCCTTCGCTCACGCGAATGGCGATGATGCCGCCCCGACGGGGGTTCCCGTACGCCGACAACACGGTCTTCTTGACCAGCCCGTGCTCGGTGGCCATGACGACGGAGTGCTGGTCGTCGAAGGCGCGCACGCTGATGACGTCGGCCACCGTATCCCCCGGGGCCATCTCGAGCAGGTTCACGATCGGCTTGCCCCGGCTCGCGCGCCCTCCCTGCGGAATGTCGTACACCTTGAGCCAGTGGCAGCG
>JBOHRW010000165.1:0-1639 GCA_050732935.1 Gemmatimonadota bacterium
CCCGCCGCGGCTGGGGTCGTCGTCGCGTGCTTGGGCTACTCGCGCGCTGGCGCCGGCGCGCTGATCTTCTCCACCCAGATCCCGGACCTGCTGGCGGGGATCGGGCGCTGTCTTTGGGCGTTGGGGGCGTTGCCGCAGACGCTGGTCTGGGATCGCCAGTCCGGCCTGCACGCCGGCGGCGGCCGTCCGACCGTCGACTTCGCCGCGTTCTGCGGGCAGCTGCGGGTCGGCTGGCATTTCTGCCAGCGCGGCGATCCGCAGGCCAAGGCGTTGGCTTCATAGTGCACCTCCTGGGGACGGTTGGGTCGTTGTTCGCTGGTCGAGGCGGCGGCCGAGGCACTTGACGAGCCTGGGGTCGCCGGGCGCGGGCGGGTCGTAGAGGCGCTTGTTCTTGTCGTTGGCCTTGTGGGAGGTCAGCAGGCCGGCGCGTCGCCAGGCGTGGATCGTGCGTGGGTGGACGTCGAGTTGCTCGGCGATCTCGGTGATCGTGAGCAGGCCGCGGGCGCGGAGCCGGTCGGCGTGGCTGGGGAGCTGATGGTCGCGGCGTAGGCCGAGCACGATGCGGGCGGTGAAGCGCTGCTTCATGCCGGAGATGCGACCGTCCTGGTTGAGGCGTTCGGCGGTCTCGCCGTCGGTGTGGGTGTCGAGCAACCGGTCGAGTGTGGCGAGCGTGTCGGGGTGGGTCTGGCGGGCCTGCCATGAGTTCAGCGGCGTCGGGATCGTGAGGGTCTGGGTCTGTCCGCCGCGGAAGCGGACATGGAGGTGGATCTGGTCGGTCTTGGTGAGCGTGACGTCTTCGATCAGCAGCCGCGCGATGCGCTTGCGTTCGCGCTGCGGGGTGGCGGAGTCGGTCCACAGTGTCGGGAAGTCGGCGGCGAGCGAGCGGATGCGCTGCTTGTGCTCGTCGTCGAGCGCGGCGTTGGCGGCGGCGGTCGCGCGCTGGTAGTCGTCTTGGGCGGCGCCGAGGGCGCGCAGCGCTTCGTTCCAGTCGGCCTCGAGGGTGTCGGCGACGAGGCGGTTGTCGGGATCGACGGCGAGGTAGCGCCGGCGTGCGAGCTCGGCGCGCTGGCCGGCGCGCTGCACGTGGGTGCGCCGCAGCCGGTCGGCGTCCTCGGCGCGGGCTTCGAGCTCTGCCTGGACGGTAAGCGCGACCTCCAAGGCGAGCGGGGTGACGGTGTCGAGCAGCAGTTGGCCGATCGCGACGTCGACTCCTTGGCCGGGGATCGTCTGGCAGCGCGCCCCGCCGCCTTGGATCGATTCGCCGATGCACTGGTAGTCGGGGACCAAGGCGCCGCGGCGCTGGTGGTAGCGGACGGTCATCCTGCGTCCGCAGCGACCGCAGATCGCGAGGCCTTGCAGCAGCGCCTGGCCCTCGCGCGCGGGCCCGGCGGCGCGGTCGCTGCCGTGCGCCTGGGCGTTGGCCGCAAGCAGTCGCTCGTTGATCTCGAACTGCTCGAAGGTGATGTAGCCGGGGTGCGCGTCGCAGATCAGCGCGGTCCACTGTTCGCGTGGCAGCTCGCGTGTGGTGGTCTTGCCGTCGGGTGTCTTGCGCGTGCGGCGCTGGCCGTAGACGAACGCGCCGGCGTAGCGCGGGTTGTGCAGCGTGCGCAAGACGCGCCAGTGGCGAAGCGGCATCCAG
>JBOHRW010000166.1:0-1907 GCA_050732935.1 Gemmatimonadota bacterium
CTCCGGTACTGGTCCTCAGGCCGCGTCTTGCAACGATTGCTCGTGGATCCGCTCGATCTGGTTCATGACGGCCCACAGGAAGCCGGGTCAGCTCATGACGTCAACGCGCTGGAGGTCGCGGTAAACCGGGAATACCATCCGTCGCAACGTCATGGACGCGGCCTTCTGTGATAGCGATGTCTTGTCAGGGCAAGAAGTAGAACATGAGCGCCAGGATCAGGTACACCGCGAGGAGCTGAACGCCTTCCAGCCAGTTCGACTCGCCGTCCTCCGCCACCTGGCCGACGATCAGCACGCACAGGGCCACCGCCACCACTTCGGCGGGGGTGAAGACGAGATCCATCGGCTGCGGACCGATCGCGTAGGACAGGAAAACGAGGACCGGCGCGGCGAAGAGCGCGATCTGCGTGGCGCTTCCGATGGCGATCCCGAGGGCCAGGTCCATCCGGTCCTCGAGGGCCATCAGGATGGCCGTCGAGTGCTCGGCGGCGTTCCCGACGATGGCGATCACGATGACGCCGACGAACACCTCTGTCATTCCGAGCGTCTCGGCGGCCGGCTCGACGGACGATACGAGGATCTCGGCCAGCCAACTCACCACGGCAGTGGCGCCGATCAGGACGATCAGCGAGCGCCGCACGCTCCACGCCGCGTGGCCCGCCTCCAGGCGGCCCGCCTCCGCGGCCTCGCGGGTGAAGTAGGGGGTGTGTGTGTGCAGCGAGAAGACAAGGGCCAGTCCGTAGACGACGAGCAGGAGGGCGCTGATCTCGAGCGACAGCGCCCCTTCGCGGGCGGCCCCGGCGCCTCCGGCGAGCTGGTGATAGACGGCCGGGATGACGAGCGCGATCGCCGCGAGCGTGAGTTGGGTCGCGCGCGTCCGGGCGCCGGCGGGGTTGTAGGTCTGGGTCTTGAACTTGAGGCCACCGCCCAGCATCGCTAGCCCCATCACCAGCAGTGCGTTGCCGATGATCGATCCGGTCAAGGAAGCCTTCACGATCTCGGTCAGCCCCTCCCGGAGGGCCATGATCGCGATGATGATCTCGGCCATGTTGCCGAACGTGGCGTTCAGGAGGCCGCCGATCCCCTCGCCGGTCCGGTCGGCGAGGTGCTCGGTGGCCTTGCCCATCCATCCCGCCAGCGGGACGATCGCCAGGCCTGCAATGATGAAGCCCCAGACGTAGGCCTCGGGCACCACGTAATGCAGGACGATTGCCGCCGGGACGAGGGCGAGGAACCAGTTCAACGAGGGCTTTAGCGCGGCCGGCACGAGCGGGGGAAGCCTACACGCTCTTCCCGCCGCGAGCACCCCCGCCGCTTATCGGGCGGACCTTCGGACCCGGCGCCAATAACTCCGGGCGCCGGGAGAGAAACGGCGGACCTCGGTGAGCGCCCATCTCTCGGCGTCGGACAGGTCGGGATGCCACACGTCCAGGATGAGGACGAGGCGGGGCCGGTCGGCGTCGTTCCAAACCTCGTGCTCGAACGAGTCCTCGAACACCAGGCAGCGGCCCTCCTGCCAAGCGCGGTGATCCGCTCCCACCCGCAGTCGGGCGCCGGGAGGCACTTCGAGGCCGAGGTGGCAGCGGAGCCGGGCGTTGGTAGGACCGCAGTGCGGCGCGATATGGGCGCCCGGAGTCAGTCGGGAGAAATAGACGAGCCCAGCCGCGTGCGCGGCCTCGATCCCATCCACCAGGGTTGCGGTCTCGGGGCACCGCTCGCAGTTGCCGCCCAGGGCGGTGGCCCAGCCCCTCTCGGCATGTCAAAAGGACACGGCCTGGCCCGCGCGCGCACCGGTTTGACGGCCGGGCCGTCGGCGCGCAGTTTAGTCGGAGGATGCGCCCCCGGGGCGCTTTTTTCGTGCCCACCGCATGACGATGGACCACCGCGACCTCGCCGGCCGGACGAGG
>JBOHRW010000167.1:0-41907 GCA_050732935.1 Gemmatimonadota bacterium
TCCACCTGGTCGCGCCGGGTGCGCAGCTCCTCCGTCAGCCGATCGAGGCCCAGCGAAATCCCGGTCAGCGTGTTGCCGAGGATCATGCCGAGCAGGGGGATCGCGTACTGGGGGTCGTACCAGGGCCGCACGCGGACGATGCCGAACAGGGCGACGGCGGTGATCAGCCACGAGCTGGCCCACATCGAGACGATGGCGTTCAGCCAGATGCCGGGATACCGACGCTCGGTGCGCCGCACGGCCGTCAACCCGGCCACCAGCACCATCACCGTCATGAGGATGAGGACGATCCCGACCCGGCTCACGGCGAAGACCCAGTCCAGGACGAAGCCGATCAGCGCGAGCTGGGCGACCGTCCGCACCGCGGCCACGAGGAGCCGCCGCTCCATGCCCAGCCGGAGGGCGAGCGAGATCGCGGCGCTCACCAGAATGAGGAGGGCGGCCAGGCCGACCTGCCATGACGTCAGCTCGATGTATTGACCGGTCAAGCGAGCACCCGCCTCAGGCGGCCCGTTCCGAGGGACGGGGGGTCCCTCATGCCGCCATCCGTCCTGCCGAGAGCCGGATGACCCGGGTCGTCATGCGGCCGGCCTGATCGGGATCGTGGCTCACCCAGACGAGGGACCGCTCTCCCGCCCGGGCACCGAACCAGGCCTCGACGAGACGCTCGATCGCCGCCGCCGCATCGCGATCCAGGGCGACCGTCGGCTCGTCGAGCAGCAGGACCCTCGGGTCGAGCTGGATCGCCCGCAGAAAGGCCGCGATCTGCGCCTCGCCCCCCGAAAGGTCCGCCGTCGACCTGCCGAAAAAACCCTCGTCACGCCCCAGGGCCGAGAGCAGCTCCCTCACGCGCCCACGGTCGTAGCCGCCGTCCGCCACCGCGAAACCGAACGGCCGGCGCAGGTTGGCCTCCACGGTCCCTTCGAGCAGGGCGGCGCGCTGATGCAGATAGATCGCCTGGCGGCGGTAGGCTGGCACCATCTCGTCGGGGATGGGCTCGGCGCGCCACAGGACCTCCCCCTCGTCCACCGGATCGAGAAGCGCCAGCGAGCGGAGGAGCAGCGTCTTCCCGGCGCCGGACGGCCCGACGACCGCGACCCGCTCGCCGGGCTCGACCGTGATCGAGATCCCGCGCAGGAGCCAACGGTCTTCATTGCTGGCGGGCTCGCGGGGCGAGCGGCGCCCGATGCCGCGCGCCTCGAGGAGCGCGGTCACCTCCCCGCGGTCCGGCGCGCCACGGGATGCCGCGGAACACCCCGGCCAGGTGCCCTGGGCGGCATGGACGTCACCCCACGAACCAGGGGGCCAGCACGAGCGCCACCACGCTCATCAGCTTGATCAGGATGTTCATGGAAGGCCCCGAGGTGTCCTTGAACGGATCGCCGACCGTGTCCCCCACGACCGCCGCCTTGTGCGCGTCCGACCCCTTGCCCCCATGGGCGCCACTTTCGATATACTTCTTGGCGTTGTCCCAGGCGCCGCCGGCATTGGCCATGAAAAGGGCCAGGAGGACGCCGCTCAGCGTGGCGCCTGCCAGCATGCCGCCCAGGGCCTCCACGCCGATCAGCTTCCCCACAAGTACCGGCGCGGCGACCGCCGAGACACCCGGCGCGATCATCTCGCGCAGGGCCGCTCGTGTCGAGATGTCGACGCAGCGCGCACTGTCGGGCTTCGCCGTGCCCTCCATGAGTCCCTTGATCTCGCGGAACTGGCGACGCACTTCCGCCACCATCCCCTCAGCTGCGCGTCCGACCGCGTTCATCGTGAGGGCAGCGATCAGGAACGGCAGGAGTCCGCCGATGAAGAGTCCGATGACGACCTCGGGCTGAATGATGTCGATCCCCGTGTCGCGCAAGCCGGCGGCCGTGGAGTACGCCGAGAAAAGCGCCAGCGCGGTCAGGGCGGCCGATCCGATCGCGAACCCCTTCCCCATCGCGGCGGTGGTGTTGCCGAGCGCGTCCAGCCCGTCGGTGATCGCACGCACCTCCTTGCCCAGCCCGCTCATCTCCGTGATCCCGCCCGCGTTGTCGGCGATCGGGCCGTAGGCATCCACCGACATCGTGACGCCCACCGTGGCGAGCATTCCCACCGCCGAGATCGCGATCCCGTACAAGCCCGCGAACTGGAACGACACCCAGATCGCAGCGCAGATCATGAGGACAGGGAGAACCACCGACTCCATTCCCACCGCGAGCCCGGCGATGATGTTGGTGGCCGAGCCGGTCTCCGAGGCCCGTGCGATCCTCCGGACCGGCCGGGCCGCCGTGTAGTACTCGGTGGCGAGTCCGATGAAGATCCCGACCAGGGTGCCGGAGAGCAGCGCCCAGAACGGCCCCGCCGACGAGAAATCGGGATTGCCCACGAAGACATCCAGGTTCACGATCGCGAAGTACGCGGCTATCAGGAAGAGCCCCGCCGCGATGAAAGTGGTGTTGCGGAGAGCCGAGGCAGGGTTCGTGCGCTCGAGCATCTTCATCGCCCCGACGCCGATCAGAGAAGCGAGCAGGCCCAGCACGATCAGAATGATCGGCAGGATCACGGCCTCCATGTGCCGATCGGCGGCGATAACCGTGCTCGTCGCGCCGATCACGATGGCCGCGATGACGGCTCCCACGTACGACTCGAAGATGTCGGCACCCATGCCTGCGACATCGCCCACGTTGTCGCCAACGTTGTCAGCGATCGTAGCCGGGTTGCGCGGATCGTCCTCGGGGATCCCCGCCTCGATCTTGCCGACCAGGTCGGCGCCCACGTCGGCGGCCTTGGTGTAGATCCCACCGCCGACACGAGCGAAGAGGGCGATGGACGATGCGCCCATCGCGAATCCCGAGATGACCTCAGAGAAGAGCTGGAACTCCGTATCGGATACCGCGGCTTGCCCCAGCCAGAGGAAAACGAGACCGATCCCCAGCAGCCCCAGCGAGGCGACCGAGAGACCCATGACGCTGCCACCGAAGAAGGCGATCCGAAGCGCGGTCCCCTGACCACGCGAGCGCGCCGCCTCCGACGTCCGCACGTTGGCGCGCGTCGCGGCCGACATTCCGAAGAAGCCGGCCAGGATCGAGCAGGTCGCGCCGACCACGTAGGCGACCCCCGTCTGCCAGTGGACGGCCCACCCTAGCAGCAACGCGACGATGACGATAAAGGGGATCAGCACCGAGTACTCGCGCTTGAGGAACGCCATGGCGCCGTCCTGGATCTGCAACGCCAGGTCGCGCATGGTCTCGTTGCCGTCGGGCTGACGCTTCAGGTAGACGTAGACTCCCCAGGCGACGAGGAGCCCCATCAGGCCCCAGGCGGATGCCGACGATGCGAACGTCTCCACGGATGCTCCTTACGAGGGGTTCAAGGGATCAGGGGCGCTCGCAGCACCCTCAAGCGGGTTCCGGGTTGTAGCGGTTCATCGCCGTGAGAAGGTCCTCGGCGATCGCACACTTCACGGCGTCGACCGCGCGCGCGATCGCCTCCCCGATGATCGGCTCCTCGCGGCGTCGGAAGGGACGCAGGACGAACTCCGTCGCGTCCCTAACCCCCCCGCTCTCCGGGAAGACACCGACCCGCAGACGCGGTACGCTCTCGGTGCCGAGCGCTTCGAGCACCGAGCGCATCCCGTTGTGGCCACCGTGCGAGCCCGACGCCCGGATCCTCAGCCGCCCGATCGGGAGCTGGAGCTCGTCGTAGCAGACCAGCAGCTCCTCGAGCTCGAACGGCTCCTCCCGCGCCAGGGCCGCCAGCGCCCGACCCGACGCGTTCATCCACGTCAGCGGCTTCACCAGCGTCACCGGCCGGCCATCGATCTCGTCGATCGCCTGCAGGCGGTCGCCGCGACGCTTCCACGCCATCCCGTGCTCGCCGGCGAGCCCATCGAGCACCCGGAAGCCGACGTTGTGACGGGTCGCCTCGTATTCGGGACCGGGGTTTCCCAGACCGGCGACGATCCGGATGGCCAGCGCTCGCTACTCTTTCTTTTCCTCGGCCTCGCGCTTGCCTTCGCGCTTCCCCTCGCGACGCGACTCGTCCTCGCCCTCTTCGCCCGCTTCACGCGCCCGGCCGATGACCTCGGGCTCGAGGAGCTCCTCCTCGACCACCTCCTCCTCGGGCTCCTCGATCACCGTCGGGGCCAGGACCGCCACGACAGAGCGCTCGGGATCGGTCTCGATCTCGACGTCCGAGATGCTCAGATCGGAGACGTGGACCGCCTCTCCGATGTCGAGGTTCGAGATGTCCACCTCCACTTTCTCGGGGATGTTTCCGGGCAGGCAATACACCTCCAGCTCGCGGAGCGAGTGATCGACCACCCCACCCTTGTTCTTGACGCCGACCGGTGTGCCCAGGAGCACGATCGGGATCTCCACGTAGATCTTTTCGTCCATCGCAACGTGGAAGAAGTCGACGTGGAGCATCTCGTTCCGATACGGATGGTGCTGCAGCTCCCGGATGAGGACCTTGTAGGAGGCTCCGTCCCCGATCTCGAGGTCGACGATCGTGTTCTCGATCGAGATCGAATGGACCAGCCGGGAGAGCTCTCGTTCGTCGACGCTGAGGGACACGGACTCCTCCCCATGCCCGTACAGGATTCCCGGGACCCGGCCCGCGCGTCGGTGCGTGCGGGCGGCCCCCTTGCCGGTCTCTTCACGCCGCCGGGCGGTGATGCTCGCGCTCGTTGTCATGCTATCGCTCCTTCCAGTAGACCATGCTTACCCGTTCATCATCCCCAACAGTGGCCATCTTCGATCGCCTGCTAATCGGGAAAAAGAGAGCTGACGGACTGATACTCGTGATTGTACGTGATGGCCTTGGCCAGCAACTCTCCGATCGAAAGCACCCTGAGCTGCGGGAAGGTCCGTCCCTCCGGGATGTCGAGCGTATCGGTCACGCAGACCTCCTCGAAAGGGGCCGACCCCAGCCGCTCGCACGCGTCCCGGGACAGGAGCGCGTGCGTCGCACAACCGTAGATCTTCAAGGCCCCGTTCGTCTTCAGGGCATGGGCCGCCTCGGCGAACGTTCCCGCCGTGTCGACCATGTCGTCGATCAGGATCGCCGTCTTACCGGCCACGTCACCGACCAGATGGACGACCTCGGCCTCGTTCGCCTCCGGCCTCCGCTTGTCGATCAGCGCCATCGTGGCGTCCAGCCGCCGGGCGAACCCGCGCGCCATCTTCGCCGCTCCGACATCGGGCGCGACCACCGCTACGTTCTTCAACCCCTTGGCCCGGAAGTAGTCCAGGAAAACGGGCGAAGCGTACAGGTGGTCGAGCGGAATGTCGAAGAACCCCTGCACCTGATGCGAGTGGAGGTCGATCGTGATGAGACGATCGGCGCCCGCCTGCGTCAGCATGTTGGCCACCAGCTTCGCGCTGATAGCCACGCGCGGCTGGTCCTTGCGATCGGCCCTCGCGTAGCCGAAGTAAGGGACGACCGCCGCGATCCGGTGCGCGGAAGCGCGCCGCGCCGCGTCGATCAGGAGCAGGAGCTCCATGAGATTCTCCGCGGGCGGATTCGTCGACTGGACGATGAACACGTCGCGGCCGCGGATGTTCTCGTTGATCTTGACGAAGATCTCCCCGTCCGCGAACCGACGCAGCTCCACGTCCGCAAGACGGATCTGCATGTGCTCCGCGATCTCGGCCGCCAGTGCGGGGTTCGAGCCGCCGCTCAGCAGCCGGAGCTCGTGGGTGACGCCCACCGTCCAGCCTCTCGTTCGATGATGGGAACCCGCTGCACCGGTCGAGAAAGAGCCGAGGAATGTAGCTGGAGAGCCAAAAAGGCGTCAACCACCCGGGGGGGGGATGGAGGACGGCCTGATCGCACCCCGAGGGGGTCGACGTCAGGTGTCGCCCTCCACCAGCAGCGGTTCCCGGAGATCGAGCTCGACCTCCAGATCGATGTCGGGAGCCATCGAGTTCCAGACCGAGCAATAGGTGTCCCGGCTGAGCTGGACGGCGCGCTCGGCCTTGGCACGGCTCAGGCTCCAGCCGGTGAGCTCGAACACGAGCCGAATCGCCGTGTAGCGCCGGGGAGGATCATCGCGGCGCGTCCCATCCATGCGGACCCGGCAACCGGTCAGATCCTCGCGCCCCTTCTTCAGGATGTCCACCACGTCGATCCCCATGCAGGTAGCGAGCGCCACCCCCAGCGTCTCCATCGGCGAGACCCCCCTCTCCCGCATGCCGTCGATCGGAAGCTCGATCCCGGACGGGGTGACGGCGTGGAAGCGCTCGTCGCCCAGCCACTCGACGGTGATGGCGCCGGCAGAGGGTCCGCTCACGCCCTGGAGATAGCATCGCCAGCGGACCCATGTCCAGCTCCGGATCCATCGATTTTCCAGGCCGACCTCGGTGGCCTATCTTGGCCCGTCGTGGCGAGCTCCGATCTCACGACGAGCCGGCTCGAGCTGGACGGCTTCTCGGTCCTGGTCCGCGAGACCGGACGTGGAACGGGACCCCCCCTCCTCTGCCTCCATGGCGGACCCGGCCTCGACGGCTCCTACTTCTTTCCAGACCCTGAGCGCTTCGGTCCGGGCCTGAGCGAGCTGGCCCGCGACCATCACCTGATCGTCTACGACCAGCGCGGGTGCGGCGGCTCGGGCATCCCCGAGACGGACGAGCCGTTGGCGCTATCCCGGCACGTGGACGACATAGAGGCGGTGCGAAGCGCGCTCGGGCTCGAGCGGCCGGCGATCCTGGCGCATTCCTTCGGCACCGTGCTGGGACTTCTCTACGCGCTCTACCATCCCCATGGCCTCTCGAAGCTCGTCCTGATCGGCGGCGCTCCGACCCGGGCGTTTCAGGAGGGTTACAGGAAGGCCGTTGGCGAGCTCTCCGAGGACGCCCAGCGGCGCCTGAAGGAGCTGCAGACGGAGGAGCTCGACGACGCGACGTTCCGCGAGCGCTTCCGCCTGGTCCTGCCGCTCTACTTCCATCGCCCGCTCGAGCCCGCCGACCGCGACGCGTTCGTCGACGCGATCGCCTTCAGCTCGCGCGTGAACCGCGCCGTCGCGGCGGGGATCGCGAACTACGACCTGCGGCCGGCCCTGCCCAACATCCGCGCCCAGGCGCTCCTCGTCTATGGCGAGAGCGACCGCGTGGTGCAGCCCGAGTACCAGCTCCAGTTCCGCGGCCATCTGCGGACGGCCCGCTTCGTGGCCTTCCAGGAGAGCGGTCATTTCCCCTTCCTCGAGGAGCCGGACGCCTTCGCGAGCGTGGTTCGTTACTTTCTGAGCCGCGAAGACGGGTCCTCGACCCTCGGGTCGGACCCGATGTGAGCGCGTCATCACCGCCGGCGCCCAGCGGGCCGGCTCTCTTTCCCCGATCCACCAGGAGGAGTCGAATGCTGAACGTTCGCTTTCCGTCGCTCGCCGTCCTCGCGGGCGTGCTGCTGCTCGTCGCGGGTTGCGCGGGCGGAGACGGCGAGGAGGAGGCCCCGGCTCCCGCCGGGGAGCAGGTCCCCGCGGTCGCGGACTCGATTATCGAGAGCCAGGTGCAGGCCAGCCTCGACGCCGATCCGCGTCTCGACCGGGAGGACATCCAGCTCGAGGCCCACAGCCGGAACCAGGAGGTGACGCTCGTGGGAACCGTGCCCTCGCGCTTCGAGATGTCGATCGCCCGCGGGAACGCGCAGTCGGTCCTCGGCGTCCGACGCGTTCTTCTCGATTCGCTCGTGATCGAGTCCGAGACGCGGGGCGAGGCCAGCGCCCGGCAATCAGCGGGCGAGGGCGAAGGCACCCCGGCGGAGACGGAACCGTGAGTCGGGCCACACGCCGCGACTTCCTCCGGACGGGCCTGGCGGCGGGCATAGGGACGGCGCTGGCCGGGCCCCGGGAGGCGGCCGGGGCCTGGCGCCGGACGCGGTCATCTGTCTCCCGCGCGACCGCCGGGCCGGTCGTCGTGGCGAGCGGTAACGGCCAGGCGGCCGTTACCCGCGCGCTCGAGGTTCTCGGCGAGGGTCGCGATCCGCTCGACGCCGTAATCGAGGGCGTGTACCTGGTGGAAGCCGATCCGGACGACTACACGGTCGGCTACGGCGGGCTCCCGAACGACCTCGGCGTGGTCCAGCTCGACTCGTGCTGCATGCACGGGCCGACCCACCGCGCGGGCGGGGTGGCCGCGCTGGAAGGCATCAAGCACCCCTCACGGGTCGCCCGGCTGGTCATGGAGGAGACCGACCACGTGCTGCTGGTCGGCGAGGGCGCCCAGCGCTTCGCGGTCGAGCACGGCTTCGAGATAGAGGAGCTTCTCACCGAGACAGCGCGCCAGGTCTGGCTGTACTGGCGGGGCACGCTCGGCGAGGGGGACGACTACCTGCCGCCCGACACGAGCGGGTTCACGCCGCTGGCTCAGGAGATCATCGAGAGGAACCCCGATCTCTTCGGCCCCGAGGAGCGCCGACCGACCGGGACGATCAACTGCTGCGCCGTGGACGAGAACGGCGACATCGGCGGGGTCACGACCACGAGCGGCCTGTTCTTCAAGATTCCGGGCCGGGTCGGCGATTCTCCGATCATTGGCGCGGGCCTCTACGTGGACAACGACATCGGCGCGGCCGGCTCGACCGGTCGTGGCGAGGCCAACCTGCTGAACCTGACGTCGTTCTACATCGTCGAGCGGATGCGTGAGGGGAGATCCCCGACCGAGGCGTGCCTCGACGGCTGCCGGCGGATCGTCGAGAACAACGTCGAGGAGCGCCTCCAGCGTGAGGACGGACGGCCATCGTTCAACGTCTCCTTCTACGCCCTCAACAAGGGCGGCGAGTACGGCTCGGCGTCGATCTTTGGGCCGGGCCGCTTCGCGGTCGCCGGCGCGGGCGGACCGGGCCGCCTCGAGGATCGTGCGATCCTGTTCGAGGAGGCTTGACCCCGCGGCCGTTCACGGCCCCGCCGGTAGCTCTTCCGTCCCGCGTGTCGATCGCGACAGCGCCAGCGCGGTCAGGAAGAGAAGCGCGGTCACGCCTGCCGAGAGCAGGCAGAAGCGACACCACGCCCCGATCACGGCCGCCTGCAGATAGAACAGGATCGCCGAGACGACCACGGCCGTCCCCGTCAGCAGGAGGAGCGCCCGCACCAGTCCCTGGGAGAGGCTACCCGCTGGGGCCCACACGATCAGGCTGACCAGGGCGTAATAGCCCAGGCCGATGGCGGCGATGGGGACGGGGCCCAAGGTGGCGTACGGGCTCGTCGTCACGAGCTCGCAGCCGCCCCCCGGCCCGCAGGCCGGGGCGCCGCCCGCAAAATGGGTCGCGGTCAGATAGGCGGCGTCCAGGAAGCCCACGACCGCCAGGCCCCTGGCGATCCAGAGCGTCGTCCCACGGCTCATGCCGGGAGTCTAGCAGGGGGTCCCAGCGGGCGTCCGCCCCGCCGTCTTCCTAGATTCAGGGTGCCCACGGATCGCTGGGGGGTGGTGTAACCGGCAACACGCCTGCCTTTGGAGCAGGAGAACCAGGTTCGAGCCCTGGCCCCCCAGCCACGTTGTCTAGCACTGAGTTACGTCGGTGCGTCTAAACTGGCCACCAACTCTAGAATCCGGAATCGCGTCCATATCGCGTCCAGGAGGCTCAATCTCGGATCGTCGGGGCCCACGGGCGGCATCGCGGGAGATCGCCTGTCTCGGGACGCCTGGGCGTGCCGGCGCGGTTCCACCGTAGGGGCGTGGCAGGAGGCTCGGCGCGTTGCGCTCCTCCGGTGCCGGTTCGTATTGTGGCCATCAAGGGTTTTCGGCTCGTGCTGGGCAGACCTCACGCAGGAGGGTCGCTCACATGAACGCGGCCTCGAGCGGGGGCTCCTCCGCGACCACTTCCTCGGTCGTCGATCCAGGTGCCTCCTCGGCGGTCTACAGCAGCTGCCGGCTAAGAGTGCGCTTCGACGAAGGCCGGATGCAGCGATGGAGCGCGGGAGGTCCCAGCGATCATAATACCACGGGGTTCATTCGCAATCACCATCGGTTCGTTCAACGTATGCGGAACGCAAAGATTCTGCGGATTCAGCCCGAGATATATCAGGCAGGTGCACCTGTATTCGAGTTCTACGTTGGTGGGTTTGACTATGACCGTTACACGGAAAGCGAGGAAGCGACTGGATGAACACCGGGCCGGGTCAGTTAATCTGAATCGGATAGTTAGTAGTGCCTACGGAGGGTGATCCAGTAGGGCCTTCGTACGCTCTGTAGACAGCCAGCGACCCTTGAAATGGTCTCGCAAAGGAATCTTGGGCCGCGCTCCCACCGCCCGTAGAGCATCCTCCATACATATTAGCCGGTTCGCCCATCCCAACGCGACAGCGACTCTTACCGAGGCTCGGTCAGGGGAACAGATACGCCACAAGTCGTCCTCCCGGGCGTACGCGTGCGCTGTCATCGACGGTTTTAAGCTGGACAGAAGCAACGGTTTGAAGGTGGACACTCTCACTCGGAGGGCGGGAGCTGGCTTGCGTTCCCGCCCCGCCATGAAAGAAGCCCTCGCGGCGCTTAGGATGGGGAAGTTGTTCATCTGCCGAAGAACGCTCCCCCCACGCCGGAGGGCTTCCAACCGTGATGCTACGGGAGATGTCCATGCAGATCAAGTTCCTCGCGCGACAAGGGGTGCCGAAGGCG
The DNA here is from genome assembly GCA_050732935.1 of Gemmatimonadota bacterium. GTDB lineage: Bacteria > Gemmatimonadota > Gemmatimonadetes > JACCXV01 > JAHWKZ01 > DASRVA01. Next base: position 10,584 of record JBOHRW010000167.1, read on the forward strand.
GCGATCGCCCGGCGCTGTGGCGTATCCCGCCAGACGGTCTACAATCACCTGACGCGCACGGAGCCGTTCCCCAAGCGGCGACGATCGCGGGGCAGTAAGCTCGACCCGTTCAAGGACCACCTCCGCTCGCGGCTGGAGGAGTTCGACCTGCCGGCCACGGTGCTGGGCCAGGAGATCGAGAGTAAGGGCTATACGGGCGGGCTGACCATCCTGCGCGACTTCATCCGTCCGCTCAAGGCCGAGCTCACCCGTCGGGTGATCGAGCGCTTCGAGACCGTCCCCGGCCGCCAGGCGCAGATCGACTGGGGCGAGTGCGGGACGATCACCGTCGGCGGCGAGTCCAAGACACTGTATCTGTTCGTCATGGTACTGGGCTACAGCCGCATGACCTACGCCCGGTTCACCACCAGCTCCAAGCTGCCGACGCTGCTGGGCTGTCTCCAGGCCGCCTTCAAGCGGCTCGGCATCCCGGCCGAGATCCTGGTCGACAACATGAAGCAGGCCGTCGAGAGCCACGACGTGGCCACCGGAGCCGTGCGCTGGAACCCGACCTTCCTCGACTTTGCCGAACACCACGGCTTCCTGCCGGTCGCCTGCCCGCCCTACTGGCCGCAGGCCAAGGGCAAGGTGGAGCGTGGGATCGGCTATATCAAGACGAGCTTCCTCGAGGGCCGCCGCTTCACCGATCTCGACGACCTCAACCGCCAGCTCGAGGTGTGGCTCGACACCGTCGCCAACGTGCGTGTCCATGGCACGACCGGCGAGCGGCCGGTCGACCGGCACGCCCGCGAGATGGTCGAGCTGCGGCCCCTGGCAGCGCTTCCGGTCTATGACACCCGCCCGATCGAGATCCGGATCGCCCACCGCGACAGCCACATCCGCTACCGCGGCGTCGATTACAGCGTCGATCCCGTCGCCGTGGGCCATACCGTGACCCTGCGCCCTGAAGGCGAAGCGGTGGGGGATCCGTTCACCGTCTACCTGGGCGAGCGGATCGTGGCCCGCCATCAGCGACACCATAAGGGGAGCGGCCGCGTCACCCTGGCCGAGCACGCCACGGCGATCCGCGCCCTCACCAGGGGCGGGGCCATCAAGGCCCAGAGCCGCCGGCACCGACCCCGCTTCGTTCAGCTCGCCACCCCCGCCGAGACAGCGTGGCTCCAACGACTGGATCGCATCGCACCTGAGGTCCAGGTGCGCGAGCTGGCCGTCTATCAGCGCTTCGCCGAGGCCGTGTGAGTGCCGCCGTCAGCTACGAGCGCGCCCGCGAGCACCTCGAACGGCTCAAGATGGACGCCGCCCTGGCCGCCCTCGATCCCGTCCTCGAAGCCGCCCAGAAAAACGACCGCCTGCCGGTCGAGGTCCTGGACGACCTGTTGGGGCGTGAACTCGCCGCTCGCTTCGAGCGCCGGGTCACCACCAACCTCAAGCTGGCGGCCCTGCCCGCCCCAAAGACCCTCGAGGCGTTCAACTTCGACGCCCAGCCCCAGGTGCCACGCGATGTCATCGACGAGCTCGCCACCCTGCGCTTCATCCACCACGGCGAGAACGTTCTGCTGTTGGGGCCCTGCGGCGTCGGTAAGACCCACCTCGCCATCGGACTCGCCCTCAAGGCCATCGAGCACGGTCACCGCGCCTACTTCCTCACCCTCCACGACCTGGCCATCAAATCGCGTGCCGCGCGTGAGAAGAACCGCCTCGACGTCCTCCTCCGCGTCATCCAGCGGGCCGATCTGTTCCTCCTCGACGAGCTCGGCTACCTCCCTCTCGAGCCCGCCGACGCCACCTTCCTGTTCGAGGTCGTCAGCAAGCGCTACGAGGCCGCCAAGGCCACCATCGTCACCTCCAACAAGAGCTACGGACAGTGGGGCGAGATCTTCCCCGAGCCCGTCCTCGCCACCGCGCTCCTCGATCGCCTGCTCCACCACGCCACCACCATCAACATCCGTGGCGAGAGCTACCGACTCCGACACCGACGCGCCGCCGGTCTCAACCCCAGCTGATGGAGGACACCCATGCCACCCTGAAACTTCGGACCGCTCTAGTGTCCAATTCTAAACCGCTGCTTCTGTCCACTTCTCAACCGCTGTTGACAGCGCGAAGAGGTCCCTTTCTCCAGCGTCCAACCCGTCTGCACCTTCATGTAGAAGTAGTGCGGACCTTTCTTTCAATGATACCGAATGAACCGCCGCAAGCCTTGATAGTTCGCGCTCGGACACTGCCACGTACCCGGCGGACAGCCTGTCACCCCGCGCGCACTCCTCTCGACACACAACCACGGTTTCGATTGTGAGGCCACCTGTTATAGCCCGCCAGCACCCAGTACGTACCGATTCTATGATAGAGTTCGTATCAAACAAATGGACTTGGGCAGTCAGGACACCCCCCGCCTAGACTTCGTACGAGAGCTGCCGACCGTATGCCTTGCAAAGGTTCGCGAAGTCCACCGTGTCCAAGCCTAAGAGCCGGCTTGCTCGCCTCAAGCTGAGCATGCCCGACTCCACAGCCGAATAGACACGTTGCACGAAGCTAGCATTGAAGAGTTGCGGTTTATCGCGGACCCGCAGCGACTCTTTCGGGAGTTCTTCCTCCCTCGACAAATCGGACTTTGAGATGTAACCAAGATTGTGAAGCCGCCATCTGAGTGCGGGACTACTCACTCCGAGTTCTTGGGCCTTGAGGGCAATCCATTCGGTCAAAGGGGGTACCTGTGATCCGCTGTTCAACCAGTCCCGCAACGTGGACTCTGGCATCAGCAGCGCAGCTGCGAAGTTATCAGCCAGCTGTTCGACCCTCATTGAATCTCGCGAGCTCTTGGCGATATCTATGCGAGGGGGGACCATCACATCCCAGGTCAGAAGATGAAATAGCTCATGGGCGAGATCGTAGTTCCGGCGACCGGGTGATTCGTTTCGATTGATAAGGATCGCCTGCAAACCCTCGATCCGTGAGGCGGCCCCGGAGATCCCCTCTGGCAGATCGACGTAGAGCACTAGAATGCCCCACTCTCTCTCGAGAGCTACCTCTAGCTCCCGCGCAGGGAATCTGCCCAATCCGAGCTTCTGGCTAACCTGATCTGCGGCAAGCTGGGCGTCCTCATAGGACGACCGACGCGAAAGAGATAGGGAAGGTGCAAGAAATGAAGTCGATCGCCCCTCTTCTGCACCGAGTTCCCTGTAGGTGGCAATCCAGCGACCGGCCTGGAACTCGAATGACTCTAGATCCGTCTCATCGCTCGTCTCTGCTCGAAAGGAAAATGATGCTTCGCCAGCTGCTGAATACCGGTCAGTGAAGAAATCCGGCTCCACTCCGAGGATCTCTGCAGCAGCGGCAAGCTCGGCGGGCCTAGTTCTCCGCAGCCCGTTCTCAATCGCTGTCAAAGTCTGGCGGTTATTGAATTTCATCCGGCGAGCGAGGTCGTCCTGACTGAGGCCCACTGCCTCACGGCGTGTCTTCAGCCGCCGGGCGATTCTTTCGGTCATGGCTTCGCTCATGCCCAAAATCATAACATTGCATAATACAATAATGCAAGGCCCATCAGGGCCTGTCCCGGCTCGGCCCCTGTGACTTGGGTTTGCATTGCCTGGATTTGCAAGATTATCTATTTTAAAAGTCGGCTCGATCACCCGAAATGTGGTTGCCCGGATTACTGGGTCCACGGAGTACCCCCGAAGCGTGGATACGGAGCTTATGCTGATCGTGTAGCGCTTCACAGCCTTTCGGACTTTCCGGTTGATGCGAAGAGTGACACTTCTCCATTGGTTCAGGCTGCGGCCTGAAGCCGCTCGCGATTGATCCGCTCTCTTCTTCTTCTGGCCTGGTCCAGCTTCTCGCGCCGCTCATGGAGTCGCTTCTCCGGCTCACCGGCATAGTACTCGGCCGGCGGCAGGTACTCGAGCGAAGCGTGCAGCCGCTCGTGGTTGTAGTGGTCGACCCAACGGCCGATGATCTGCCGTGCCCGCGCCAGGTTGACAAGCTCCTCGTCGGCCAGCGCCTCGCGGGTGGAGCGGTGGAAGCGCTCGATCCGCCCGTTGGACTCGGGATGATAGGTCCGGATCCGGATGTGCTCGAGCTCGAACAGCCGGATCAGGTGCCGGAACTCGCGGCCGGTGAACTGGGTGCCGTTGTCGCTCACGATCCGCGGCTTCGCGCCCGTCTTCTCCAACGCCTGTTGGACCACCTGCCGCACATCGGCCGCCGTCATCGAGGTCAACAGATCCCAGTGCACCACATAGCGGCTGTAGGCGTCCAGCACCGTCACCAGGAAGTACCACGTGTCGGCCAGCCGGAGGTACATGAGGTCGGTATGCCAGCGCTCATGGGGCCGCGTCGGCTCGACCGGCGGCTGGGCCGCGCGCGCGGCTCCGCTTCCAGCGATACAACAGGTCCTCCTCGGAGAGGATGCGATACACGCTCGACGGACTGAGATAGGCGATGTCGGCGTCCACCATCTGCCAGCTCAGCCGGCGGTAGCCATCCTTGGGATGCGCCAGCGCGTAGCCGATCACCGCCTCCGTCTCCTCCGGCAGGATCGCCCACGCCGGCTGCGCCTCCGGTCGGAGATCGGCGAGCTGCTTCTTCTGCGCCCGCCGCTGCCAGTCGTAGTAGCGCGCACGGGCCACCCCCAGCCGCTTCAGGATGCGCCGCACCGTCCAGCCCGTCCGCTCGTGCGTGCGCGCGACCAGGGCCAGCACCGCGGTCTTCTCCGCCGCCGAGAAACGGGACTGCGAGTCCAGCTTCAGGACCCCCTTTTTAGCTCGAGGTTCTCCTCGACTACCTCGGCGATGATGCGCCGCTTCTTCTCGAGTTCCCGCTGGAGCCGTTCGATGTCCCGGTCCTTGGCGCCACAGTCCCGGCGCCGACCGTTCAGTGCCTCCCGCATCCCGGCCTTCGCCTGCTCCCCTGCCCCCCGGGCAGACCGGCAGTATCGAGGGCGGGAGGACCCACCGTGACCTCACGACCCATTGGATGAACTCGATTCTGGCTCTACGCCTGGCGACGGCCTCCCCCCTCCGTAGGATCGTCGACTCCATCACCGTCACTTGGACCAGCGCGACGGATCCGGACCGTTTCGTGGTGTCCGTCGACCCCTCGGAATTCGACCCCGTGAGCTTCCCCGGCCGAAGACCGAGCCCAAAGCTGAGGCGCGATCTGCAGCGAGTGGCCGACTTTCGGGGCCCAACGGTTGACAGATAGAAGAAGAATCTGATAGAATAGCTTAAACTTTGACATGCTTCGACAAGCGCTCACATGAAACGCCTCCTCACGGGCGTTTTTGCGCGAGGCCCTACGAAGCACGTAACCAGGGGTCCAACCAGCCCAGCCCCTGAGGGGTCCTGCACCCGTCCTTCCAGGTGCGGTGGGTCCGCAAGGAGTCCGCGTACATGATCACCCGATCGTTCTTGGCAGCGCTTCTCGTTGCTGTCGGCTTGATCTCTTGTGAAGAGCCGAGCGGTATTGAGCAAACCACGAAAAGCCCCTCTCGCCCGCTCTCTCCGGCTATCTCCGGCGAGGGCGACGGACAGATCCTGGAGAGCGGGCAGTTTCCGACCAGCGTCAGTCGCTACTCGGTGACCTTCAGGCCGAAGTTCGGCAGGTACTATAAGGGAAGCGAGTTCAACAAGATCGTCACCGAGGCATCGGCGTCGATCAGCAGCGGAGTTGAATGCGAAGTTCCGGGTGCCAGCAGCTGCGGGGGCTTCTCCTGGTTTGACGGGTTCAAGAACCCGGGCCAGGGGACTCCCAACCTCTGGAACGGCGTGTGGTGGGTCAGGCTCACGGTTTCCCCCATCCCGCCGGCGACCACTACGCAGCGCTGCTCGGTGGCCATGGCCCACAATCACATCGATACGGGCGGGGCCAACGGGACCTTCTTCGATCTCTTTGCCGGCGACCAGAAGGTCGAATTCAACGTCGCCTCATCCGGTTCCTGTTCCGGGAGCGTCCTACCCGCCGGGCCGAGCGATCCCGTCCAGCCGATTGCGTCGACCAAGCTCGAAGCACTCTTCCAGACCGGGACGCCGGCTACCTTCACGGGCTTTGTGGGTGACTCTTTCAGCCTGACGGCCGCCCCAAAGGGCGGGCGAAGCTCCTACAAGTTCGCGTGGAAGACCATCCCCAACGCCGAGGTGGAAGTGTTCACGACCGACTTCAGTGGCGTGGAGTTCAACACGCAGAGCACGAAGACCGTGACCTTCTCTCAGGCTGGAACCTTCTGGCTGCGGTACCTGCTACGGGACGGGAACGATGTCAAGAGCCAAGGCGGCAACTATGCCGTCTCGGGCGTGTGCCGGTTCGACATCACCACCCGGCCGGCGCTGGGCGCCAAGTGGGTGAGTCACACCCTGCCCGGCACGGCCACACAGTACACATGGTATGCGACCAGCGTGACGCTCAAGAACGTGGGGACCGAGACCTGGACGGGGACCGCCTTCGGGCTCTTCCAGATGCCAAGCCAGTACTGGAGCCCAACCTCGGTGGCCTACGGTTCGGGATCCACGGCGACGAACCAGACCAAGAGCTACTACTTCAATGTGGGGATGATGAGTGCCCACACGGGCTGGCAGAACAACTATTGGAAGATGAAGAAGTCGGGCGTCTCCTTCGGCGACTCGATCGGGACACGGAGCTTCGTCAAGGTGGGCTCGGAGCCGCCGCCGGCCGCCAGCCGCGCGGTCGAGTGGCTGCTGGCCCGGCTGAGCCCGGAGTCGGTGCAGGCCGCCGTGGCGTCTTGGCGGAGCTTCCCCCAAGCCGAGGTCGTGCATGCGGTCGAGGCACGTGACTTCCCGCTACCGGTCGAGGAGATCGAGACGACGGGTCAGTTCCTGCTCCGTTACGAGGCGAGCCTTGTCGATCCATGGGACGTCGATTTCCACATGGCAGTGGATTACGATCCCGCGATCTTCGAGCCCGGCAAGGTGAAGCCGGGCGTGCGCGGCGGGAGCCATCGGATCGAGTTGGAGGCCGTAGCCCCGGGGCGGGTCGTGGTGCACGGGACACGGGTGGGGAACGGGAAGCTCAACGGCGAGGGGCTGATCTTCGAGATCCCGCTCCAGCTCGTCGAAGGCGCCGCCGTCCCCCAGACCTTCCCGCGCGTCGAGCTGACCGCGACCCGCTAGGGCCGAAATGCGATCCGCCGCGGGTGGCCTTCTGCTCTCTCTCCTCATCGGGGGCTGCTCGGATGCGACCGGCCCGCCGACAGACCCCGGGGCCCTTGCGGCGCCCCGGGTCTATGCCACGCTCGGGTTCGGGGACGCCCCAGTGACCGGGGAGGTGATCCTTGACCCTCTGCCTCCAAGTTCCTCGGTTGGCGCTCAGGCCCCCTGGCAGTACGAAGTCGATCTCGATGGGGACGGAGACCCGGATGCCTCGGGAGACGTTTCCGAGCGCGTCGCGGTCCCCTATCGCTTCGAAGATATCGGCCCGCACCGGATTGAAATCCTTCTCGAGCGCGGCCAGGAGCGCGAGAGCCGCGAAGAGTTCGTCGTCGTCAACGACCCGGCGGTGATCGAGGTGCTGGGATCGGCAGAGCTGCCGTCCCAATCCACGGACGCTTTCTTCGTTGGGATCGCGATCGATCGCAAAGGAGAACAGCTTTTCGTTGGGGTCCAGCGACCGAGCGACCCCCCGGTTTACGCCCTGGATGCCGCGTCGCTGGCGGTGACAGACAGCCTGAACCTGGAAGACTTTGGCCCCACGGCCGCGTGGGGCTTATCTGCGGCGCCGGACGAGGATCTCCTGTACGTGGCGGACCGGGGTTTTGACTTGGCTGTGCTTTCGACGGTCGGAGGGCTGGAGCTTCTACGTCGGTTTGGGACGACGATCGGTAGCTTCGGCGTTGAGGCGTTTCCCGGTCGGCGGGCTCTCGTCGGGGGACGCGGCAGCGGCTTGGCGCTGATCGACACCGAGACGGGTGCGGTCCTGCGTGAGTTCCGGATTCCCTTGGACGCCGGGATCCGCAACTTCGCCGTATCGCCGGACAGGAGCCGGATCGCCCTGCCCCTGCTGAGGACGGAAGGGCCGAGCGACCTCCTCCTGCTGGATGCCCAGAACCTCGTGCCCATCTGGTCGACCGACCTTGCGCTGTCGGATCCGCCCGAACCTCTCCCACCCGAGGCGTTCACGGTCAACGATGCGGTGTCGTTCTCGGCGGACGGAGAGAGGATCTATGTCATACGGCTGACGCTGGGGGTGCAGCACGAAGGTCGCCGACACTTCCTGGTCTTGAACGCGGCCGACGGGCGCCTCGTCCGGCGCATGATCATCGACCGCGACAGCGGTGCGCGCACATGCGCAGCGCCTCTCCTTTGCAACAGCGGTCCCAACGCTGCCGCGATCTCGGCTGACGGGCGGTTCGTAGCTTTCTCGGGGGTGTCCATCAAGGGGCTCTTCGTCGATCGCGGGCTGGACCTACCGCTCTATAGGACGCCCCTCCTGTCGAACATTCACTGCTGCGGTGTTGCCGCGAGCCCCATCGCCGACGAGTTCTTCTTTGTCAGCGAGCTCGACGCCCGGGTCACGAAGGTACGGCTGCGGAGGTAGGGCTGCGAGATTTCTATTTCAGTCCGTCGGATGTCGTTGTGGCGCGGGTGTGCGAGATGCTGTTAGGCGGGTCCGTTCGTAACCTGCCTCTCCGATCATACAGCGTAAATCCTTAGTAGCCAACTGGATATGTGGTGGGCGCACCTGGATTCAAACCTGGGACCCCCTGCTTGTAAGTCGCCCTCGGCGCGCCCGTGCGCCTCCCTACCTCTCTGAAAGAAAGCAACTTGCCGCCAGCGCCCTTCCGCGTCGCAGCTGTGGCCGGGCGAAGCGAGCCGGAATGCTGCGGGGTCGCGCTCAGCCGATGCGGCCGGCGATCTTGGGCTTCGTGCGGCTTCCGAGAGAGGATGCGATCGACCTCCGCGCCCCACGCGGTGAGCGCAGCAACCTGCTCCGACCACCGCTCCGACCCAATGTAGATCGGAGTCGCGCCAGGGGTCGCCAGGCTGTCGGCGTGACCGAGCACGCGCGCGATCACGTCGGTCGCTGCACCCGCGTCACGCATCCCCGTCCCACATGTCCGCCGCAGGTCGTGCGAGCGAAGGTCTTTGATGCCGGTCCGTTCGCGGACCGACCGGACCCGCTGCGTCACCCACAGCTGGTGCGCGTGTCCGTCGCTCCGGTCGGACGGCGAGCCGAACACGAACTCGCTGCCGCCCGTCTCGGCCCGGATCTCGTCTAGGACGGCGAGCGCTTGCGGCGAGAGCGGCACGCGGTGGGCTCGCCCGGCCTTCGTGTTCGCTGCTGGCAGCTTCCAGAGGTTCGCCGTTCGGTCGATCTCGTCCCACTTTGCTCTCAGCGTCTCGCCGATCCGTTGGCCGGTCAGGAGCTGAAAGCGGAACAGCGCGCGGATGACGGGCCGCTCGTCGTCGAGCGCCTTCCACAGCTTCTTGATCTCGGCGGCCGTCAACACCCGGTCGCGTGTGCGCTCGCGCCGGACCGGCTTTCGAACTGCCGAGCAGGGGTTCACATCCAGCAGCTCGCTATCGACGGCGTACTGGAGCATCGCATGGATGAGCGAGCGCACCCGGTTGGCCATGATCTTGGCCCCCCGTCCCTCGATCTCATCCATTACGTCGATGATGTGCGCCTTCGTGATCTCGTCGAGCCGCAGATCACCCCACCGGGGGCGCAGTTCGTGCTCGATGATGCGTTCGCGCTCCTGGCGCGTCTTGGGTCGCCAGCACTGGCCAGTGCGGGACGGCTCGCGCTCGAGGAACCGGTCGGCCAACTCCCCGAACGCGTCGGCTGGCTCCGCGCGCCTCGCCTGGCGTTGACGCACCAGGGCGGGGTCTTCCCCGAGCCGGACCTTGCGCAGGACCTCCCGGGCTTCGTCCCGCGCCTCGGCGAGTTTGGTATCGGGGTAGGTGCCAATCCGGTAGCAGCGCCGCCGGCCGTGCGCCCGGTATCGGACAACGAACGTCTTGGCCCCGGTCAGCGGCGAGACCCGGACCCCGAAGCCCGCCGGCCGGTTGGTGTCCCAAAAATCCGTCTGCCGACGCTCGCTTGTCGCCTTACATGCGTCGCTCCGGAGCCAGCGGGTGGTGATGTTCATCGTAGGCATAGCACACCCCCGGGAGCTGTCGCGTCCACGTCGCGTCCAACCGCACCGCGATTCGCTGAAACGTGCTGATATTCTAGGGGACGGGGATTCGCTTGTCAATCAAGGGGTTGGCGTGCTTGATGGGAGGGGATGAGATTTCTTGAAACAAGGGGCTATCCTGCCTTTGGAGCAGGAGAACCAGGTTCGAGCCCTGGCCCCCCAGCCACCGGCGAGTCGCGCTGTGGAACCGGCGCACCTCTGTCAGCACGCCGCGGTCCCTTTGGGCGCATCCCCCCGTCGACAAGCTCTCAAAATTCGGTTCGAGCCCTCCCCCCTCAGCCACCTCGCAACGGTGTTGGCCCGACACCATGATCCATGAAGGCGAAGGGCCAGAGATGGGCGCCGGGCAGGTCCTGGATCCCTACCGCGATACGCTCCACATCCGCATCACGCGCTGCCTCTGTCGCGTAGAGTGAGTAGACGCCGCTCCCGCTGCCCGTCATCACGACGCAGGGGGCGGGGCCGTCTCGCAGGACTTCAACCGCCCGGAGGACTTCGGGAAAGGAGTCGCACACCAGCGGCGCGAGCACGTTGATTCCCTTCTGCTCGCTCGCCAGGGACCACCCGAGCCCGACCCCGGCGCTCCCGATGCTCCCCGCCGTCTTGGGCGAGCTCTCTTCCCTCTCCCGGTCGTAGGCCTCGTACGCCCACCACGTCGAGACGGCCACACCGGGATAGACGAGAATCCCCCAACGCTCGGCGGGTGGCGCGATCGGGTGCAGCCGGTCCCCGATCCCGCTGGCGTGCTGGGTGCCGCCCTTGAGGAAGAACGGGACGTCGGCCCCCAGCTCGGCGGCCAGCTCGACCAGGGTGTCGTCCGGCTCGGGGACGGCGAAGCGGTGCGCGAGAGCCACCAAGACGGCGGCCGCGTCGCTGGAGCCGCCGGCGAGCCCGGCCCCCGGGGGGATCTCCTTGATCAGCCGGATCCTCAACCTGGGCTCGTGGCCGGTGCGCTCCGCAAGCACGAGCGCGGCCTGCACGGCCAGGTTGTCCGGCCCTTCCGGCGCGCCCTCCGCGAACGGCCCCTCCACGGTGCACGAGACCCCGGGAGTCTCGGAAGGCTCCAGGATCACCGTGTCGGCGAGGTCGATCGCCTGGTAGCACGTGTCGACCGTGTGGTAGCCGTCCGGCCGGCGGCCGGTGATCTCGAGCCACAGGTTGATCTTGGCGGGCGCGTGCCAGACCTCGCGCGTCGCGGCCCGGCCGCCGACCACCTAGGCGGACCCTCCTATATTGTCCCCCTCCGGGAGATCGCCCGCGATCTCTTCCTCGAACTCCTCCTCGAGCTCTTCCTCCACGTGCTCCTCGGAGCGCTCGAGCTCGCCCCACGAGAGCCCCGTCCGCAGGAAATACGCGAGACCGACGAGCGTCGTCGGGATGAAGCTCACGGCGTGGAATCCGGCGGCATACGTGAACGCCAGCGTGCGGTCGACCGCGAACACCTCCAGGCTCTTCACGATGAACGCCTCGAACGTGCCCACGAAGCCGGGAGATGAAGGGACGGCGACGCCGAGCGTCGCCACGCAGTTCACGAAGAAGGCGCCGACCCAGCCAACCCCGTCCACGATGCCGAAGGCGACGAGCCCCAGCCAGTAGAGCCCGGTGAGCAGGCACCACTGGAACAGCGCCAGGATGAAGCTCACCAGCACGAGCGGAGGCTTTCTGAGAAGCTGGAAACCGTCGAGAAGGGTGGCCAGGAACCGTTCCACGGCGTCCTCCAGCCGGGCGCCTGTCAGCCGCCCCGTGACGCGGCGGGCGAGACGGACCGTCGCCGCGGGTCGAACCATGAGCGCGAAAAGGAACAACAGCGCTCCGAGGAAGAGGTAGAACGCGACCCGCACGGTCGTGGCCACCCAGTCCGGGAAGTCATGCATCCAGGTCACCGCGTAGAGGATGCCGACCACCGCCAGGCCGTCGAACAGCCGCTCGAGGAAGAGTCCCCCGAAGGCGGTCGTCACCGGCACGCGCTCGCGCCGACCCAGCGCGTAGGCCCGGACGAACTCACCCACGCGGGCCGGGAGCACGTTGTTGGCCATGAGGCCGATCGCGGTCGCGCTGGTCGCGCCGGAGAGAGAGATCCTGGCTGCTGGCCTCAGGAAGATCTTCCAGCGCAAGGCCCGCACGGAGATGTTGACGATGGGGCTCAGGACGAAGATCAGGGCCAGGATCCCGCGATCGGCGCGGGCCAGGGCCGGCCACACCTCGGACCATTCGACGCCGCGCACCGCGATCGCGATGGCCGTGATCGAGACGGCGATCCCCAGCCACGTCTTCCACTTCCCCATCACGGCACGTCAGCAGGCGCGGCTACAGCAGGGGGGTGTCGTTGATCACCAGCTTGTAAGCGGCCCCCAGCCTGTCCGCCGCCCGGTTCGAGAGGATCATCCGGGGCAGGAAGATCTCGAAGTACTCCATCACCGGCGAGATCGACGTGTCGATCGTGAGCGCCAGAGTGATCACCGGCCGCCCCTGCGGCGCCTCTCCCTCCTCGACGTCCGAGATCGTGACGGTCGCGAAGTCGCGATCGACCGGCTTGTCTCCCTTGCTCTCCGGGCCTGCGGGATTGCCGCTGTTTGCGGGGTTGCCGCTGTTTGCGGCCTTGCCGCCGTCTCCGGGATTGCCGTTGTTCCCCTCGCGCTCACCGGTCATCTCTCGCGCGGCGTGGGGCCCTACAATGAGCAGCGAGGACCGGGTGACCGAGTAGTTGACGCGGTCGTGGATGTCGAGCTGGATCATCTCCTTGTTCCGCACGCGCGAGCGATGCACGTCGGACTTGTCGGCCAGGATGACCGCCGCCGAGATATCGCTGACCGGGGCGCCGTCGGTCTCGTGGTGGTGTCCGATGGCGGTGACGATCTCGATCGTCTCCACGATGTCCATGCCGGCCTCGCGCAGGAGGGTGTGGGCCAGGATGGCTCCGCTCTGGGCGTGGTGGTCGCGGTTGGCGATGTTGCCGATGTCGTGCAGGTAGGCGGCGACGGCCGCCAGCTCGCAAGCCCGCGTGGGAAAGCTCAGCGCCTCCATGATCGACCTCGCCCGGCGGGAGACGACTGCGGCGTGACGTCGCCCGTGTTCGGTATAGCCCATCGATTCCATGACGCTGTCGGCCCGATCGATATAGTGCCGGACCTCGGCGTTCGTTCGGATGTCGTTCAGGGTCAGCAACTTCCCTCGCCTTCTCTCATCATGCGCATGACCTCGCGATGCCCCTCCCCGCGCAGGTCCTCCGGCACGGCCTCCGCGATCAGCACTCCCATGGAGCGGTAAAGGCGCAGCAGGTCCGGGCGATCCGCGAGAGCGGCGATCTGCCGGAGCACCGTGCCCACGTCGCCGCGGGCGACCGGACCGGTGAGGGCCTCTTCGGGGAACGCCGCTCGCAGGTTCTCCTCGACGCGCTCGACGAGTGGTCCCAGCACGGATCGGGCCGTCGCTGCGTCGAGCCCCGCTTCCCGCAGGAGCCGGGCCGCGGCCGCGTCCAGGGCCACCCGGCCGTTGGCGGCGAGGACGAGAGCGGCATGGTAATCCGCCTTCCTGGCCGCCGCCACCGCGATCCGCGCGAGGCCGAGCGCATCGGCGAGCCCCTCGAGGGGCCCGGCCGCCGCGGCGTCGCCCTCGACGGCGACGACCGCCCGGGCGAGGGCCTGGGGGTCATCGGGTGCCCCCCGGAACGTCATCGCCGGGTGCCACGAGCCACAGGGCACCCCGACCCGGGCGAGGGGGGCCAGCAGCTCGGACGTGTGCGCTCCCGCGCAGTGCGCGGCGCAGCGCGGGATGGGACCGCTGGCGGAGGCAAGCGAGGCCGCCAGCCGCTTCCCGGTCTCGGCGATCGCGTCGTCGGGAGCGGCCACCAGCCATATCTCGGCTTCCGCCGGCGGAGGCGATCCGCCGACCTCGAGGGCGAAGCCTTCCGCCAGCCGGGCTCGCTCGGGCCGCAGGGGTCGTGGGTTCCAGAGTCCCACCACGGGGACGCCCTCGCGTCGGGCGAGGTTGGCGATCGCCAGCCCTACGCGGCCCGCACCGTACACGAAGACGGACGGGCGCTGCGCGCTCATCCGGGGGGCGATGGTGCCGGCCCCGGAGTCACGGAGCCGGGTCCACGGAGATCCCCTCCCGTTCCAGCCGCGCCAGGATTTCCGGACGGGCGCGGAGATCGAGCTCCACCAGGCCGTTGGCGTACCTTCTCTCGAGGACTTCGGCCAGGCGGTGGACGAGGGCCAGCCGACGACCGTCCCCGCTCGGCACGACCGCCCGGACATGCACCTCGCGGGTCTCCACGAAGCGCACGAGCGCCTCCTGCAGCGATACCAGGCCGCGCGGCTCGACCGCCGACGCGACCACCGCCGGCTCGTGCTCGGCCAGCCATCGCACCCTCACCCCGGCCCGTTCCGCGGCCGGGATCCGATCGAATTTGTTGAACACCGCCAGGGTCGGCGTCTCCGCGACGCCGAGCGACTCCAGCACCTCGCGCACGACGTTCATCTGGATCGTCGGCTGAGGATCGCTCGCGTCGACGACGTGGAGGAGCAGGTCCGCATGAATCACCTCCTCCAGCGTCGCCCGGAACGAGGCCACGAGATCGTGGGGAAGATCCCGGATGAACCCGACCGTGTCGGTCAGGACGACCGGCTCCCCGTTCGGCAGCCCGATCCGCCGGGTGGTCGCGTCGAGGGTCGCGAACAGCCGGTCCTCGGCGCGCAGACGCTCGCCCGCCAGGCGGTTCATGATCGTCGATTTCCCGACGTTCGTATAGCCGACCAGGGCGACATTCCAGATGTCGGCGCGCCCCTTCCTCTGGAGGCTGCGGCGGCCCTCGATGCCGGCCAGCTTCTCCTTGAGGGTCCCGATCCGGTCGCGGATCACCCGGCGATCGACCTCGAGCTGTGTCTCGCCGGGCCCCCTGAGCCCGATCCCGCCCCGGATCCTCGAAAGATGGGTCCACATCCTTCGCAGCCTGGGCAGCAGATACTGGAGCTGGGCGAGCTCCACCTGGAGCTTGGCCTCCCCGGTCCGCGCCCGACGCGCGAAGATGTCGAGGATGAGCTCCGAGCGGTCGAGGACCCGCACGCCGACCAGGTCCTCCAGGTTCTTCCCCTGGGCGGGCGTCAGGTCGTTGTCGAAGACGACCAGCTGGGCGTCCTTCGCGGCGACCTCCTGCTCGAGCTCCTGCGCCTTGCCGCGTCCGATGTAGAGACGCCGATCGATCCGCTCGCGCGACTGGGTGATCTCGCCGACGATCTCCGCACCGGCCGAGATCGCCAGGGCGCGGAGCTCCACCAGGAGCTCCGCCGGCGACCACTCGACTCCGTCCGAGGCGGCGACCGGTCCTCCCACGGCGACCAGGACCGCCCGCTCGGGGCGATCGGGAGAGGCGACGTGACGCGTCATTCGGTCGCCTTCCGCCCCGCGGCCTGCCGCACCTCGCGCAGCCGTCCGGCGAGCTCCGCCATGCGCTCGCCGAGGCGGGCCTCGAAGCCGCGGTCGGTGGGCTCGTAATAGACGCGGCCGGCGAGAGAGTGGGGCAGATGCTCCTGGTCGACGACCGCATCCTCCTCGTCGTGCGCGTAGCGGTATCCAGTGCCGTAGCCGAGATCGCGCATGAGGCCCGTGGGGGCGTTCCGGAGGTGAAGGGGCACGGCCTCGCGCTCGGTCTCCCGGGCGTCCCGGGTGGCCCGCCCGTAGGCTTGGTAGAGCGCGTTCGACTTGGGCGCGGTCGCCAGGTACACGACGACCTGGGCCAGGGCGAGCGCTCCTTCCGGCATGCCGATGAAGTGGACTGCCTGCTGGGCCGCCACCGCCTGCGGGAGCGCCCGCGGGTCGGCCAGCCCGACGTCCTCGGAGGCGAAGCGCACGAGCCGCCGGGCCACGTAGAGGGGATCCTCGCCGGCTTCGAGCATGCGCGCCAGCCAGTAGAGCCCGGCCTGGGGGTCCGAGTCGCGCAGCGACTTGTGAAGGGCGGAGACGATGTTGTAGTGCTCCTCACCGCCCTTGTCGTAGCGCAAGGCCTTCCGCTGGAGGGCGGTCTCGAGGCGCTCGCGATCCAGCGTCGCGTCATCCGCGACCAGAGCGGCCGCGAGCTCGAGGGTCGACAGGGCGATCCGCGCGTCCCCCTGGGCCGCCTCGGTCAGGAACTCCCGGCCCGCGGACTCCAGCAGGAGGCCTCGCTCTCCCAGACCGCGCTCGGGATCGGCCAGCGCGCGGTCGACGAGGGTCCCGATCTGCTCCGGCTCCAGGGGCTCCAGAGTGTAGACGCGCATCCTCGACAACAGGGCGGCGTTGACCTCGAACGACGGGTTCTCGGTGGTCGCGCCGATCAAGGTCACCAGCCCCTTCTCGACGTGTGGCAGGAAGGCGTCCTGCTGGGCCTTGTTGAAGCGATGGATCTCGTCGCAGAAGAGAAGGGTCCGCTGCCCCCGCTCGCCGAGCGCGTCGCGAGCCTCGGCCACGATCCGCTTCACGTCGGCGACCCCCATCGTCACCGCGCTGAACCAAGCGAACCGGGCTCCGGTCGCCTCGGCCATGATCCGCGCCAGCGTGGTCTTGCCCGTCCCCGGGGGGCCCCACAGGAGCAGCGAGTGGAGCTCGTCGGCTTCGATCATGCGCCTGAGGACACCGCCCGGGCCGACCAGATGCTCCTGGCCCACGAACTCGGCCAGCGTGTGCGGACGCATACGGTCGGCCAGCGGCGCGCTCCGCGCCAGCCGTTCCTCGGCCTGCTGCCGGAAGAGATCGGTCAATGCGCCTCGGTCTCCCGGCGAGCGATCGGCGCCGGCTCTCCCCCCGCGGCGAGAAGGAGACGGTCGAGGAGCACCGTCATCGCGGGCAGCGAGGTGTCGGCCTCTCGATTCAGGTCGTAGCGGGCGACGGCCAGGCAGCCGATCGACCGTCCTTCGAACGCGTGCTCGACGGCCCGCGCCAGGTGGTCCGGGTGGAGGCCGTCCGTGGCGGCTTCGTCGGCCGCGGGAAGGACGCCGGGGGCGAAAACGGATCCGTCGATGTGCAGGTACCAGGTGTCCGCGTCCACCCCGGCGACCGCCACCGACAGATCTTCCAGCTCGGCGGGACCCAGCCGGCGCACGCCATCCGCCTCCATCGCCTCGTCTTCTCCACCCCGGATTCGCTGCCCGCCGACAACCACGATCCGCGAGCCCGGGAGCTTGACGGGCGAGATCGCGAACGCGTCGCGCTCCTGGCGGCCCGTCACGCGCGCCAGGACCGTGCCGTCCACCGATGTTCGACGCAGCCAGCCGGCTTTCCGGTACCCCCCGTCGGGTGACACCCAGACCACTCCCGTCCCCGGACCCAGTCCGTCGACGATCCCAAGGGCGCAGTAGTTGACCAGGCTGAGCACGATCGGAAAGCGATTCCGGTCATGCGCCGAGGTCACGGCGTCGCCGATCGCCCGCGCGTACGCCTCGGCCAGCCGGGCCTCGGCCAACCGGCGCTCGATCGCGAAGTCCTCGATGCGCGCCGTCCATCCCCGCTCACCGAGCCGGTCCGAGAGATCTCGCAGCCCCAGCCCTCCCGGTCGGTGAGCCCCGTCGGGCTGGCGCGCCCCGTCCCGGGTCGGCAGGGGCAGAAGCTGGACATGGTCGACGAAGCTCGCCTCCATCCTCGTTCCCTCCTCGTGCGGCTGGCAGGTCGTGACGGTGGGTCCCGAAGACCTGCGTTCGACTGTCATCTCTCCCGGTCCTCCATCTCTATGCCGTCCCCGTCACCGTTGTCAGACGGGTGCGGCGAGGTTGCGGCCACGCGGTTGAGCGCGGACCGGGACACGAAAGGCGATTCCGCGTCCAGGCAGCGCCAGAACCTCTCGGTGGCGACGCGGATCCCGACGCGCGGGGTCCAGACGATCCTTTCGGGCGTCCTCGCCGGCACGATCCGGAGCGCGGAGTCGGTCAGGTCGAGCCGGTTGTGGTCCATGCCGAGCCCGAAAGCCTGACAGAGCTTTCCCGGTCCGTTCGTGAGATCGAGCTCTCCGGGTATCCCCCCTCCACGCCCGCGTCGACGACGGTGGCCCATGAGCTGGTGGCCTTCCAGGGGCTCCAGGGCGCGGATGAGCACGGCGCCGGGACGACCCGGCTGGCGCGTCACCGCGTTCAGGCAATGGTACATCCCGTAGATCAGATACACGTAGCTGTGCCCCGGTGGTCCGTACAACGGCTCGGTACGCGCGGTCCGCCCCGCGGCGGCGTGACAGGCCGGGTCGTCCTCGCCCTGATACGCCTCGACCTCGACGATCCGACCGCTCGCCCGACCTTCCGGGCTCTCGTGGATCAGCCTGCAGCCGAGCAGATCGCGCGCCACCACCAGCGTGTCACGAGCGTAGAAATCGCGGGGCAGGGCGCGGGTCGACGCCGATCCGCGGGTCACCGCATCCGCTCCTGGTGGCGGACGATCTCGAGAAGCGTCTCACGGCGATTCAGCATCGGATCCTCCACCACCCGCTCCAGGAGCGTCTCCAGGATGCGGCCGAACGCCGGCCCGGGCTCGAGGCCCAGCGCGATCAGGTCCTCGCCTCCGACGGCCAGGTCGTCCACCGACAGCGCGGCATCCTGCTTGAGGACCGCTCTCGCCCGCCGATAGACTTCCACGATCGGAACGGGCGGATCCTCGGCCCGGAGCCGGTTGCCCCACCAGTCGGCGAGATGGATCCGGTATAGGTCCCAGACGTTCTCCTCGCCGATCCGGCGGATCCAGCGCCGCACCGCCGCGTCCGAGGCCTCCGCCGGCGGCAGGTCCATGTGCACGGCCACCAGATGGACGGCGCGATCGGTTTCCCGGTTGGAGAATCGGAGACGCTCCATGAGCTGCCGCGTGAGCCGGGCGCCGATCGCGGCGTGCTCCGGGAATGTCCAGTCGCCCGTATCGGGATGGATCTCCCGCGCCGGCGGCTTCCCGATGTCGTGGCAGAGGGCGATCATCCGGAGGAACGATCGCGAGCGGTGCACGCGGTCTGCCACCATCAGCGTGTGCGTTCCGACGTCGTCCGCGTGGAACCGGTTCTGATCGACACCGAAGCAGACGGCCAGCTCGGGCAGCAGCCGGGCCAGGACACCCGCGCTCCGCCAGCCCTCCAGGGCGCGGGAGGGGAGCCGACACTGGGCCAGCGTCTTCTGCAGCTCGTCGCGAACCCGCTCGCCCGAGAGCCGGGTCACGCGTGGCGCGTGGACGCGAAGGGCCTCCCGGGTGTCGGGCTCGACGTCCATGTCGAACCGAGCCTTGAAGCGGAACGCGCGCAGGATCCGCAGGACGTCCTCCCGGAACCGAACGTCGGGATCGCCGACCGTGCGGAGCCGTCCCTCCTCGAGGTCGCGCACCCCTCCCCACGGGTCGCGGATACGATCCTCGACGGGGTCCCAGGCGATCGCGTTGATGGTGAAGTCGCGTCGGGCGAGGTCCTCGTCGATCGAGACCCCGAAGCTCACCACGGCATGCCGGCCGTCGGTCCGGATGTCCCGCCGGAAGGTGGTCACCTCCACCGTCTCGCCCTCGAGGCGCACGCCCATGGTGCCGTGCTCGATGCCGACCGGATAGGTGCGCTCGAAGAGCTCCCCGACGCGCTCGGGCCGGGCGTCGGTAGCCACGTCCCAATCGCTCACGGGCAGGCCCAGGAGGGCGTCGCGGACGCCTCCGCCGACCGCGAACGCCGAATGGCCGGCCTCGCGCAGGCGCCGGACGACGCGGATCAGTGCGGGGGAGGTCTGCAACCGGACGACCTCCGTTCGCAGGGGACGCTCCCGGCGAATGGATTCCATGCTCCGGAATGTATCCGGGGCATGGTTGACACGCCGCACGGCATATTGTACAATCCCTTGGTCACGCACCCTGCGACTATCCCCGTAAACCGATATCAAACACCGAACTTGCTCTGGGCTCCCGTCTCCAGGGCCTCCTGAGCACCCACGAAGCCGCACCCGTTGAGGTAATCGCTTGAACCGTTCCCGCAGCCGTACCCGCTCACGTCGCCCGCCGACCCCGTCCGAGAACGCCACCGTCATGGACATCGGCGAGATCAAGTCCAAGTCGATCCCCGAGCTCCACGGGATGGCCGAAGAGCTCACGATCCAGAACTACTCGGGCCTCCGCAAACAGGATTTGATCTTCAAGATCGAGCAGGAGCTGCTCGACCACGAGACCGTGCTGCGCGGCGAGGGTGTTCTGGAGATCCTCCCCGAGGGCTACGGGTTCCTGAGGAGCCCCGACTGGAACTACCTCTACGGCCCCGACGATATCTACGTCAGTCCCTCCCAGATCAAGCGCTTCGATCTCCGGACGGGGGACACGATCCAGGGGCAGGTCCGGCCGCCCAAGGAGGGCGAGCGCTACCTGGCGCTGCTCAAGGTCGAGGCGGTGAACTTCAAGGATCCCGACGAGGCCAAGCACACCGTCTTCTTCGACAACCTGAAGCCGCTGTACCCGGAGGAGCGGATCGCCCTCGAACGGTCGGACGGCGATCTCTCGATGCGGATCATGGACCTCTTCTCGCCCATCGGGAAGGGGCAGCGCGGGCTGATCGTCTCGCCGCCCAAGGCCGGAAAGACGATCCTGCTCCAGAAGATCGCCAACTCGATCACGGAGAATCACGCCGAGATCAAGCTCATCGTCCTGCTGATCGACGAGCGTCCCGAGGAGGTCACCGACATGGAGCGCTCGGTCGATGGGGAGGTCATTTCCTCGACCTTCGACGAGCCCGCCGACCGCCACGTCCAGGTGGCCGACATGGTGATCGAAAAGGCGAAGCGCCTGGTGGAGAACGGCTACGACGTGGTGATCCTTCTCGACTCGATCACCCGCCTGGCGCGGGCCCAGAACGTGGTCGTGCCTCACTCGGGCAAGATCCTCTCGGGTGGTGTGGACGCGCACGCGCTGCACAAGCCGAAGCGCTTCTTCGGCGCCGCGCGAAACATCGAGGAGGGCGGATCGCTCACCATCGTCGCGACCGCGCTCATCGACACCGGCAGCCGCATGGACGAGGTCATCTTCGAGGAGTTCAAGGGGACGGGCAACATGGAGCTCGTGCTCGACCGCACGCTCTCCGACCGGCGCATCTATCCGGCCATTGACATCAACCGCTCGGGCACCCGCCACGAGGAGCTGCTGATCCCGGAGAACAAGCTCCAGCGGATCTGGCTGCTCCGGAAGTTCCTCAACGACATGAATCCGTCCGAGGCGATGGAGTTTCTGATCGACAAGATGCGGCGGACGGATGGTAACGAGGAATTCCTGGCGTCGATGAGCGGCGACTAGGGCTCGGCCGCCGCAGCCGAACCGGGCAAAGCCAGCGCGTCCTCGAGAGCCCGATCGATCAGCGTCAGGGTCTCGGGAGGAAAACTACCCAGCCGGGCGACCAGCTCGCTTCGAGGCAGGGTGATCAGGGTCTGGCAGTCTACGACGCTGTCCGTCCGAAGCCCGGCACTGCGGCCTTGAGGGCTGTCACGCATGACCGTCACCTTGCAAGGGAGATCACGCCGCTTCTGCGAGCTGGTGATGGCGGCCAGAATCACCGCCGCTCTGCTCCGGTAGCGGTCCGATTGGACGACAACGGCGGGTCTGCGCTTCCGGCCGAGGCCGCCTTCCCCGACAAATGGGAAGGCCACCAGGACTAGGTCCCCGCGTCGGGCTTCAATCATCGTAGATGTCCAACTCCGGGTCGCCCCAAATCTCGCCCAGCGCCTTCTCCTGAACGCGGAGCCCTGACGGTGTCAGCCATGGATTCTCGAACTCCTCGGCCTCCCGCTCCACCAACTCCTCGACCACCTGTCCCATAGGACGGTTTCTCCGAGCAGCGAGGACTTTGAGCCGACGATGGGCGGCTTCTGAAAGATACACCATCTTGTGCCGAGCCATGCTTGATACCCCTTATTTACAGAATAGGCTGTGAATCCAGTGGAGACAGTACCGCCCGACCGGCTTCCGCGTCAAGAGCGAGGCGTCAGCCGCCAGGAGCGCGTCCTTTCGATCGATCCCGGGGAGCGACGGGTCGGCTTGGCGCTTGCCGAACCGGGCCAGGCGTTGGTACGAGGACTACCCACCCTCGACCGGAAGGTCCTCAAGCGCACTCTGGTCGAAGAGATCACCGGCCTCGTCCGCGAGCATGCTGTGGAGCGCATTGTCCTCGGGATTCCCTACTCTCTGGACGGCACCGAGGGGCCAGCCGCCCGCCTTGTCCGGAAGTTCGAGGCCGCGCTCCGAAACGCGCTGGACGTACCGGTCTCGGAGTGGGACGAGCGGCTCACCTCGGAGGCGGCGCGGACCCGGCTTCGGGATCTCGGGTACTCCGAGCGCGAAATGCGTTCGCGACTCGATCAGCTGTCGGCGGTCCTCATTCTCGAGGGCTGGTTGCGCGCGCGGACCCTGTCGGAGGATCGCGAGTCCGAGGGCCGTGGCTAGCGCACGACCGGTTTCCCTGGTGGCGATCCTGATCCTGCTGGCGGGCCTGGCCGCGGTCGGGTGGCTCTGGTGGTCCAGCCGCCCCGCGGCTCCCGAGGGCTCCGCTCCCGCCCTGGTGATGGTCGAGGAAGGGACGACGGTACGCGATCTGGGACGGCGGCTCGAGGATCTGGGCGTCATCCGGAGCGCGCTCCTGTTCGAGCTGTGGCTCCGGGCCCGCGGCGACGCCGGTCGGATCCAGGCCGGCACCTATCGTCTGCCCGGCGACCGCTCGCTCCCCGCCGTGGTCGACATGCTGGTCGAAGGCGAGACCGTCCTCGTCGAGGTGACGGTCCCCGAGGGTCTCCGAATGGAGCAAATCGCCGGGATCGTGGCGCGCTCGCTGGGGGCCGATTCGGCCGCCTTCGTCGCCGCCGCCACCGACTCCACCCTGGCCGACTCGCTGGGGGTGTCCGCCCCGACCCTGGAGGGGTATCTCTTCCCCGAGACCTATCGCGTCGACCCATCCACGACCGCGCGCGAGATGGCTCGCATCATGGCCGACCAGTTCCGGGAGGTGTTCGACGCCGCCTGGCGCGCGCGCGCCGAGTCGCTCGGGTTCACGGTCGACCAGATCGTGACGCTGGCGTCGATCGTCGAGGAGGAGGCCCGCGTCCCCGAGGAGCGCAAGACGATCGCCGGCGTATTCTGGAATCGGCTCGGGATGGGAATGCGGCTGGAGGCCGACCCGACCGTGCAGTACGCGCTGGGCGGCCATCGGGAGCGGGTCCTGTACCGCGATCTCGAGGTCGACTCCCCTTTCAACACGTATCGGTACGCGGGGCTCCCGCCAGGGCCGATCGCGAGCCCCGGCCGCTCCGCGCTCGAGGCGACCCTGTATCCGGATTCCGTACCCTACCTGTACTTCGTGGCCACCGGGGACGGTGGCCGTCACGCGTTCAGCGAGACGCTGGCCGAGCACGAGGCGAAGCGGCGCGCGACCCCTTCGCAGGCGCCCGACGATCGCGATTGAGGATTTCTTCGACTCGCCGGCTCGCGGTGACCACGGGAGACTCGTTCCGCTCGGCTGAGACGCGAAAGATCGCGCGCAGCGTCTCGCCGATCGCGTCGACGCGGGAGTGGATCGTGGCCTCGCTCCGTTCACCAGTTGCCAGCAGGCCAAAAGCCGCGGCGCCTCCGGCGTTGATCACGTAGTCCGGGGCATACAGGATGCCGCGCTCGTGGAGACGTTCGGCGTCCTTCGGCTCCCCGAGCTGCGCGTTGGCAGACCCGGCCACGATCCGGCAGGTGAGGGCGGGGATCGTCCGCTGGTCGAGCACGCCCCCCACCGCGCACGGGGCGTAGACGTCGCAGTCCCGACCGGCGATCTCCTCCGGTGGGACGGTCTTCCCTTCGAGCTCGGTGGCGACCTCCACGGCGCGCTCGAGATCGATGTCGCTGACGAGCAGGCACGCGCCGCCCTCGGCGAGCGAACGGGCAAGCGGGAGACCGACGTCGCCGAGGCCCTGGACGAGCACGCTCCGGCCATCGAGACCCGGATTGCCGAAGACGGTCTCGAGCGCCGCCTCGATGCCACGCAGCACGCCGCGCGCCGTGAAGGGACCGGGGTCGATCGGACGGCCGCCCTCGAAATCGACGCCGTGGACATAGCGGGTGACGCGACCGATCACGACCATGTCCTCCGGAGACGTACCGAGATCCACGCCGGTCTGGAAGGACCCGCCGAGCGCCTCGAGGAAACCGCCGTAGCGCAGGAGGAGCCCTTCCCGTTCCCGGCCCTGAAGCGGGGCGGTCACCGCGAGGACCGCCTTCCCGCCGCCGAACGGGAGGTCGAGGACGGCCCACTTCTGCGTCATGCCTTCGGCCAGACGCATGGCGTCTTCGAGCCCGGCCGCCGGATCCGGATAGATCCGCATCCGGGTGCCGCCGCTGGTCGGCCCGAGCCGGGTGTCGTGAAGCGCCGCGAAAAACCAGCTTCCCGTCTCCCGGTCGAAGCGGGTCGCGACCGCTTCCCCCTCCCACCCCTCGATGACCGCTTCCAGGGACCTCACGCTCGCGTCCAAGTCAGCGGCGAACCCTGTAGCGGGTCGCGGGCATGAACGCCGCCTACCGTACTTCGAGGAGGGTGTGGGTGAACAATCCGTCCTCGTCCGCCACCGCGTAGACCCCGAAGCGGGGGGCGTTCTTCATCGCCTCGAGGACCTGGCCGGTGGTCGACGCGGAGTCGGCGCTGGCACCGGTCATCGAGCCGATCGTGCCCATCAGCCCCTGCGTTACGGTCATGATGCGCTCGACGTTCACGTACCCGATGGCGTTGACCTGCTGGGGATAGAATTCGGTGAGCGCCCCGAAATCCGGGTTCGAGGGCAGGGCCTCGGCGCGTCCGGTCCGGGCGTCCAGCATCTGCTTCGCCAGCGCCGGCTTCGAGGCGACGATCGCGAAGTCGCTCGTCACGACATAGCTGATCGCCAGCCCCTCGCCGAGCGGCGTCGGAGCGTAGCGGATCGTCTGCCCCTGGTACTCCTCGCCCTGCCAGCTCACGGGAACCGAGGCCCGCTGACGCGCGGCGTCGGCCAGGAGGGCCTCGGTCTTCTGGAAGAAAGCCCGCGCACTCCCCTCGTCGCGGCTGGCCACGGTGAGGGCGAACTCGGGCAGCGGGAAGAACCCGCTCTCGTCGACACCCATCATCGAGAACGAGATCTCCTCGCCTATCCAGGACAGGATGTCGTTCTCGATATCGAGGCCGGTGGCCTGCTCGAAGGCCGCGATGTTGCTCTGGACCAGGCTGTCGGCGCGCATCGAATCGGGCGTTCCCTCGACTTCCATCTGGATGCGCGTCGCGTCCACTGCGTAGCGCGTTAGCTGGTCGTAGAGTAGTCCGGGATCCAGGGAGTTGACGGCGCCGTAGAGGAGCGTCCCCACCGGCTGGAAGGCGATCGATTGCACTTCCGCCGGCGGGCGTGTCAGCATTTCCGCGAGCTCCCCTCCCCGGTCTGCGAGGAAGCGCGTGTAGATGTCGGAGCGGATTCCGGCCTCAGTCCAGAAAAGGCCCATCCCGAAATCGCGAACGATGTTGTACTCCTCGAACGCCGCCGCGGCGGCCTGCCGCCTCTCTTCGGCGACCGGTTCCTGGCTCTCCGCGCCGGCTATCGAATCGGCCTCGTCGAGCGCGGCCTGGCTGGCCTCCGTGATGGCCCGCTGGTCGACCCACAGGGTGATCGAGGCCTCCGGGAGCTTCTTCATGACGTCCAGGTAGTTTTGGACATCGGCCATCGTCTCGTCGGCGCCTTCCCCACCGAGCGCCTGCTCGAGCCTCGGACGGGTCGTGCTCATGGTGAGCCGGCCCTCCTCCAGCACGTAGAAGACGACCTCCTCGCCCTCCGCGCTGGTGGCCACGCGGACCGTCTTCCCGCCGATCTCCGTCTCGGAGAAGCTGGCCCCCTTCTCCTCCGCCAGCCGGGTCTCCACACCCTCGAGGACCAGGCGCGCGGCCTCCTCTTCTTCGACTTCCGCCAGGAGCAGGAGGTCGGCCCGGTCTTCGGGCAGGGGCCCGTAGAAGCCCAGGTCGAACTTGTTTCCGAGCAGGTTCATCACCGTCTCTTCGTCGAGCGCGAGACCGGTGCCCGTCTCGAGCTCCCGCTCGGCCGCGGCCAGCGGGGCGAACGTTTCCCGCACGCCCTGGATGGCCGCGAGCTGCTGGTAGAGCTGGGTGCCCTTGAGCCGCGTCCAGAACGCCTGCAGGTCGTGGCCCGACACGACGACGCTGGCGCCGGCGGGCAGATCCGTCGCCACGGCGCGGGTCTCGACCCCCTGGGGCACCTCGTCGGTGGTGGAATCGCGGCTGCAGCCGAAGGCGAGGCCGACCGAGAGCAGCAGTCCGGCCACGAGCGACACGAGTCCGATGCGAGGGGGCGTCGGGTTGCGCGGCATCCTGGGAACTCCTTTCGGGTAGACGGGGGAAACGCCCTCTTCACGGGGGCTCGATGATCGGGGACAGGAGCTTAGACAGGGTCGGGGAGAGTGTCAATCAATCCCGGCCGACGTGGCACCCACCGGCTGGGGATCGTTCCGCTCCCGGGGCAGGAGCGCCTCGTTCGCCGCCGAGACCGAGAAGCCCGGCATCGTCCCCCCGCCGATCGCATAGAGCCTTCCCGCGACGACGGCCGCTCCCAGGCCATGGCGCGAGGTCGGCAGGGGCGCCATCGAAAGCCATTGGCGCTGATCCGGGTCATAGGCCTCGTTGCGATCGAAGGTCCCCGTCGGCGCTTCGCCCCCAAGGACGTGGATCCGGCCCTCGAACGCGGCCGCCGCGATCCCCCCGCGCGCCGTCGGCATGTCCGGCAGGGGCTCCCAGCGCATCGACTCCGTGTCGAAGGCCTCGACCGTCGAGAGATTGCTCTCGAGGCTCCCGATCCGTCCGCCGGCCACGTAGATCACGTCGTCCAGGGCCGCCGCGGCCAGGTGCTCCCGCGCCGTCGGCAGAGGCGGCATCGGCTCCCAGCGGTCCTCCTCCGGATCGTAGCGCTCGACGTTCCGCACCGCGATCTCGTCGGGGGCCTGTCCCCCGATGGCGTAGATCCAGCCATCGAGGGCCACGGCGGCGAGCGCTCCCCGGGCCCGGGGCAGCGGCTCGACGGTCTCCCAGCGACCGATGGCGGGGTCGAGGACGTACACGGACGCAACGGGCTCGAACGGGATCCCGCGGTGGCCGCCGATGACGTAGAGCTTTCCGCCCTCGGCCACCACCGCCGCATGGTGGAGCGGCTGGAGCAGGGCGGGACCGGCCGACCAGGCGTCCGCGATCGGGTCGTAGATCTCGACGGCCGCCGACACGCCCCGGTCTTCCGTGAACCCCCCGACCACGTAGATCCGACCGTCCAGCTCCGCCACTCCGACTTCGGTGCGGGGAGTCGGGAGCTCGGCGCCCTGAAGCCAGTCCCGCGCCATCGGCTCGCGGCCGATCTCGCCCTGAGGGCCACAGGCCGCCGAGAGGAGGACAGCCGTCGCGAGAGACCAGGCCCCGTAGCGCGTGCGAAAGGGACGAGCGCGTTCCATAGGGCCAAACGTAGCGTCATGCGGCCGTTCCCGGCACCTGCCGGCGCTGAAACCGCGGTCCGGCGCGGCGCGTAGGCAGGTTAGTCCCGAGCGCAGCCTGACCCTTCGCTGCCCACCTGGAGGTCGACCGTGAACGTCTCTGCCATTCCGTTGCCCCCGACCGCCTTGCTTCTTCTTCTCGCCGCGACCGCGTGCGGCATTTCGATCGGCGAACCCGGGGTCCGGGGTTCGGGTCGGCGGATCGCAGAGACTCGCCCGGTGGGGGACTTCGACCGCGTCCAGGTCTCGGGCGAGTTCGACGTCCGGATCACCTCGGGAACTTCGCCCTCCCTCCGGATCGAGGGGGACGACAACCTGCTGCCGCTGGTGGAGACGCGGATTGTCGACGGCGCTCTTCGCGTCCGGTCCGACCGTGACCTCGATCCCGATCGAAGGATCCTGATCGAGATCGGGACCCCCGCCCTGGTCGGCGTGGAGACATCGGGCAGCTCAGATGTCCGCGCGACCGGCGTCCGGTCCCATGCCTTCGACGCCGGCGTGTCGGGATCGGGCAACCTCGACGTCGAGGGATCGTTCGGCGATCTGGCGATTTCCGTATCCGGATCCGGCACCGTGGTCGGAAAGGGAGCCGCGACGACCGTCGACGTGGAGGTCTCCGGCTCGGGGGACGTCGATCTCCTCGCCGTCCGCGCCCGCACGGCGCGGGTGAGCACATCGGGTAGCGGGGACGTCTCCCTCGCCGTCAGCGAGTCGCTGGACGCTTCGACCAGCGGCAGCGGCGAGGTGCGGTACTCGGGCCGCCCGTCCGTAAACGCCAGCGTCAGCGGCTCGGGCGGGGTGAAGCGGATCTGATGCGCGGTCGAGGTACCGGAAGATCGTCAAGCATCTTTTGCCGTCGCCTCTTCTAGTGCGTCCGAATCCACACGCTGCGGCCTGGCGCTCACGTCGCCGGGCTCACGCGCCCCCGCCCAGTCCCATCGCGTCGCACGCGCGACTCCATGGGACATCGGAGATTCCTCCGTAGGTCTGTGTATACTCGAGTCCCTGTGCAAGGATGAACTCGACCTGCGCCGAGAGGCCGTAGATTTCGTTGACGTGCTCGACGGCGCGGGCGCGCACGTACGCACCCGCCGAGGGCATCTGGCTGCCGACGTATTCGCAGAGGCACTGCCCGCCGGCCTGGTTGATCGATGCTCCACCAGCGACGCTCTGGTTCAGGCAGAGGACGTATTTGAGCGTGCGCTCGACCTGCGGAATCGAAATGTCCCGCAGGATCGATGTGCCCTCGATGATCGCCTGCCCCTCGCCGGTCGCGCCGGTGGCGATCGGTATGCCAGTAGAAGGATCGATGCGCCACCAGGCTGGCGGGGCTGCGCCGGACTCCGGCACGAGCGCCAGGAAACCGGCGGCGAGCTGCTCCCGCAGCCGATCCCGGGCCGCAGCGGGCAA
This sequence comes from Gemmatimonadota bacterium, assembly GCA_050732935.1. Taxonomy (GTDB): domain Bacteria; phylum Gemmatimonadota; class Gemmatimonadetes; order JACCXV01; family JAHWKZ01; genus DASRVA01. The sequence goes on from JBOHRW010000167.1 coordinate 39,622, forward strand.
GGCCATTCCGACGGCACCCTCGACCGAGGTCAGGAGTCGAAACGGCCTTCCCTGCCGCCGTGCGGCCGACAGGATCTCGATGGCGGCCTCGATCGATGGAGGCTCGGTGGCATGGGCTTCGGCATAGGAGAGCGCGACGCCGTAGCGCAAAGCCGCGGCTGCTTGATCGGTCAGAACGCCGCCGGCCACGACGTCGACCGCGGTCCCGAAAACCGGCCCTGACGAGCCTCCCTCGAGCGACTCGCGGATCAGGATCGCGCCGGGTCGTCCGTGAACGAGCATCCCGCTGGACCCCGCTCCGGCCAACGCCTGGCCCAGCCGCGCGATGCCGGCGAGTCGCATCGCCGGGAGGAGATCCGCGCTTCGGATCTCAGCCGGCGGTACCACCCGGCCCTCCTGAATCAGCGCTTCGGTCGCTCCCGCGAGCGTCTCATCGAGGATGAGCGCCACTTGGTCGCGCACTACCCACGCCTCGTCGATCGGCCCCACCAGGGGAAGCAGGCGGATCGAGCGTACGAGCGCCCGGCGCACGGGCTCATCTTCCGACCATTCGGGCAAGAGCCTCGCCTCGCCGTTGCTCAGAGCGGCGCGATCGATACGATCGACAACCCAGCGATGGTGGACGCGGGGCCGCTCGCCCGGGCTCGTGATCTCGATCTCGATACGCAGCCCCGCCAGCCTCGGAGTCGCCGACTCGCCGCGACCCGGACCGCCCGACAGCATTCCGAAGACCCCTTGCCCCAACGCCGCGGCTCCTCCGCCGGCGCCCTTGACGAACTCCGAGCCCTGAGCCTCGTAGACAGAGCCCTCGAGGTCGAAGACGCGGCTGAGCTCCACTCCGCCCGGAGCGCGGAGGGCGGCCTGGAACCGTTCGGCGCCGGCGAGACTCGCTGCCAGCCTGGCGGGATCGAATCCCTCGGGGAGGATCGTCAGCGTAAGGTCCTCCCCGGCCAGGGCCGCCGTATCCCAGGACTGCCGATAGAGGATCTCCTCTTCGAGCTCCCCGTCCCGCAGTCGCTCGAGAACGAGGCGGATCCCGATTCTGTGATGAAGCTCCGGCGGCAGTCGTTCCACCTCTTGCATCGGTGTCGGAGCCATGCCATCGGATTCTGCAAGCGGATCCAGGTCGATCCATTGGCCGCCGAACCGTGCCCGCAGCCACCAATGCTCCCGGGAAGGGGCCCCGGTCGGGTTCGGTCGCGTGGCCAGGTGGCTCTGGATGAAGACCGTCTCCTCGTCGATCCTCCCGCTCAGCTCCTCGAGTTCCGGATCGGCCCCGGGGTCCCTCAGCGCAGCGGTGACTTCGGCGACATCGTAGCCGGTGATTCGCGCGATCTCGGCGGGGTCGAGGTCGGGAAACGGCTCGCCGGGACGCACGGAGGCTAGCGCCTGACCCTCCATGGAAGCGCGCGCGTAGCGCACGGAAAGATTCGGATCGGCGGAGAGGAGCGCGTCCCGCAGGAGGAGCATCAGATCGAGGTCGTTCCCTCCGCCCGTCAGCAGCGCGCCGCGGCCTCCACGCAGGATGCCGGCATACGGATCGTATCGGAGTCGCGTGCGGACGTACTCGAGGATCGAACGCGGGTCGCCTCCAAGCCGGGAGGCCAGCTCAGCAGGAGTCGCCGGCGGGAACGCGTCGGCCTCCTCGAGGCGAGCCACCGCCGCGCGGATTCGCTGGACGGAGTCGGGGATTGTCGCCGCGGTGGCCCCCGAAGTCCGCGCCACGGCTGCGGCGCGTGCGGGTGACGGCTCGTCCGCTCCGCCACAGGAGATCGGGACGATCATCACGATCGCGCATGCGGCGATTCCGAAGAGTTTCATCATGAAGATCTCGACCGCCGTATCGGGCCCCTCGATTTCCGGCTCCATTCGTCAGAACCCCATCGCCCGGCGGATCGCCTGGAGCTCGGCCATCTCCTCAGAGCTCGCATCGGCGTACGCCTGAAAGCCGATCATATAACCGAAGCCGTCGCGAGCCATGTAAAGCCGCTGGCTACTTGTCACCCGAGCTGTCGGTCACATCGATCTCCCACACCCCAATCGATCCCTTCATCCGGTCCGCGTATTCGATCCGGTACTCCGGCTGCTTCGCGCCCTCCACGATGAGCGAATCGGATTGAAGCAGGTCGAGACTGGCCCGCAAGAATGCTTCTCCCGAACCCTCGAACGGCTGGGCGATCACGCCAACCATCGACCGAGGAGGGGACGATCTCGGCGATCGGCTTACCGCTCGGATCCTTGGCAGCGTCCGGCGTCACCCAGTAGAGATCGATGGCCGTGGCGGAC
>JBOHRW010000168.1:0-11865 GCA_050732935.1 Gemmatimonadota bacterium
CCCGGGCGGAGGCCGCCAGCCGCTCCAGATGGCCCTCGAGGAACAGCGGCCGCCGATCGACGATCTTGACCCCCTCGTACACCGCCTCGCCGTGCCGGACGCCGTGGTCGGTGGCCCGGATCGCGGGGCGGGAGAGCGGCTGGTACGTTCCGTCGACGTAGATCTCCAACGGGAGCCTTGATGAGCTGGAAGTTCTGGCAACGAGCGCGACTCGTTCCCGACGTCGAGATCGAGCCGCTTCCGCAGAGCCATCCCGCCGAAGTCGTGGGCCGCGTCTTTCTCGAAGAGCCGCGCGTCTTCTCGGTCGGGCGCGAGCGGATCCTGCGCGGTCGTCTAAGGTACGATTCGCCCGCCGACCGTGCCCGCTTCACGGCGGCGCTGGAGCCCCTGCACGTATCGCATTACTTCGAGCGCGTGAACGGCACCACGCTGGCGACGGTGACCCATCCCGAGCCCCCGACCCTCCCGCGGGAGTGGCCGATGAACCTGGCTCTCTTCCTGACCACCGTCGTCACCACGCTGTGGGCCGGGGCGGTCATGGAGGGCGCGCCCTTCGATTTCTTTCTGCGGGACTTAGGCGGATTCGCGCGGGGGATCCCCTTCTCGGCGTCCCTGATGGGGATCCTGACAGCCCACGAGCTGGGTCATTACGTGGCGGCCCGCCGCTACGGACTGAACGTGACGCTGCCCTTCTTTATCCCGCTCCCGTTCCCCCCGATCGGGACGCTCGGCGCGGTGATCAAGATGCGGACCCCGATCTACAGCCGGCGCATGCTGCTGGACGTCGGCGCCGCGGGACCCATCGCCGGCATGGCGGTGGCAATCCCGGTGGCCATCGCCGGGATCCTGGGGTCGCCCGTGCTCCCGATCGAGGGGAGCGGAGGGATACGGCTCGGCGAGCCGCTTCTGTTCCAGGCGCTGGTGGCCCTGTTCGCGCCGGCGCACCCGTCGACCCACGACCTGTACCTGAACTCGATCGCCTTCGCGGGCTGGATCGGGTTCTTCGTGACGGCACTGAACATGCTGCCGCTCGGCCAGCTCGACGGCGGCCACGTCCTGTACGCCCTTCTCGGACGCGGCCAGCATCGGATCGCCTGGCTCTTTTTCCTGGCCCTTCTCGTCATGGGCTGGTGGTGGCAGGGCTGGTACCTGTGGGCGGTCCTCATCCTGCTCGTGATCAAGGTCAAGCACCCGCCGGTCCTCGATCCTCAGATCGAGCTCGACCCGCGGCGCCGCCTCGCCGGCTGGCTGGCCGTCCTGCTCTTCATCGGCTGCTTCGTTCCCGTGCCGTTTGCGCTGATGTAGGGAAGGCGAAGTTTGACCCGTCTGGCTTCCGTGCAGTTCGAGAAGCCGGGAACGCCGGTGAGGCGGGGGAAACTCGCGCCGGCACGGCCAATCGACAAGCGTACGGACTCACCCGTCCCACCGCCGCACCACAAGCGCCGAGTTTTTCGACCCGAACGCGATGCAGTTCACGACCGCCGTACCGAGGTCGGCATCGCGTCCCTCGTTCGCCACGTAATCGAGATCGCACGCCGGATCGGGCGTCTCGTAATTGACGGTGGGCGGTAGCCAGCCCGCCCGCAGGGCTTCGACCGTCTCCACCATCCCGGCCGCGCCGCAGGCCCCCTGCGGGTGGCCGATCATCGACTTGAGCGCCGACGTCGCCAGGCCTTCGGCGTGGCCATCGAAGGCGAGGCGGACGGCGCGCGACTCGATCCTGTCGTTGAGCTCGGTCGCCGTCCCGTGCAGGTTGACGTAGTCGATCGCCTCGGGCTCGAGTCCCGCGTCCTCCAGCGCCAGGGAGATCGCGCGACCGGCCTCTTCGCCGGACGGCTCCGGCTGCACCCGGTGATAGGCGTCACAGGTGCTCCCGTATCCGAGCACCTCGGCCAGGATCGTGGCGCCTCGACGGCGGGCGCTCGAAAGCCTCTCGAAGACGAGCATCCACGCTCCCTCGCCCATCACGAACCCGTCGCGGTCGGCGTTGAAGGGGCGTGACGCGCGCGCGGGATCGCCGTTGCGGGTGGTCATCGTTCCCATCCGGCAGAAGCCGGCCATGATGCCGGGCACGATGCACGCCTCGGCCCCGCCGGTGAGGATCCGGTCCGCCCAACCGCTCCTGAGCGATAGCAGGGCATAGCCCATGGCGTCCGATGCCGACGTGCAGCCGGTCGAGATCACGTGGCTCATCCCGCGAAGGTTGAAGGCCATCGAGACCTCGCTCGACAGCATGCCGACAAAGGTCGCCACGATCCCGTACGGGCTCACCTTGCGGTACCCGTCCCGGAAGAAGACCTCGTACTGCTCTTCACCGAAGGCGATGCCGGCCGCACCCGTGCCCACGAGGACACCGGTGCGGCGGCGGGCATCGTCGCTCATCCGATCGGCGTCGATCCCGGCGTCGGCGAGCGCCTCGGCGGCGGCCGCGAGCGACATCGCCACCACCCGCATCCCGTAGCGCCGGGACTTGGGGGGCAGATAGGTCTCGACGTCGAAGCCGCGCACCTCGCCCGCCACGCGGCAGGGGAGCTCCGACGCGTCGAACCGGGTAATCGGCCCGGTGCCGCTCTTCCCCCGGGCGCACGCCTCCCAGAAGGCGCGGCGGCCGATCCCGTTCGGGCTCACCGCCCCCATCCCCGAGATCACGACGCGAAGGTCATCCATGCGAGGCGTTGCACCTCCGAAGCTATTAGGCCGATCGGGAGGGTCGAAGTCCGGCCATCCGATTCGGCCGGACGGCGAATATAGGGGTCGTCGCATACTTTGCTTCCATGCCCGAGACCCGTCCCGATCCCTCAGAACGGTACGTCCGGCAGGCGATCCTCCCGGAGATCGGCGCCGAGGGTCAGGCCCGGCTCGCCCGCTCGCACGCGGTGATCGTGGGGGCCGGGGCGCTGGGATCGTTTCAGGCCGCTCTCCTTGCGCGCGCCGGAGTGGGACGGCTGACCGTCGTCGACCGGGACTTCGTCGAGCGCTCGAACCTGCAGCGCCAGATCCTCTACACGGACGACGATGCCCGGCGCGGCCTGCCCAAGGCGCTGGCCACGGAACGCGCGCTCGCCGCGATGAACCCGGACATCCACGTGGAAGGCGTGGTCGACGACCTGAACCCGGGCTCGGCCGCGGCGCTGCTGGCCGGGGCAGACGCGATCGGGGACGGAACCGACAACCTCGAGAGCCGCTACCTGATCAACGACTGGGCCGTCCGCGAGAGCGTTCCCTGGGTTTACGGCGGCGTGATCGGCACGGGTGGCCTGGTGATGCCGGTCCTGCCCGGGGAGACCGCCTGTCTGCGGTGCGTGTTCGTCGACCCCCCAGCACCGGGGGCGTTGCCGACCTGCGAGACCGCGGGCGTTCTCGGCCCGGCGGTAGCGGTCGTGGCCGGCCAGCAGAGCGCCGAGATGCTGAAGATCCTGGTGGGCGCCACGGAACGGGTGACGAGGGGGCTCCTGCGCTACGATGTTTGGGAGGCGGGATGGACCTCCGTGGCTACCGGGGAACCACGGCCGGATTGCCCGGTGTGCGGGCGTGGAGACTACGAATGGCTCGAGGGAAGGCGCGGGGGACGGACCGCCCGCCTTTGCGGCAGGCAGGCCGTCCAGCTCCTCCCCGGAGGGGATGCCGCCACCCCGCGCCTCGAGGAGCTGGCCGAGCGGCTGCGTCCCGAGTGGGAGGTCACCGTGAACGAGCACCTCCTGCGGGCCCGCCGGGACGACCGCACGGTGAGCGTGTTCCGGGACGGCCGGGCGATCGTCGATGGCACGTCCGACGAGCGGGAGGCGAGGAGCCTGTACGCGCGGGTCGTTGGGGTGTGAAGCACCGCCGGCCCATACGGCGCACACCCGCGATCGCTTCGGTCGGCTTCTTGCATATCCGGAGGTGGAGGACCGGTTGACCGCCTATTCCACCGGGGCTGCCCACCCGCCGAATGACCCCCCTTTCATGGCGCTAGAGGCGCTGGACAGAGCATTGACGGGGAATGTTATAATTGCGAGCCCGTTATCCCTTGAGGAGGAGGTGGACGCGTGGCTCATTGCCCTGAATGTGACGCCGAGCTCGAGGGTGATCCCTTCGAGTTCGAGGAGGGTGAAGTCGTCGAGTGCCCCGAGTGCGGTGTGGAGCTGGAGGTTATCAGCACGTCTCCGCTGGAGCTGGAGCCGCTCGAGTCCGACGACGAGGACGACGACTATGGCGACCCCGATGGAGAGGAATGGGGCTAGCGCCCGGTCCTCCTCCCATGCTACGATAGACGCTCGCGCCGGGAGATCGTCCGGCGCGGACCCCCTTTTGCGGGAGCCCTGGCGATGACGCTGGGCAACTCGCTGCACGCCGCCGCCTTCTTCGCCGTCCTGGCGATCGTCTACCTGTACCTGCATCGGGAATATCGGCTCCGGCACCACCTGCTCTGGTTGCTGGCCTGGATCTTCCTGATCGTCCGCGCGCTCGCGGGCCTCGTGGAGGGGGCGGAAACCCCCTGGCGGATGTGGCTCGACTCGGGGCTCGTGATCCTGGCCAGCTCGCTGCTGCTCCTGGGGGCGCTCTCCGCAGCCGGTCCCAAACAGCTCGGTCGCGGTCACGCGGTTCGGCTGGGAGCTGCGGTAGGGGCCGGGCTCCTGGCCGTCTTCGGGGTCCTCGCGAGCCTGAGGCCCGAGATCGCCCCGGCGCGGACGGCTGCCCTCGGGCTGTTCGCGGTGCTGTGGATCGCTTCCGGCTGGGCGGTCGATCGATACGTTCGGGAGTTCGCTCCGCTCGGCGCCCGCGCGGCGGGGATGGCGCTCGTGGTGACCCCCCTCGCCTGGGGCCTGGTATGGATCTTCGCCCCCCAGCTCTCCGCCGCGTGGTGGGGGTTGCTGGAGATGGTGCTGGCCCTGCTCGTCGGCGCCAGCATGATCGTCCTGGGAGTGGAGGAGGGGAGGACGAGGTATGCGGGCCACCGGATCGACCCTGCCGCGTTCTTCGACGGAGATCCGAACATGATCGTCGTCATGCAGAGCGGGCGTGTGGCATTCGTCAATCGTGCGCTGGCCGCCCGGATCGGCCGCAAGGCGGAGGACTTCGGTGGCGGAGGGTTGGAGACGATCGTCACCCCGGAGCATCGGGAGCGGATCCCCGAGCCGCCGATCGCGAGCGGAGAGCGGGCGATGAGGCGGCGGGTCGCCGCGGGCAATCCGGAAATCGACCTGCTCGACACGGAGGGGGCGCGGATACCGGTGCTCGTGCTCGCGGATCCCATCCCCTGGCGGGGGAGGCAGGCCATCAAGTACGAGTTCATCGACGTCACGAGTCGACGACGGGCGGAGGACGAGGTTCGCAAGATCAACGAGGAGCTCCAGCACATCAACACCGAGCTCGAGCGCAGCAACGAGATCAAGAGCGAGTTCCTGTCGAATACGAGTCACGAGCTGAAGACTCCGCTGACTTCGATCATCGCCAATACCGAAATCCTCGAGTACGAGATGTGCGGTCCCGTCAACGAGGAGCAGCGGAAGGTCCTGGCCAACATCAACCGCAACAGCCAGCACCTGCTCGACATGATTTCCCGTTTGCTGGACTTCGCCCGTTACGAGGAAGGGTACGCGACGCTGCGCTACGAGCGGGTCGATCTGCGAGCGCTGGTGGAGGCGGTGGTCGACACGGCTCGACCGCTGGCCGGGGATGGAGAGCGCCGGATCGTGGCGAACGTGGACGAGCGCCTGGGTTGGTGCTTCCTGGACGGCGAGAAGATCTACCGGATCTTCCTGAACCTGGTCGAGAACGCGATCAAGTTCTCCAAGGATGGCGAAATCCGGGTGGAGGCCGATCTCATGGGAGGCGAGGTCGAAGGCCGGGTCACCGACCGGGGGATCGGCATCCCCGAGGACAAGCTGAGGGAGGTCTTCGACGCGTTTCGCCAGGTGGAGCCTTCGGAGACTCGCGCTTATCCGGGCGTCGGGCTGGGACTCGCCATCTGCAAGCAGCTCGTGGAGATGCACGGCGGAAGGATCTGGGCGGACTCCAGTCTGGGGGAAGGGACCGTCATGCGCTTCCGCGTCCCGTATCACGAAGCGCCCCCCGGATCGGTGGGCGCCCCGCGGGCCACGGCCGAGAGCGCGGGCTGAACGGGACCGCCCACACGGTCAGCGTCGTCGTTCCGACCTGGAACGAGGCACATCGTCTCCCCGCTCTTCTGGACGCGCTGGATCTTTGCTCGCCGCCGCCGGTCGAGGTGATCGTGGCCGACGGCGGCTCTGCGGACGGCACCACCGGGGTGGCATCCGGTCGGGCGCGCGTCGTGGCGGCGCCGCGCGGGCGGGCATCCCAGCAGAACGCCGGCGCCCGCGCCAGCGACGGGTGGGTGCTGTGGTTCCTCCACGCCGATTCGATTCCGCCGCCGGACGCCGTCACGCAGGTCCGGAGCGCGGTGGCCAGTGGCGCACCGGGCGGTTGCTTCCGCATCGCCTTCCCCGACGAGGAGCGGCATCGTCATCGGTGGCTTGGAACCATCGCCGCGGGAGTGAACGCCCGCACCCGGCTGACGCGCAAGGGCACCGGAGACCAGGGCCTCTTCGTCCGACGGGATGTCTTCGAGCGGATGGGAGGCTTCCCCTCCTGGCCCCTGTTCGAGGACGTGGCGCTCGCGCGGAGCCTTGCGCGCCTCGGTCGTCCGGCCGTCTGTCCCGGTCCCCTCGTGACCTCCGCGCGACGCTGGATACGTCATGGGGTCGTCCGCACCATGCTCAGGATGTGGACCCTGCGCGCCGGCTTTCTGCTGGGCGTTTCTCCCGACCGTCTCGCCCGCCACTGGCACGACGATCGCCCGGGATGAGCCGCGACCCATCGCGCTCTTGCCGAGGGGGGTGGGGTCCCTAACTTCGACCTCGTGGAAGATCTGCTGTTCGAACGACTCGACCGGATGCCCTCCGAGGTCGATCCCGAGATCGTCCTGCAGGATCTCTATTTCGTCGACCGGGTCGTCCGGCCTTTCGCCGGTCCAGCGGACCCGGACTATCGAATCCCCTATCTCGTCGAGGCGCTCGAGTCGCGCGGGTTCTTCAACGTCGCGGACGCCAACTGGGAGGCGATCGAGCTGTACGACGATCTCTGCGACCTGTGCGGGGTCCAGTCCTACGCCTCCCTCGACGAGGTGCTACAGCGCTACCGGACATATCGCGCCGAGCGGGACGCGACGCCGGTCGAGGAACGCTGACCTGAGCGAGATCCTTACCGCGGACCTTTGGGTCAAGCTCCTGCTGTCGGTCGCCTGCGGTGCGGCGATCGGCATGGAGCGGGAGCTGAGCGACAAGCCCGCCGGTCTCCGGACCAACATGCTGATCTGCGTCGGCTCGACGGTGATCACGATGGTCTCCCTGTACGTCGCGCTCACCTACTCCGAGCGACAGGTCGCGGTAGGGGATCCGGGACGCATCGCCGGCGAGATGATCTCGGGGATCGGCTTTCTCGGAGCTGGCGTGATCATCCAGGCGCGGGGCTCGGTCCACGGTCTCACGACGGCGGCGACGATCTGGTACATGGCGGGGATCGGCCTGACGATCGGCAGTGGGCTGTATGCCCTGGCCATCACGGCTACCGTGATCCTGCTGGTGATCCTGTGGATCCTGGGGAGGATCGAGGATCGTCTGTCCAAGCCTTGCCGGTTTGTCCACTTCGAGGTCAGATCGCGGCGGGAGGCGGGGGTCCTCGACGAGATCAACGATATCGCCGAATCGAACGGGCTGCAGCTCGACGACTTCCGGCTCTCCCGGGACGAAGAGGGGATGGAGATCGAGTTCGCGCTCACCTGCTCGGTCTCGGCGCGGGACGAGCTCGTGGAACGGATGCTCGATATCGATGCCGTCGAAACCGTCCACGTGAACGAATGAGGCCGCCGCTTTCAGGCCTCTTCGCCCCCGTGACCACCCCGTTCGGCGAGGACGGGACCCCGGATCCGGGACGCCTGACCGCCCAGATCGAGGTCTACGGCGACTTCCCGCTCGCCGGCATCGTCCTGTTCGGAACGAGCGGGGAAGGTCCCATGCTGGAGCCCGACGAGGAGGCGCCGCTGCTCGCCGCCGCGCGCGGGGCGCTGTCCGGGGAGCGCAAGCTCGTCGTCCAGATCGGCCGCGAGAGCGTCCGCGCCGCCTGCTCTTCGGGCCGGCGGGCGATCGACGCCGGGGCCGACGCCCTGCTGTGCCTGCCGCCCCGCTTTTACGCCGTCGGCGAGGAGATCGTCGCCGGATACTTCCGGTTGGTCGCGGAGACCCTGGATCTTCCGCTGCTCGCCTACCATATCCCCCACCTCTCTAAGGTCGATCTTTCGGCCGACCTGCTGGTCGGGCTGGCCCGGGACGGTGTCGTGCACGGGATCAAGGACTCGGCGGGGGATCTCGACCTCCAGGCGCGGCTGCGCCGGGACGCGGGGCCGGGGTTCGCGATCCTGGACGGCAAGACGACGGTCCTGGCGGATTCGCTCGCGCAGGGGGCGGACGGGGCCATCCTGGCCGTGGCGGACGCGGTGCCCGAGGTCGTCGGCGATCTTCTCGCCGCACACGAAGCGGAGGATGGCGTGACCGCGCGCGCGCTCCAGGAGCGGCTGCGCCCGCTGGCCGACTGCTTCGGCCCGCGCTACGGCGTGGCGGGCATCAAGGCCGCCCTCGACCTGCGCGGGTGGCCGGGCGGAGGATTTCCCCGCCCGCCTCTGCGACCCCTGGATGCCGAGGGGCGCCGGACGGTCGCGGCAGCGCTCGAGGAAGCCGGAGTGGAGGTCGGCGCGCCGGGCGGCGCCGGATGAGCGTCGGCCGGGACCGCCTGGTGGCCCACCTGGACGGCTACCTGGCGATCGACGAGTGGGAGGAGAAGTCCCTGAACGGGCTCCAGGTCGAGGGGGCGGGGATCGTGGACCGGGTGGCGCTCGCCACCGACGCGGCGCTGGCCACCTTCGCCATGGCCTCAGAGGCCGGGGCCCGATTCCTGATCGTCCACCACGGCCTCTTCTGGGGCCAGCCGCTGCCGATGGTGGGGTCCCATCGCGCGCGCGTGGCCGCCCTCCTGGATGCCGGGATCTCCCTCTACGCCGCCCACTTACCGCTCGACGCCCATCCCGAGGTCGGGAACAACGCCGTCCTGGCGCGTTTGCTGGGGCTGAGGGGGCTCGCACCCTTCGGCCGCTGGGGCGGCCGGGCGATCGGCTGGCGGGGTGACCTGCCGGCGCCGACCGACCGAGCCAGGCTGGCGGCCGCGCTCGAGGCGCTGCTGGGGACGCGGCCCGACGTGCTTCCCTTCGGCCCCGACGAGATCCGCAGCGTGGCCATCGTCTCCGGAGCGGCCGCCGATCTCGTGCCCGAGGCGGCCGCGGCCGGCGTCGACGCGTTCGTCACCGGCGAGACCAGCCACGTGGCCTGGCACCAGGCGCGCGAGCTCGGGGTCAACCTACTCTTCGCCGGGCACTACGCGACCGAGACGCTCGGCGTGCGTGCGCTCGGCGAGCACGTGTCGGAGTTGTTCGGGGTCGAGATCGTTTTTCTGGATGCTCCGACGGGGTACTGATAGGGACTCCAGTCGGGAGATCATCGAAAAGGGCAGCATGACCACATCGTGATTGAAGCCCATGTTGCAATCATGGTGCAAGGTTCTCCACGGGATTCTCCTTGATTGTCTAGCGGCATCTTCTTGTGGGAGCGATCGTCCGGCCCGATATATGGCAGCCCACTTTTCGACATTGTCTTCCGCGCCAGCGAGGTGCTCTCGAGGGTGAGGTTCTGTTTATCCCCCGTTCTCGCGCTCTCCCTGCTTCCGCTGGCGATTGTCGCCTGCTCAAGTTGCTCCGATGACGGGCCCACGGCCCCTCGCGACACGGGCTCGCCACTCATCGAAGTCCGGTTCCCCACCAGCGCCGCCGCGATCGATCGTGACGGAGATGGGCTGGTCGACCTGGAGGTGGCCTTCAGTGACCCGGGCAGCGGGATCGACGGTGCGACCATCCGGCTGACCGCCGACCGGTCCCTCAAGGGGGGACCAGTCGTCGGATCGGAGCTGACCGAGGTCTGGACTGTGCCTCGGGCCGACTCGGCCGGACTCGTGATCGAGGAGACGGTCGACCACCTGCTGCCGCGCGGCGAGGTTCGGCTCACCGTCTCGGTGGCCGACCGGGCAGGGAACCCGATGAGTCGGCAGGTCACCCTGGAGCTGCCGCCCGCCGCCCGCCACAGGGTCCTGGACTTGGATGCTGACCTGAAGTTCAATACCGGGCAGATCACGGTCGGGCCGGAGGGGCGGAAGGGGTGCTCGTCGTCGACCCCGACGAGAGTCGGGTTTCGAATCAAATCGACCTTTGGCCCGAGAACCCACAGAGACTGGGAGGGGGGCTCTACGTCCAAGTGGACCGAGGGAATCTCCTCGCCACGACGAGCAACCGGATCGCTTTGATTCCGCTCGCCGCGCCCGAGGCGATCCGGTTCGGCGTCACGGCTCCTGAAATCCTGGCCAGCCTTTCCTGCGAGCAGGGACCCGTAGTGCCCGAAGAGACTGTGGAGTCGGGCCGTCGGCTGAGCCTGGCCCAGACACCGGAGGAGGAGATCCTGGGCGGCATCTTCAAGGACGCCTCGCCCGACGTGGCGGTTGAGGGCACGGTGCGGTTGACCGCCCTGGGCGCAGGAGCCTGCATCTTCAATGCCAATACTCCGTCCTCGTGCAGCGACGTCGCTACGATGCCGATCATGGCGCAGCGCGGTTCCGTGGCAGTCTCGTTCTCGAACCACATTCTGGAGATCGACAACCCGAGGACGGACAGCCTCTTCGCGCAGGGCGACACGGTGGTCTTCGAGAATGACCCGGTCCGGTTCGACACGCCGGTCACGACGGGCTGGAGTTTGCCTATACGTGTTGATCTACCAGAATCGTGTTTCCATCTGGATCAACAATCATAAAGCTAGCCGGGCCAGTAGAGTTTTCGTCTGCTTCTGAGATCATGTTTACGCCACGATCTTTGAGCTGGCGCTGCAACTCTCGAACGTCCGTGAATTCTCTGAGTTGCTGCGCATCGCTACTCCAGCCCGGGTTGAAAGTGAGAATGTTCTTATCGAACATGCCTTGAAACAACCCAATAGCGTGGTCGCCATTCTTCATGATCAGCCAATTCTGCGATTGATCTCCTGCGAAAATTGTAAAACCCAGCTTTTGGTAAAAGAGCTTCGACGCCTCGATATTCTTTACAGCCAAGCTGACAGAGAAAGCTCCCAGTTCCACAATTGCCTCCTACGTTTGTGTTCCTGACGCATAACGCCGGAATTAAGCCGAGCCGCGAAACGGCTTCGGCTTGAATGAATTGCTATACGGCACACAGCAGCAAATCAGAGTTATTTTTCTTCAGTCATCCCGAACACGAAACGGTCTAAGAACGCTCGCGCGAAGGGCGAACCCTCCACCTCCGCTCCGTCCAGCGGGGTCTCCCACCACAGCCCTTCGCCGTTCGCCAGTGGGATTAGAGTCAACTCCCGCTCCGGTATCTTCAGATAGAGCGCAGAGAACCCAGCCTCCTCGTCCCAACCGGAGTGCCAGACGAGTCGCACCCCACGGTATTCCTGCACGTACCACCCGAACGCATAGGGACTGACTGAGCTAGAGGCGCGGGTCCACGCCGGGGTGCTACCGTATAGTTAGGGCGAGCATTCTCCATCCGTGCCTCGGGTCACTCCTCCGGTACTGATCCTCAGGCCGCGTCTTGCAACGATTGCTCGTGGATCCGCTCGATCTGGTTCATGACGGCCACATGAAGCCGGGTCAGCTCATGACGTCAACGCGCTGGGGGTCGCGGTAAACCGGGAATACCATCCGTCGCAACGTCATGGACGCGGCCTTCTGTGATAGCGATGTCTTGTCAGGGCAAGA
>JBOHRW010000169.1:0-2733 GCA_050732935.1 Gemmatimonadota bacterium
AATATGGCAGAAGTTGAAAGTAGAGCCAAAGATATACTCTTTTGTGACAAGAATATGGAAAATATCAAAATGTCTAGACTCATTACACGGCAAATTCAGCTGATAGAACGACTTTATGAGGTCTTTGAAAACTTAGCTGACCATTCAAAGCTCGATGCTAAAGAAATAGAAAGGATAGAGGGAGAGTACAATATTTTAATAGAGAACTATGGCGCAGTCATAAAATCGGTAACAAGAATAGTTAGAACCGAACTGGAATCTACTTCCATTCTGCAGAATGCAGATTTTTCTCTCAAAACAACTAAAGAGCTAATAGCGCAAGGCGAGAAAAAAACACTTGAAGAACTTGCTTACTGTGAGAATATAAAGTATCAGTTTTAAAAAAATGCAAGTAATGAAGAGAATTCTGTTATGGATTGTAATCGAAAGTCGCAGTGTACGACAAACATAAGGTAAAGTTATAAGTTACCTTGGAGTTCTTAGCTGGTTTCCACTTTCATCAGTAATTGAAGTTACTGTACCAAAGATGGGCAGCCCTTTAAAGTGATGATCTGTTTTAACTGGATCGACGTTAATATTTAATGCATTGCCATTATTTAGATATACAACTAGACTCTAGAAATGAAAGCAGAAATATCTCTTAAACTAGTACTAAACTAGACAAGACTGAATAAATTCCAATTATGGGGACATAATGATGTCACCTGCTTTACCCGTCCGAGGAGCAATCATTAGCCTTGGCCTAAAAGCCCCGATTTCAGACGTTATACCAACAGCCCTGTTAGGCTGTTTTCAATATTCTGTATGTGAGCTAGTGAGGTCTTCAAGCCAGTACAGAGCTTCTGCTATCAACCAACGATATTGATGATATTGCAGCTGGCACAAACAATAAATCATTCAAAACGATAATATGAAAATGGCTGATACAATTCTAGTTACAGGTGCTACCGGTACTCTTGGAAGTGAAGTTGTAAAGCAACTCTCTGGAAACAGATTGGACGTTAAAATCAAGGCAGCAGTTCATTCAATTGAAAATGCAAGAAAAGTACAATACGAGAAGGTTGAAGCTATACAAATTGGCTATGATAAGCCAGAGAGTTTGTCTTCGGCTTTCAAAGGTGTAGATAAACTTTTCCTACTTACTCATCCGTCACCTAAAACCGTTGAACATGAATCAAATTTGGTGAATGAAGCAAAGAAATCTGGAGTTAGATATATTGTAAAACAATCTGTGATGGGAGCTGACTTGAATGCGGATGTAGAAGGCATGCGACTTCATCGCCAAGCAGAACAAATCATTGAAGAATCCAGAATTTCATTTACCTTTCTTCGTCCAAATGAGTTCATGCAGAACTTTATGAATTTCCATAGTCATTCCATTAAAAATAACAATGCTTTTTACCTACCAGCGCAAGATGCAAAGGTGAGTATCGTCGATGTCCGAGATATCGCTGCAATAGCAGTGAAGATACTTACAGACGATAACACAAATGATATTCATAACAATAAAGCGTATCTGATCACAGGGCCCGAGGCGTTATCTTACCATCAAGCAGCAGAGATACTTACTACTGCAACAGGCAAGAAAATAGATTACGTTAGTATTTCAGATGAAGAGGCTAGAAGGGGAATGAAAGAGATGGGTATAAATGATTGGCTTATCAATCATGAACTGGAATTATAGCTATTTTAGAAAAAGATATGCTTCAAATGTGTCATCTGCGGTTGAGGGGGTAACAGGGAAAAAAGCGATCTCTTTTGAACAATTTGCAAAAGATTATGCAGAATATTTTAGATGATTTTCAGATCAGGATCTCCTCTTCTTGATCGTTGACATATCGCAATGACAATTAACTATTGATCCTCTATCGATGATAGTAATTAAGTTAGTTGCATTTCAAGTCTGGAAACTTTCATAGAAATCTGTCATAAGCTATTATCTCGTAAGTATGATAAAGACCATGAAACGATACAGGCAATCGTTCAATATGTATGGGAACATACTAAAGACATACGAGAAGCTATAGCGATAGCAAAAATCGTAGATACATCAGATGAAGTAAACAGAATAGCTAACACTTTAAGAAGGTATTCGCATGAAATGAAGGCAATTGATAAGAGTAGACCATAACGAGTATGAAGATATTTACAGTTGGACTCATAATAATATCCGCACTGGTCATGGGTAGCATGGTATTAACCCCATCAATAGCGTTACAAGCAAGCAGTAAAGGACTGAAGCTCTATCTAACAGTAGATACAAACCTAAATGATGACGTTATAATAAATACATACCAATATGGAGATAGAGTCTTCACACATGACGCTGTTATTCATTCAGATTCAAATGCAGTTACATTACAATATCTAAGTGGTCTAATTGATACAGGTGAATTTCGTATCTGTGTAAGAACAATGAATTATGATAAATCAGCCTGTGATACTGGATACAACTCAGAAGCCAAACAACCTGAACATTTATTCATTAGCTTATTCGCGGATGAAAACAGAAATTCACCAAATGCTGAAGTTGATAATAGCCAAGCGCAGAGCCAGAATCCGGATAATGAACAAAGCCAGAGCCAGAACCAAACAATGAGCAGACCACAACGATCATCAACTGTCCTCCTGATTCAAGGTGTGTGATAGAACAATGAAGCAATTACTTTTAGTCATCATTCCCCTTTTGATGGTAGTGACTATATCTAATGTATATGCTGGAGGACCTAGATT
>JBOHRW010000170.1:0-26948 GCA_050732935.1 Gemmatimonadota bacterium
GATTACGTGCTCGGGTCCTGGATCGGGATGCTGCCGGGTACGCTCCTGTACGTTTATCTGGGCTCGACCGCCCAGGCGCTGGCCTCGATCGGCGCCGGTGGCCGGGAGCGGAGCGCACTCGAGTGGACCGCGTTCGCGGTCGGGCTGGTGGCCACCGCGGTGGTGACATGGATCGTGACCCGCCGGGCCACGGCGATACTGGAGCACCGGACGGGGATGGAGCCGGACGGTGCGTGAGCCCCGGCGGGATGCAGCGGCCGCGGGGGAGATCCGCGGGCCGCACGACCTCCGCCTGGAGTCCCTGGTCCGGCCCCCCGACTGGGAGAACCCGCGCCCGGTCGGGCGCTATGACCTGATCGTCCTGGGGGCGGGCACGGCGGGCCTCGTCGCCGCGGCCGGCGGGGCCGGTCTCGGGGCGCGCGTGGCCTTGGTCGAGCGCGGGCTCATGGGGGGAGACTGCCTCAACCACGGATGCGTCCCCTCCAAGGCGCTCCTGGCCTCGGCCCGCCGCGCCGCCGAAGCCGGTCGTGCCGAACGCTATGGCATCACGATCGGGGACGTCGAGGTCGACTTCGCGGCGGTGATGGAGCGAATGCGTCGGATCCGGGCCTCTCTGGCCGTCCACGACTCGGCCCGGCGATTCCGCGATCTGGGGGTGGACGTGTTTCTGGGCGAGGGTCGTTTCGTGAGCCGGGATGCCCTCCAGGTCGAGGGGGCGACGCTGCGGTTCCGGCGGGCGCTCCTGGCCATGGGGGGCCGTCCCGCTGTCCCTGCCGTCCCCGGCCTCGCCGGGGCGGGCTTTCTCACCAACGAGACCGTCTTCTCGCTGACCCGGCTGCCGCGCCGCCTGGCGATCGTCGGGGGTGGCCCGATCGGTTGCGAGCTCGCCCAGGTTTTTGCCCGCTTCGGCTCGGGGGTTGTCCTCGTGGAGCGGCTGGAACGAATTCTCGCGAACGACGAGGCCGACGCCGCAGCGGTCGTGCATCGCGCGCTGGTCGAGGACGGAATCGAGGTACGGGTGGGACACGAGCTGGAGCGGGTGGAGCCCGCGGACGGAGCCTCCCGGCTCTCGCTTCGCGACCGAGAAGGCGGGGTCGTGGTCGAGGCCGACACGATCCTGCTCGCGGCCGGCCGGCAGCCGAACGTCGAGGGCGTCGGTCTGGAGGCGGCGGGCGTGGAGTACGATCCCGCGCTGGGCGTCCGGGTCGACGACCGGCTGCGGAGCACCAACCCCGCGATCTATGCGGCCGGCGACGTGGCCGGACGCTACCTCTTCACCCACATGGCCGACGCCGAGGCGCGGATCGTCGTCCGGAACGCTCTTTTCCCGGGCCGCCGCAAGGCGAGCGCCCTCCATGTGCCGTGGTGCACCTACACCGATCCCGAGCTGGCGCACGTCGGTCACTCGCCCGAGTCGGCGGCAGGGGCCGGGATCGACCTGGATTCGATCGACCGCTCGTTCGACGGCGTCGATCGGGCTGTCCTGGAGGGGGAGGGAGAGGGCTTCGCGCGCGTCCACGTCCGGAGAGGAGGCAATGAGATCGTCGGAGCGACCGTGGTCGGCGCTCACGCGGGCGAGACGATCGGACTGGTCGCCCTGGCCATGGAGGCCGGAGTCGGGCTCGAGACCCTGTCGGAGACGGTATTCCCGTACCCGACGCGAGCCGAGGCCCTGCGCGGAATCGCCAACGAGTGGCAGCGTTGGCGTCTCACGCCGCGGGTAAGGTGGCTGCTCGAGAGGTGGTTCGCGCTCCGACGGTAGGATCTCAGGGTGACCCTGGGAACCCGGTCATAAGTTGGGGTTCGTGTCGAGCTCGCTCTGCGGAAACGGGAAGCACGGGTCCCCGCCGGCCAGGAACGGGTCGTTCCGCCGCCGCATGTCGGTCAGGCGGTGGCCCTCGAGCCACAACTCGAACGCGCGCTCCTGCGCCACGTCCTCGCCCGCCGCCTCGCGGGCGATCAGCGCGGCCTCCGCCCCGCTCGCCAACCGGATATCGCTCGATGTCTCCAGGTACTTCAGCTGGACGAAGAGGGGGGTCTGGTTGTCCGGCCCCAGCGGTCCCTCGGTCAGGAAGGGGCACTCGGGCCCGAAGCACACTGGAACGCGAGGGTCGCCGGTGTTCCGGAAGGGCTCGCCGACGCTCGTCTCACGGCGCTCGATGGTGAAGATGACGAGGATGTTCTCCTCCCGGCCCGAGTTCTCCGAGTAGTCGATGGAGAACTCGAAGTCGGCCGGGACCTGAGCCGCGTCGGCGAGGGCCCCGGCCAGGTCGCCCGTGTTGAGGCGCGCCCGTGCGCGACCGACGAGCGCGAGGTTCGAGAGACTGTCGGCCCCTGCCGCCTGGGCGACCGGGATCGCCTGCGTGAAGAGATCGACAGCCTGGCCGTAGACCTGCTCAGGCGTAAGCGGCGGGCCGACATCCAGCGTTGCCTGGCAGAAATTGTCGGCCAGGAGGATCCGCGCGTAGCCACCGTACGCGAGCGCTGCGGCGAGCAGCTCGCTCGACCCCGCGTCCGCCCCCAAGATCTCCCGAACGCTGGCTGCCGCCCGGTCGGCCGTGAAGCGAGCCGTGGAGAGAAATTCGTAGAAGAAGTCGAGGTCCACGTTGGAGGGAGCGATCGCCCGTCGATCGATCTGATCGAAATCGGGGAACGACCCGCTGTGCACGAGCTCGTCCGTGAACAGGGCCGTATAGAGGACGGTCTCGTCGAACGCATCCTGAAGGTCCCCGTAGACCCCGTCCACCACGACCGGCAGGTCTTCCTGGGACTCAAGCGCCTCCTCGGGAACCGCTCCCGGGTTCGACACGTCGAGAAGCGCGTCGCACGCCACCCCCGAGACCGCCACCATCCCCGGAAGCAGCAGCGAGCGCAGGCATCGCAGAGCCGCCTTGCGTGTGCTCATCTGCCGCCTCCTAGAAGGTGAGGTTGAGGCTGGTGACGATGCGTCGCGGCTGGGGCACCGTGAAGAAGTCGGTCACGACCAGGTCGCTCTGGCCGGCCCCGTTCACCTCCGGATCCACGCCGGAGTAGTCGGTCCACGTCTTCAGGTTGCGCCCGCTGATCGTGATGCTGGCGCGCTGGGCGCGGAAGGCCGAGGCCCAGGTCTCGGGGAGCGTGTAGGTCGCCGACACCTCCCTCAGCTTGACGAAATCGCCATCCTCCACGAACGGGGTCGGCTCGCCGGAGCCGATGAACGCGAACAAGTCGTCGAGCTCCTGCTCGGGGAGGAAATCCGGGTCGTAGAGGGCGCGCTCGCTTCCGAACTGGAAGCGGAAGGGTATGGCGCGATGGTGGACCACGAACCCACGCTTCCAGGCGAGGAGGGCGTAGAGCTGGAGGTTGTCCCACAGCGTCACCGTGCTGCCCCACGATCCGGCGAGGTCGGGGGTCACACGCCCCAGGAACTCGTCCTCGTCGGACAGGATTAGGCCGCCGTCCTCGTCGCGGCCGGTGATCACCCGGCCCCAGATCCCGTCCAGGGGAAACCCCTCCTCGATCCGCTGGTCGGAGCTGCCGGGGGTCGGAAACCCGGGCTCGCCGCCCAGGCTCGTCACTTCGTTGTCGTTGGTGGCCAGGTTCAGCGAGAAGCGGTAGTCGACCCGGGGCGTGTCGACCAGCAGGCCGTCGACCGAGAGCTCCCAGCCGCTGTTCTGGACCTCTCGATGTTGGCGAGCTGGTTGGACGGGAATCCGCTCGAGGGCGCCACCGTTCTGGCGACCAGCGCGTCCTCGGTAACCTTGTCGTAGTAGGTCACCGCGACGCCGATCCGGTCGTCCCACAGGCCGGCGTCGAGGCCGACCTCGACCTCGCGGCTCCGCTCGGGCCCGAGGTCCGGATTTCCGAACTGGTCGGGCGTCACGGTGGGAAGGCCACCCCGGATCGCGACCGCGTTGAACTGGCGCTGCTCGGCGAAGGCGGCCGGCTGCTGGCCGGCGAAGCCGTACGCGGCCCGCAGGCGCAGCATGTCGACCACCGGGATCTCGAAAAACGGCTCCTCGCTCACCACCCACGAGGCGCTGACCTTGGGGTACGTCTCGAAGTCGAAGTTCGCGCCGAACGCGCTGTTGTCGTCGAAGCGAACCGCCCCCGTCAGGAACAGCCGGTTCTGCCAGGCGAGCTGCTCCTGGACATAGAGCCCCACGGTCACGTCCTCGATCCGGGTCTCGAACCCCTCACGGCGGCCCGCCGCCGAAACCGTCGAAACGGTCGGGTCGGGGAAATCCTCTCCGAAGGCGGTCACCGTGTCCACGTTCTCGTTCGTCACCTGGGTGCCGACCGAGCTGTTGCTCTGGAGTGCGGGCGTGAGATCCCATGTCACGGTGCCGTTGTAGTCGAGGGTGATGTCGACTGCCGTCTGGCGGACGACCTTCTTCTCGCCACGCGGGCTCAGGTTCGCGACCGCCCCGAACGGGATGAACTGGAAGTTCTCCTCGGCGTTGACGTCGATGCCGAAGATGGCCCGGTTCCGCAGCCACGGGAGCGGGTCGAAGTTCGCGGTCACGCTTCCCGTGAACCGGTCGTTCGTGAGCCGCGAGTCGATCAGCGCCACCTGGCTGAGGGGCGTGAACGGCTCGCCAAACTCGAAATTGGCCCCCGCCTCCACGAAGATGAAGGCCGGGGAGCTGAGCAGGGCGTTCCCCCAGAACCCGAAGATGTTGTTGTCGTTGTGCGGCAGCCGGATCTCGTTGTTGACGTAGCCGGTCGAGACCGCCAGGTCGAAGACCTCGCTCGGCGTCCACTGGAGGTTGGCCCGACCCCCCATCTTCTCGGCGAAATTGGCGGGCGTGACCCCTCCCTCGGTCATGAAATGGCCGGAGCCGTAGAACGTGAAATCCTCGCGCCCGCCGCTCACGCTCAGGTCGTACTCCTGGTAGGTTCCCGTCTCCCGAATCGACTCGATCGGGTTGTTGGCGATCAGGAGCTGCCCGTCGGGAAGCGTCTCGACGACGCGCACGCCGGGCCCCTCCGGCACCGCGTCGGGTTCGACGGCTCCGAAGTTGTCGGGGAAATCGTGGTTGCCCAGGTCGACCCTCACCCAGCTTCCGCGGACGTTCCACCGGGTCTCCCCGGGACGCCCCTTCTTGGTGATGATCTGGATGACTCCGGCCGCCGCTTCGGTGCCATACAGCGTCGCCGCCGCCGGGCCCTTGATGATCTCGATCGACTCGATGTCCTGGATGTTGATGTCGTTGAGCCGCGAGGGGCCCTGGCCGCCGACCTGGAAGCGGTCCGGGCCGACATCGAACGCGTAGTCGCTGTGGCTGTTGACGACCCGGACGCCGTCCACATAGAGAAGCGGCTGGTTGGTCTGGGTGATCGAGGAGAGCCCGCGCAGGTGGATCGACGCGCCCGTGCCCGCGCTCCCCGAGCTCGGTAACACCACCGCTCCAGCGGCGCAGCCCTGGATGAGCTCCGCGAGACTGGTCACCGGCGCCTTCTCGATCACCTCATCCGCCTCGATCTCGATGACCGCGTTGCCGATCGCGCGCTTCTGGGTCTCGCCGGCGGTCCCGGTCACGACGATGGTGTTCAGCTCGATGGGGGTGGAGGTGAGCCTGAAGTCGACCGTGTTGTCTCCGACGGCCAGCGTGGCGGAACGCTGCTCGGTGCGATATCCGAGGTAGATCGCCTGCAGCTGGACGGTTCCGGTCGGAGCGTCGGTGACCTGATACCGGCCGCTGGGATCCGTCACGGCCCCCCGGTCCGTACCCACGATCTGGATCTGGGCCCCGACGAGCGGCTGGCCGTTCTCGTTGGTGACGGCGCCCTGGATCGTGGCCTGGGAATGGGCCGTGGCGGGGAGGAGTACAAAGGCCAGGGGAAGGAGGATGGAGATTGGCTTCCAGCGTTTCCCGAGCGCCCGCTCGATGAGTGCGAACGCAGAGCCGAAGTCCATGGGAGCCTCCTGCTCAGGGTGAGCTTCGGCCTGGCGGGCCATCCCTATGCTGAATCCGGGGGGGCTTTCTGTCAAGATTACGAGGTCCGGGAGGGGATGCAGCGAAACCCCCAGCGAGGGCTCGTTCGGAGGCGCGGGAGCTGCCGCCTCGTCGCGGGTGGACGCCGGAAGCGCCTACCCAGCCGCCCCGGGAGAGAGATACGCCGAGATCGATTCGACCAGCAGATCTTTGAGCGCCCGGTTTCCGGAAGGCGTCGTGACCTCGCGATCGATCCGCGCATCGGCCCGACGCTCGATCACCCGGGACATGCGCCGGCTGAGGGGAAGGAAGGCCGGCCGGTCGGAGAGCACGCCCAGCACCCCCTGCCAGGTGACCTGCGACGCCACCACCGGAAA
Organism: Gemmatimonadota bacterium; assembly: GCA_050732935.1. Classification (GTDB taxonomy): domain Bacteria; phylum Gemmatimonadota; class Gemmatimonadetes; order JACCXV01; family JAHWKZ01; genus DASRVA01. The sequence continues at coordinate 6,296 of JBOHRW010000170.1, forward strand.
GAGGTCCTCGAGCTGACTCCGGTCGCCGGCGTCGAGCTCGGCCAGGCTGGATTCCATCTCGGCCCCCACCTCGGCCAGGAATGCGTCAAAGGTGGCGGGGGTGGCCCGGTCGGCCCCGCCGGAGGCGCAGCCGGCTGTCAGGGCGACCAGGCCGAAGAGGGCGAGGATGCGTGACATCGACGTTTCCTCCTGAATGACATCCCGAAATGCGACGGGCCGCCCCCGGCAAGAGGGCGGCCCGTCCGCCGGCGGCCTCGACGAGGCCGAGCTCGCTACAGGTTCGGGTTCGTGTCCAGCTCCTCGTCGGGCAGGGGCCAGCATGCATCCCCACCCGCCAGGAAGGGATCGTTCCGTCGGCGGAAGTCGGCCAGCCGGTGGCCCTCCAGCCACAGCTCGCGGGCGCGCTCTTCGGAGACGTCCTCCCCGGCGGCCTCGCGGGCGATCAGGGCCGCCTCGACCCCGCTCGCGATCCGGATGTCGGCACCCCGGTCCAGGTACTTCTCCTGGACGAAGAGTGGCGTTTCGTTGTCGGGACCGAACTCGCCTTCCGTGAAGAACGGGCACTCCGGTCCGAAGCAGACCGGGACGCGGGGGTCGTCGAGGTTGCGGAACGGCTCGTCGACGCTCACCTCGCGTCGTGCGATCGTGAAGATGAACACGATGTTCTCCTGGAACAGCTGCTCGTACTGAGCAACGAACTCGAAGTCGGCCGGCACCTGCTGGGCGTCGGCGATCGCCCCGGCGTTGTCCCCGACGTTGAGCCGGGCCCGCGCGCGACCGACCAGCGCCAGGTTCAGGATGCTGTCCGACTCGGCCGCGATCGCGACCTGGATGGCATCGGTAAAGCGCTCCTCCGCCCGCCGGTAGACTTCCTCCGACGTGAGCGGCGGCCCGGCGTCGAAGGCCCCCTGGCAGAAGTTGTCCGCGATCAGGAGATGGGCGTAGCCGGAGTAGGCGAGGGCGGCGGCCAGGAAGCCGTTGGACTCGGCCTCGGCGCCGAGCAGCTCGCGGATCTGGGCCGCGGCCCGGTCGCCGGTGAAGCGCGCGACCGACACGAACTCCCACAGGTCGTCGAGCCCCGGGTTGTTGGTCAGGATGTTCCGCACGTCGAACTCGTTGAAGTCGGGGAACGAGCCGCTGTGCACGAACTCGTCGGTGAAGAGTCCGGCCCGGAGGACGAACTCGTCAAAGCCCGCCACGAGGTCGCCATAGACCCCGTCGACGAGCGTCGGGATCGCGTCCACGTTGTTGAGCGCTTCCTCCGGCACGTTGCCGGGGTTCTCGACTTCCAGCAGGGCCTCGCACGCCACCAGCACGACTACTAGAGCGAGCGCGCAAAGCGCGCCTGCCAGGGGGCGGAGGAGAAACGGTGAGCTCTTCATCGTCGCCCCCTTAGAAGTTGAGGTTGAGGCTCAGCAGGAAGCGGCGCGCCTGCGGAACCGTGAGAAAGTCGCTCCGCGAGAGGCCGGGTTGACCGAACACGTTGACTTCCGGATCCACGCCCGAATAGTCGGTCCAGGTGTACAGGTTCCGCCCGCCCACCGTCACGCTGGAGCTGGAGGCCCGGAACGCCTGTGACCAGGACTTGGGGAGCGTGTAGGTGGCCGAGATCTCACGCAGCTTGACGAAGTCCCCTTCCTCGAGGAAGGGCTGCCCGGCCTGGAAGAGCGCTATCAGGGTCTTCGTGTCGATGTTGTCCGCGAACGCCGGGTCGCGGCGCTCCTCGGAGCTGCCGAACTGGAACCGGAAGACGCGCGTGTTGTTATCGACCAGGTAGTCCCGCTTCCAGTCGAAGAGCGCGTACAGCGACAGGTTGTTCCACAAGGTCACCGTGCTGCCGAAGGCGCCGGTGTTCCCCGGAAGCGACCGGCCGATGAACTCCATCGTGTCCGAGAGGGTCACGTTCCCCTCGGCGTCCACGCTCGGCACGAGGCTCCAGTAGCCGTCGGCGGGGAAGCCTTCGACGATCCTCTGCGAGAACCCGATCGGGAAGGGGGCTTCGCCACCCAGGCTCGTTACCTCGTTCTCGTTCGTCGAAAGGCTCAGCGTGAAGCTGTAGTCCACTGCGTCGGTGTCCACGAGAACTCCGTTCAGGCCGAACTCCCAGCCGCTGTTCTGGATCTCGCCGACGTTGTCCAGCTGGGCCACGCCCTGGTTCGGAAAGCCGAGCGACGGCGCGACGATCTTGTCGATCAGCGCGTCCTCGGTCACCTTGTCGTAGTAGGTCAGGACCATGGCCAGCCGATCCTCCCACAGGCTGGCGTCGAAGCCGACCTCGACCTCGCGGCTCCGCTCGGGCGCCAGATCCGGGTTACCGATCTGGAGTGGCGAGATGGTCGGGATCCCGCCCCGGATGGCGGTCGGCTCGAACTCGCGGAACGCCGTGAAAGCCGCCGGCTGCCGACCGGCGAAGCCGTAGGCGGCGCGGAGCTTCAGCGTGTTCACGAACGGGACCCGGAAGAAGTCGGCGTCGCTGACGACGTACGAGGCGCCGACCTTGGGGTAGGTCTCGTAGTCGAAATCCGACCCGAACGCGCTGCTGTCGTCGAACCGCACCGCGCCGGTCAGGAACAACCGGTTCCGCCAGCCGATCTGCTCCTGGAAGTAGATGCCGACCGTCGAGTCCTCGATCCGGGTCTCGAACCCCTCGGTGACCCCGGCCGCCGATACGGTGGATACGCCGGGGGCCGGAAAGTCGCGGCCGAAGGCCTCGACCGTGTTGACGTTGTCGTTGGTGATCTGCAGCCCGAACGAGGTCGCGCTCTGGTAGTCCGGCGTCAGGTCGAACGTCGCCGTGCTGTTGTAATCGAGGCTGACGGTGGCGACGGTCTGGCGGACGTTGTCCTTCTGGCCACGCGGGTTCAGGTTCTGCACCGCGCCGAACGGGATGAACTGAAAGTTCTCCTCGACGTTGAGATCGAGGCCCGCAATGACCCGGTTGGCGAGCCATGGCCATGGCCGCAAGCTGGCCGAGAGGCTGCCGGTGAAGCGGTCGTTGGTGAAGCGCGACTCGATCAGGCTGACGTCGTCGAGCGGCGTGAACGGCTCACCGAACGGGAAGCCAGGCCTCACACGCGTGACGTTCCCGAGGAAGACGTTGCCGAAGAACCCGAAGATGTTGTTGTCGTTGTTGGGCAGGCGGATGTCGTTGTTCGTGTAGCCGGTCGAGACCGCCAGATCGAACACCTGGGTGGGGGTCCACTGGAAGTTGGCCCGGAAGCTCTGCTTCTTGGCGAAGTTGGCGGGTATCGGTCCGTCGTCGTCGCTGTACTCTCCCGACGTGAAGAACGTGAAGTCCTCGCCCCCGCCGCTCGCGCTCAGGTAGTAGCTCTTGTAGTAGCCGGTCTCGGCCAGGAAGTCGAACGGGTTCTGGGAGATCAGGAGGTTGCCTTCCTCGAGTGTCCGGGACACGTTGATCCGTCGGCGGAGCGAGTCGGGGATCGCGTCGAAGCTCGCCTGTGAGATGACGCCGAAGTTGGCCGGAAAGTCGTTGTTCTCCAGGTCCGTCGTCCCGAGCGAGACCTTGGCGTTCCAGCGCGTCTCACCCGCGCGCCCCTTCTTGGTGATGATCTGGATCACGCCGGAGGACGCCTCGGTGCCGTACAGCGTCGCAGCGGCGGGTCCCTTGATGATCTCGATCGATTCGATGTTCTCCGGGTTGATGTCGTTGATTCGCGAGGGCGCCTGGCCGCCGACCGTGAAGCCGCCGATGGCTTCCGGGTCGTTGTCGACACGGACGCCGTCGATGTAGAGCAGGGGCTCGTTGCCCTGAGTCAGCGAGCTGATGCCGCGCAGGCGCAGCGCGGACCCCGTCCCGACCGTTCCGGAGCTCGGCAGAACGACCGTCCCCGGCGAGCGGCTCTGGATGAGCTGGGCAAGATCGGTGACCGGGGCCTTCTCCAGCACCTCTTCGGCGCTGATCTGGTCGACCGCGTTGCCGATCGCACGCCTTCTCGTCATGCCCGCCGTGCCCGTCACGACGATGGCGTCGAGCTCGATGGGGCTCGAGGCGAGGGCGAAGTTCACCGTGTTGTTCCCCGCGGCGAGGGTGGCGGACCTGGCTTCGGTGCGATAGCCGAGATAGACCGCCTGAAGATCGGCCGGCCCGGTGGGGACGCCGGTGATCTGGTACTGGCCGTCGGCGTCGGTGACCGCGCCCTGGTCGGTACCCACGATCTGGACCTGGGCTCCCACGAGCGGAACGCCGCTCTCGTCGGTCACGGTTCCCTGAACGGTCGCCTGCGAGCGCGCCGATGTCGGAAGGAAGAGAAGGAGGGTCAGCGGGAGGAGCGCGAGAATGGCTCCTCGCGATTCCTCGAGTGGCCGCTTGATCAGGACGAACAGAAAGCTGAAAGCCATGGAGGCCTCCTGTTTCGAGTTACGGCGGCTGGACGACTTCCGGATACCAGGCATCGTGTCATGCGTGAACGGCCGGTCTTCGCCGGCAAACGGTAGCCTGATACGGGCGGAAGATGTGGAGCCGGTAGGGCTGCGGGCTAGAACGTCCTTGACCTCGTGGAATGGAATCCACTCGTCGATTCGACTTTGATCCCGCCCGGGTTTGCGCAAACCCGCGGCGTGCGGCTACCGTTCAGGGAGCAGAGTCACATGCGTTCGATCCTTCCCACGTCGCTCCTCCTCCTCCTGGCCGCGCCGGTCGCCGCGCAAGTCGTCCGAGGGACCGTGGTCGAGAAGACCTCCGGGCAGGCCGTTGCCGGCAGCTTCGTGGTTCTCCTGGATGACACCGGCTCCCAGCGGGGAGCCGCTCTGACCGGCCCGGAGGGGCGCTTCGAGATCGCCGTTCCCGGGCCCGGAGAATACCGTCTCGGCGTCGATCGGATCGGGTACCTGACCGTCACGACCGCGCTCTTTCCCGTACCCTCGGGCAGAACGATCGAGTATCGGCTCGCGGTGCGCGTGGAGCCGGTCGAGCTCGCGGGGATCGACGTGTCCGTCGATTCCGGGTGTCGCGTCCGGCCCAGCGTGGATTCCCCTGCGGCGCGCGTGTGGGAAGAGGCGCGGAAGGCCCTGAACGCCACCGCCTGGGTCCAGCGCAAAGGCCTGCTCCGGTACAAGGTCCGGTCCACCGAGAGACGGCTCGACCCGTGGACGCAACGGGTCGAGGACGAGCGGGTGGAGACCCGTCGCGGCCTGAGCCGGGGCAGCCCGTACGTGGCCCTCGACGTGCATCGCCTGGCCGAGGGAGGCTTCGCCCAGCTGGACGGGGAGACGCACGTCTACTACGCCCCCGACGCCATCACGCTGCTATCCGACTGGTTCCTCGACCACCACTGCTTCCATGTGGTTCCCGCGAGCGAGACCGAGCCGGGTCTGGTCGGGCTGGCGTTCGAGCCGACCGGCGAGGAGAAGCAGATCGACGTCCGGGGCACTCTCTGGCTCGACGAGCGGACGGCCGAGCTCTCGCGGCTCGACTTCGGATATACCGGCCTGCCGGCGTCGATGGGACGCGTCGAGGCGGGCGGGCGTGTGGAGTTCGACCGGCTTCCGACCGGCGAGTGGATCGTCCCCAGGTGGCGGATCCGGATGCCGGTCGTGCGGTGGGCCGCGTCGGACCTCTACAGCCATCTGACGATGGATCCCAGCCAGCGCGGTCCGGTCCTGCTCGCTTACGAGGAGGACAGTGGAGAGGTGATGAACGTCGTTGCGGTGAGGTCGGGCGACCGGCGGACAGGAGCCCCCCGTCGCTTGCCGTCCGAGCCGATTCCCTTCGTGCCGACCCCCGTCGCGGCCGCGGCCGTGGGCCCGCGCGAGCTCCCGGCGGATCCCATTCCGGCCGATCCCATCGACGTGGTCCTGAAGCCGGAGGCGGCGGAGGCCAGGTCGCGTGGGGAGAGCCGGTACGTGATCACGGCGGCGGACATAAGCGAGATGCCGCTGCCGCTGGGTCAGGTCCTCGAACGCTACATCCCCGGTCTACGGCACGAGGTCCGCGGGAGCTGCTCCGTGCTGCGGACGCGCAACGGGATTGTGGGGCTGGTCGTTCTGGACGGTCAGCGGATCTACGATACCTGCGTGCTCGCGCTCGTTCAGCCCGAGGACGTCGAGCGAATCGAGTTCCTGCCGAGCCTCGCGGCGTCGGTCGAATACGGCGACGCGAGCGGCGGTGGCGTGCTGATCGTAACGACTCGTCACGGCCGCTGACCGTCGGGCCGAGGCTCAGCTCTCTTCCGGCCCTCCGTTTCCCTCTCGGGAGGCGAGCGCGCTCCGGATCTTGGGCTCCAGCTCGCCCGAGCCGTCCAGCTCGCGCGTGATATCCGAGCCGCCGAGGAACTCCCCGCCGACATAGACCTGGGGGATCGTCGGCCAGTCGCTGTACTCCTTGACGGCTTCCCAGAGCTCGGGATCCGTGAGAACGTCCACCGAGTGGATTCTGCCCTCCGCCCCGGCCCGGCGCAGCGCATCGACCGCCGCGGCGCTGAAGCCGCAACGCGGGAACATCTCCGAACCCTTCATGTAGATCAGCACCGGATGCTGGCGGATCTCGCGCTCGATTCGCTCCTTCACCTCGGGTCGCATGGGATCACTCCTTGGAGGCGGTTAAAAACTTGGCCACGTTCAACGAACAGACAGGGTTCGATGTTGCTGAGGGGTCCAGGCCTTGACCGCCAGCGCATGCACGGTGTCGTCGTCGATCCAGTCGCGCAGGGGCGCGTAGACCATCTTGTGACGCTCCACGAGCGACTTCCCCTCGAAAACGGGAGACACGACCCGCGCTTCCAGGTGGTTGTCGGTGCCGGTGAGATCGATGACCTCGACGAGCGCCTCGGGGATCGCGCTCCGGAGGCGCTCGGCCACTCGCTGGCGAACGGTGGTGTCGGCGCTCATGGACCCCAAAGTACCGCCCTCGGTCGAGGAGACCCAACGCGTTGACGAAGAAGAAGATGAGGTGCTATCTTCCTCCACTTCCAACCACCCTGTCCGTCCCACGCGGGGCGGACCGCCCAAGACCGAAGGGAGAACCGCGTGGCGAGACCCTACGAAACCGTCCTGATTCTGGATTCCTCCCTGGACGAGAGTCAGGTCGAGGAAAAGGTCGCGCGCCTGAGACGCGCGATCGACGACGGCGAGGACGGCGCCGTCGAAGTGACCCACTGGGGAAAGCGCAAGCTAGCCTACCCGCTCGGTAAAAAGGAGCAGGGGACCTACGTGATCCTGCGCTACGAGACCGAGCCGGAGCGGCTGACCGAGCTCGAGCGGTTGGCTCGCATCGACGAGCAGGTGCTGCGACACCTGACGATCGTCGACCCCGTCGAACCGGCCGGGCCATCGGTGACCCGGGACGGCGACGAAGAGGAGGAGGAGTAACGTGCCGCGCCGCAAGACCTGCCACTTCTGCGAGACCAAGGTTCCCATCGACTACAAGGACGAGAACCTGCTCCATCGCTTCACCAGCGACCGAGGGAAGATCCTTCCTCGACGCGTATCGGGGACGTGTGCCGGCCACCAGCGGCGGCTCTCGAAGGCGATCAAGAGGGCGCGGCATCTGGCGCTCATCCCTTATCTCCCGGACCACGCTCTGTAGAGGCCTGCCCGTTCTGGGCAGCCCTCACTCTTCCATGACCATACCATAGGACCAGCCATGGCCAAGACGACGGAAGTGATCCTCAGGTCCGAGGTCGAGCACCTCGGCCACCCCGGCGACGTGGTGGACGTCGCGCCGGGATACGCCCGTAACTACCTGCTGCCCCAGGGTCTGGCGTACCCGGCTACGGAAGCGAACAAGCATCGCGTGGAGCAGGAAAAGAAGAAGTACACGGAGCGTCTGCGCGAGGAGAAGGTCCGGGCCGAGTCTCTGGCGCAGGACCTCGCCACCCTCGAGCTGTCGTTCCAGGAGATGGCCGGCGAGGAGGACCAGCTCTACGGGTCGGTCTCGATCGCCGACATCGCGGAGCGGCTCGAGGCCCTCGGATTCGATGTGTCCAGGCAGCAGGTCAAGTTGGACCAACCCATCAAGGCGATCGGCGAATACGAGGTTCCGCTCCGGCTCCATCCGGAGGTGACGGTCCCGATCCGCGTCCGAGTCGAGCGGGAGCCGGTTTGAGGCCACGCCGGCGCCGCGATTCCTCCGGCGGCGGCGACTCCAGAGTGGTTGCCGAGGCTGCCGCCCGCGAGGCGGCGGACCGCCGCGGCCAGGACGTCGTGCTGCTGGATCTTCGCGGGCTCACTTCGGCCACCGATTACTTCGTCATCGTCAGCGGCGAGAGCGACGTGCAGGTCAAGGCCATCGCCGCGCGGATCGAGGAGCGGCTCGGGCGGGAGGGGATGCGGCCCTGGCATGTCGAAGGGCTCCAGAACGGCCGCTGGGTCCTGCTCGACTACGTGGATTTCGTCGTCCACGTCTTCCACAAGGCGGCGCGCCGCTACTACGAGCTCGAGCGGCTTTGGGCGGACGCCCCCGCCCTCACCTTCGACGCCCTGGACGCCGAGCCGCCCGACTCCGGTGCGGATCGCTCCGAGACCGTTCGCGACCGCGATTAAACGCCACGTTCCAGGGGTTGTTTCTTCTGTGATTGACCGTTTCGATGGGGTGGTGTACGATTGACGCCGGCGCCCGCCCCGCCCGCAGCCATCAGCTCCGAACCGGCCCTTCGGCCTCGGAAGGAGAGTGATCCCCACGCCTCGATCCCACCGCTACCCAGTCGCATTCCTCGCGTTCGTCGCTATCCTCGTTACGGCTCCGGCGTCCCACGCCCAGTTCGGGAAGAACAAGGTCCAGTACAAGGAGTTTGATTTCCGCGTTCTGCGGACCGAGCACTTCGACATCCACTACTATCCCGAGGCGGAAGACGCCGTCCTCGACGCCGCGCGGATGGCCGAGCGGGCCTACACACGACTCTCCAAGGTCTTCCGCCACGAGTGGGAGGAGAGAAAGCCCCTCATCCTCTACGCGTCGCAGTCGGACTTCCAGCAGACGAACATCTTCCGCTTCCAGATCTCCGAGGGAATCGCCGGCATCACCGAGGGGCTGAGGAGCCGGATCGTTCTCTTTTTCCCGAGCGCGTATCCGGAGTTCGAGCACACGCTCACCCACGAGCTCGTGCACGCCTTCCAGTTCGACATCCTGCGCCGCGGCGCCCTCTCCCAGGGAAGCAATCCGTTCGCCTTCCGGATGCCGCTCTGGTTCGCGGAGGGGATGGCCGAGTACCTGTCCACCGGATCCATCGACCCGCTTACCGCGATGTGGCTCCGAGACGGATCGATGGCCGGCTATCTGACCTCGATCGACGAGCTCTCGCGCGTGCGGGACATCCGCGTGTATCGCTTCGGGCAGGGGCTTTGGTACTACATCGGCACCAAGTACGGCGACGAGAAGATCGGTGAGATCATGCAGAAGGCGCCGCTGATCGGCGTGCGCGACGCCATCCAGTCCTCGTTGAATATCTCCCTCGACAAGTTGTCCGAGGACTGGCTGGAAGCCGTGCGACAGACCTACGTGCCGCAGCTGGTCGAGTACCCGTCAGCGAAGGAGTTTGCGACCCGGCTCTCCAACCACGTCAAGCGGGGAGCCTCGATCAACATCGGGCCGGCGCTGAGTCCCGATGGCAGCAAGGTGGCGTTCGTCTCCGACCGCGACTTCTTCAACGACATCTATATCGCCGACGCGACCGACGGCGAAGACGCCGACAAGATCGTGAAGGGCGAGCGCTCCGAGACGTTCGAGAGCCTGCGCTTCCTGCGCGTTGGCATGGCCTTCTCGCCCGACGGACGGTTTCTGGCCTTCTCGAGCAAGGCCGGCGAACGGGACGCACTCTACATCATGCGCGTGAAGGACGAGGAGATCGTCGCTTCCCACCACTTCGAGCTGGACGGTATCGAGACGCCTTCCTGGTCGCCCGACGGACAGCGGCTCGTGTTCACCGGCCAGCGGGGGGGCACCAGCGATCTCTATGTCGTGAACCGGGACGGGACGGGGCTGGAGCGGCTGACCAAGGATCGCTATGCGCAGCGCGATCCGGTCTGGTCGCCGGATGGCAGCCGTATCGCCTTCACCACCGAGTTCGGCCCAGGGACCGACTTCGATCTGCTCGCCTACGGCGATTACCAGATCGGCATCCTGGACATCGAAAGTGGCGAGGTGACCTACACGCCGGACCCGCAGGGGAAGAACATCAACCCTCAGTGGGGTCCGGAGGGCCGCAGGCTGGCCTTTCTGTCGGATCGTACCGGCATCACGAACATCTTCATCTACGACTTCGACACCGGGCTGACCTACCAGCTCACCGACCTGTTGACCGGCGTGAGTGGGATCATCGAGTCGAGCCCCGCCTTCTCGTGGTCGCGGGACGGCAGTCGCATCGTGTTCAGCGCCTTCTCCGACGCCGGCTGGGACCTGTACAGGCTGGACGACCCGATGCGGCTTGTCGACCGGCCCTACGAACCGGATGACGAAGGGGAGTTCGACCTGGTGGCGCGGGCCTTCATTCGGCCGGCGACGCCCGCCAGGGCGCCGGAGCGGCGTCCGGCTGTGGGCGTCGGGGCGGAGGAGCTCGCGCGGGCGATCGAGGACGGAGATCGGAATGAGCCGGGACGGGGAGCTGCCGGTCCGGAGCGCACTGGCGGAGAGGGAAAGCCGGAACAGCCTGCCGGGGACGACGGTGAGGTGGCCGCGGCCGAGCCCCGACAGCCCGATGCCATCTCGACCTATCTCGGCCGACAGGGGGAGGACCCCCGGCCCTCCGCGCCGGGCGTGCGGCTTCCGTCCTTCGAGGAGCCGGTGGACATCGCGACCCTCTTGGGCGATCCCACGGTCGGTCTTCCGCGCGACACCTCACGGTTCTCGACGCACGACTACGAGATCAGCTTCCAGCCCGATCTGATCACCCAGCCCCAGGTCGGCTTCGTCACCGGGGTCGGTGCGTTCGGCGCCTCCCAGCTCGCCTTCAGCGACCTGCTCGGAGACCACAACCTGTACGTGGCGGCGTCGGTCTACGGATCGATCACCGACAGCGACCTGTTCTTCACCTACGCCAACCTCAAGAAGCGGATGAACTGGGGAATCACGGGCTTCCAGTTCCGGAGCGATTTTCTCCCGGCCGCCACGGCTTCGCTCGGCGATCCCTTCCTGTTTCGCAGCGACATCTTCCGGGGCGTGCAGGCGTTCGGCGCGTATCCGTTCAGCCGCTTCCGCCGGATCGAGATCGGCGGCGTCCTCACCCATGTCAACCGGCGCGAGGTCCGCTTCGACTTCTTCGATCCCACGCCGGACGTGGAGAACGATCTGCCGAACGAGCTGTTCGTCTCTCCGTCGGTGGCGTACGTGTACGACACGGCGTTCTACGGCTCCACGGGTCCGGTGGGTGGTAGCCGGCAGCGGTTCGAGTGGCAGCGCGCCTTCGGCGACCGGTCCTTCAACCAGTTCTATGGTGATGTCCGCAAGTACTGGCTGTTGGGACGCCGGTGGACGATCGCGTCCCGCCTGTTGTATCTCGGCACCTTCGGTCAGGAGCAGGACAACCTCCGCTTTCAGTCGATCGGCGGCCCGACGCTCCTGCGAGGGTTCGATTTCGAGAGCCGAAGCCTGATCGGGACTACCGTCGGGCTGTTCAACCTCGAGTTCCGCTTTCCGCTGATCGAGCAGCCCAGCCTCGGTTCCTCGGGGTTCCCACCGATCCGGGGCGCCGTCTGGTACGACCTGGGGTTCGCGAGCTGCGGGGACGATTTGTGCGACCATCAGCGGCCGCGCGATCCGGTGACCGGCGACTTCACGCGCCGGACGTTCCGGTTCTCCACGAGCGAGGGTGGAGGTCCGCTGGGATTCCGTCTCGTTGACGCCCGTGCGGCCTTTGGTGCCGGCGTCCGCATGAACATGTTCGGCTTCGCGGTGCTGAGGCTCGACTATGCCCTGCGGACGGATATGGCCGAGGTTGGAGGAGGGAGGTGGGTCTTCACCCTCGCTCCTGAATTCTAGCGGTCGCTGAAGATGGCCGATATCGGCGTTGTGCTCTTTCGGCCACCCTGCGGCGTACACAGTACGTACGCCTAGGGTGTCCTCAGTCGCACGCCTTGCGGGTACCCGCGCAGCGGGTCGCGGCTATCTTGAGCGACCTTTCATTTCGCCTTGGAAAGGCTTGCCCATTACGCCCTGCCTTGGAGCCCGTGCCACGTGAAAAGGAGTCGCGATCTCCGCTCCGGCGGTTGATTCCGGGGCCGGCAGGCGGTAGTCTTGACGCGTCGTTGGCGAGAGCCTGCGATACCCATCCGAATCAAGCCCCCATCCTGAAAGTGACGGAGTAATCTCTCCGGGGGTTCGTCGCGCTGAGTCCGCGCGGTCGCCCACGGAATGAATCGAGACGCCGAGCCGGCGCTCGCCCTCGGGCGAGGCCACGACCGCGAGGTCCACGGTGAACGATTTTGGAGCATCCGCTTCCGGCCCGATGCGGGAACTGGATCTGGACGATCGCTTCTGGCGGGACGCGCTGGAAGCGCTCCGTTCGGGGGGTGGAGCGCCTGCCCTCGAGGCGCGCTATGCGTCCTACGCGAAGACCCTCGAGGACCTCGGGCGGCAGGCGCGCGAGGATGCCACCTTGATCGGTGTCCGGTTCGAGGGCGAGGGGAGGAACGCCCGTCTCCTCGCATTTCTCTCGACCGCGCTGCTGGTCCGAGCGGGCCTGCGCGCGGTCTTCGTCGACCTTAGCCAGGACCTGCGCTGGCTGGAGCGGCTGACCGGGCTCGATCTCAAGCAGGGCCTGGTCGATCACATCCACTACGGCGTCCCGCTCGAGCGCTGTGTGCGCGACACGGCGCTGCCCGGTCTCGCCGTGTTGACGGGCGGGACGCGCTTTCTGACGGGGTCTCCCCTCGAGGACGCGCCCGCCGTTCGGGGCGCCTTGGATCGCCTCAAGCAGCACTTTCGCGCGGTCGTCATGGCACTGCCGTCGAACGAGCCGGTCTCGGAGGCCGGAGTCCTCGCGTTGTGCGACGCGCTGCTGACGGTGACGGCCGAGGACAAGGAGCCGACGCTCCTCGGTCGCGAGCGAATGGCGATCCGCCTGGTCGGCGATCCTCGGGCGGCCCACGACCTGGCGGCGGCCGCGCATCGATTCGTGGGTCCGATCCCCTCGCTCCTGGCGGGCGCTTCGGCCACGGGCGTGGATCACTCGCCGGCCGCGGCCATGAGCCCGTTGATGAGGGACCTTCCCCGGAGCCGCCCGGTCTCACGGGCGGCGCGTGACGCGGATGAGGATGTCGCCTTCCTCAGCCTGTTCGAGGAGGGCGGTCCGGAAGCAGGCGATGAGTCCCGCCAGCTCGCTGGATTCGAGGAGATCGAGTTCCCCGACGAGGAGCGCCGCGCCGCCGAGCGGGAATGGCCGACGCGACAGCGACGGAGGGTGATCGCCTCCCTTGGTGTGGCCGCCGTCGTGCTGGGAGGGATGGTCCTGGGCGCGCGCCTGCTCCCGAACCTCGATCTTCCCACAAGCGTCGGGGGGCCGCAGGGAAGCGAAGGCCCCGATATCGATCGCCGCCCGATCGGATTCGAGGAGGGATCCGACGGCGATCCCGCAGCCGTCGTCTCGCTGGAGGAGGATTCCATCGGCAAGACGAGTGCCGCCGCCGGCGCCTTGTCGGAGAACGTGGTGGAGACGACCGGGCGTCCGGTTCCCTACTCGCTCCACGTCGGGTCCTTCCAGAGCGAGGAGAGCGCGCTCGAGGCGATGGGACGGCTCGAGAGAGAGGGCTGGACCGCCTTCATCGCTCCGATCGCCCTCGACGAGCAGGGAAGCTGGCATCGCGTCTACGCCGGAAGCTTCGCCGATTCGACGGCCGCCGGTCTAGCCCTCCGCAGCCTGCTGGCGGGTGGGCTCGTCACGGACGGCGCCGTCCGCACGACGCCGCTCACGTTCCTGCTCGGCATCTACCCGACGCGCGAGGAGGCCGAGCACCGCCGGGCCGAGCTGCGTGAGAGGGGTATCCCCGCGTACGTGTCCGGCTCGGGGCCGGCCCGGGTCTACGCCGGCGCCTACGCGACGGCGGAGGAGTCGCGGCTGCTGGAGGGGTCCCTGCACGCGGCCGCGGAGAATGTCAGGCTCACCACGCGGATCGAATCGTGATCGCCGTTCGCGGAGAGCCTGACCCGTCTTTCCTGTTGGATGTCCCACCTTGGCGACGAAACCCTCGAGGGAGGCCAGTCCCGTGAAGCTTCAACGGCTGGAGATGTTCGGCTTCAAGTCGTTCGCCGACCGGGTCACGATCGAGTTCAATCCCGGGATCACCGCGGTCGTAGGCCCGAACGGGTGCGGGAAGAGCAACATCTCGGATGCGATCCGCTGGGTGCTCGGCGAGCAGCGTCCGACATTCATACGCGGCGCGCGCATGGACGAGGTGATCTTCGGCGGCAGCCGCGAGCGCAAGCCGATCAACCTAGCCGAGGCCACCCTCCACTTCTCGAACGAGGACGGCCTGCTGCCCGTGGACTACGTCGAGGTGGCCATCGCCCGGCGGGTGTTCCGGGACGGGACCGGCGAGTATCTGCTGAACCGACAGCCCTGCCGGCTCAAGGACATCCAGGACCTGATCCTGGGGACGGGGGTGGGGGCGCACGCCTATTCCCTGATCCAGCAAGGAATGGTCGACAGCTTGCTGTCCGAACGCGCCGAGGAGCGCCGCACGATCTTCGAGGAGGCGGCCGGCGTGACTCGCTACAAGACACGCCGCCGCGCCGCCGAGCGCAAGCTCGAAGCCACGAGCCACGACCTGGCCCGGGTCGAGGACATCGTGACGGAGGTCGAGCGCAAGGTGACCGTCCTGCGACGGCAGGTCGGTCGGGCCCGGCGTCACGCGAGATATCGCGATGAGGAGCTCCGGCTCGACGTGCACGTGACGGCGATCCACATGGCGGCGCTCGTCGAGCGCCTGGAGCCGCTCGGGGATGAGCTCGCCTCGCTCGAGGACGCGCAGGCCAGGCACGCCGCCCTGCTGGCCGAACGCGAGGCCGGGCACGAATCCCTCGAGCTCGAGCTGATCGCGACCCGGGAGAAGGCCGACCGCTTCCGGGCCGAGGTCGAAGATCTCCGCCGGAGAACCTCGCGCCGCGAGGATTCTTTGCTCGTGACGGGAGAGAGCCTCAAGCATCATGACCGCCGCCTGGAGTCGCTGGCCGCAGAGGCCGAGCGCGCCAGGGTGAGGGCCGACGATCTCGCCGAGCGCCGCGCCAACCTCGATGTCGACCACCGCGGCGCCCGCGAGCGGGTCCGGGAGCTGGCCGAGCGCCGGGACCGGGAGGTGGGGACAGGTGACGAGGAGTCCCGCTACGGCGAGCTCAAGGTCGAGCGCGCTGAGCTCGTGAACGAAGCCGAGTCCCTCCGGGAGCGGCTGGCCGAGGTGAGCCAGGCCCTCGCCCGGCAGGCCAGCGCGCGAGAGAGCGCCGAGCAGCGGCTGGAGGTGCTGGCCGTCGAGCGGGCCGCGCGGCGCAAGGAGGAGGAGAAGGCGCGGGCGGGAATCGTCCGCGCCAGCGAGATGGTGGAGCGTACGAGCGGAGCCCGGGCCGACGCCGCGCGCCTGCAGGCGGAACGACAGGCCGCAGTCGTCGAGGCGGAAGAAGGGCTGACGCGAGCCCGCGACCGATTGGCCCGCGAGCGCGCGGCCGAGCACGCCGCTTCGGGTCGGGTCGAGGCACTGGCCGGGATGGAGGCTCGCTTCGAGGGCTACGCGGGGGGCATGCGAGCCCTGCTGGAAGGCGGGGCGAACGGCGGCGGGATCTCCGGGGCGCTGCCCCAGGCGATCGAGCCCGTCGAGGCGCGCTTCGAGCCGGCCCTCGATCGCTATCTGGAGAGCCTGGGCCATGGGCTGCTGGCGCGTGACGAGAAGGCCGCGCGCCGCGCCGCGAAGGATCTCGGGGACGCGGGCCGGGCCGATTTTCTGATCCCGGAGCTGATGCCCGCGGGACCGCCGCCCCTCATCCCGGACGCGGCCGCCGCGGTGGTGCTGGCGCGCGGGGTCGACGCCGTCCGGTGGACGATCGACGGGGACACGCGTGCTCGTTTCGCCCCCGTCTTCGAACGCCTGCTCGTGGTCGAGGACGCCGAAGCCGCCTTCCGCTGCCGGAGGGCGCTGGGAGAGAGTCCCGAGGCCGAGAGGGCGTACGTGATCGCCAGCCTGGACGGCACGCTCCTGGAGCCCGTCGGGCGCTGGCGCGCGGCAGGATCCGACGCGGATGAGGGGTTGCTGGCGCGCCGCCGCCGGTTGGCCGAGGCGGCCACCGAGCGCGAGCGCCGCCGGCGGGCGATTTCCGCGGCGGCCCACCTGGCGGTCGCCGTGGAGAGCGAGCTCAGGGCCCGACAGCGTGCCCTGGCGGACGTGGCGACACGGGTCTCCGAGCTGGAGGCGCGGCATCGTGCCGCTCGTGAGGCCGAGGTTCTTGGGGAGCAGCAGGCGAGCCACGTGATGCGCCGGCTGCAGGAGCTCACGGCGCAGATCGAGGAGCAGGAGCGCGCCCGCCATCTGGCGGAGTCCACCGAGCGCGCGATCGACGACACCCGTCTGGAGCTCGAGGCCGAAACGGAGCGCATGACGCGGCGACACGAGGACGTCCGCGTCGCCTTGGAGAGGCACGACGAGGCGCGGGCGCAGCGGTTGACGGCCCGTCACGCGATCGAGCTGGAGGTGGCCGAGGCGGAGGCGGAGCTGCGAGCCGTGGAGCGTGAGATCGAGCACGTGACGGCCGGCGAGCAGGCTCTGGACGCGGCCCGTGCCGAGCGCGGAGCGGAGCGGTCGCGCCTGGAGGCGGAGATCGAGCGGCTCGAGGAGGAGAAGCGGGCCACGGCCGAGGAGATCGAGGCGCTCAACACCCAGTTCGACCAGGCCCAGGCCGAACTCAGGGGCCGGCTGGAGGGAGCCCGTGAGATCGAGGAGCGGCGGGCTCTGTTCGAGTCGGAGCTGAAGACGCTCCGGCGGGACCACTCGGATGTCGTCGAGCGCCGGCACGAGCGACAGCTCGCCCGTCAGCAGATCGAGCACGAGCGCAGGACGCTGCTCGCCCACCTCGCCGAGAGCTATGACGGAACGACGGATCTGGAGCCGTTGATGGAACGACACCCTCTCACCGAGGAGGAGCGCGAGCTCGACCGGGAGAAGCTCACGACACGTCTCGAGGAGGTCCGGCGCAAGCTCGCCAACCTGGGTCCGGTGAACATGCTGGCTCTCGAGGAGTTCGAGGAGGAGTCGGGGCGGCTGGAGTTCCTCGCCGGGCAGCGAGACGATCTCGTCAACGCCCGGCGCCAGCTCGAGGAGGCGATCCGGCGCATCAACCGCACCGCGCGCGAGCTGTTCTTGGAGACCTTCGAGAGCGTCCGCGCCAACTTCGACGCCACGTTCAAGACGCTCTTCGAGGGCGGCCAGGCCGAGATACGGCTGACCGATCCCGAGGATCCGCTCGAATCGCCGATCGAAATCGTGGCCAGCCCGCGCGGCAAGCGGATCGCTTCGATCAACCTGCTGTCCGGTGGTGAGCGGGCCCTCACGGCGCTCAGCCTCCTGTTCGCCATCTATCGGGTGAAGCCGAGCCCGTTCTGCATCCTGGACGAGGTCGACGCGCCCCTGGACGACGCGAACGTGGCGCGTTTCCTGAAGATGATCCGGCACTTCAGCCAGGACACCCAGTTCGTCGTCATCACCCACAACAAACGCACCATGGAGGCGGCCGACTACCTGTACGGGGTCACGATGGAGGAGCCCGGCGTCTCGTCCCTGGTCTCGGTATCGCTGGAGCCGGGGACGAAGGAAGCGCCGGCGGAGGACGCGTCGGAAGCGGAACAGGATGAACCGGAACGGGAGCCGCGTGCGCTGGCCATCGCCGGCTAGCACACTCTAGTTCACAGACCCTCAGCGCCGATGGCCGGGGGGCACGCTCGCGATCGCCAGATCGCCGAGCAGGGGCACCGCGGTCCAGTGCCCACGATAGGCCCTCGCCGCCAGAAAGAGGGCGGCGCCGACCAGCGTTCCGGCCGCCACCAGAGCCAGCGGCGGTCCCACGAGAGGAACCACGCGCAGCGCCGTCCAGAAGAGGACCAGCGCCAGCGTGAGCAGAATGGACTGCCAGGCGTGGAAGCGCACGAACGGATCGTTCCCTGCGCGCCAGAGACAGACGAGGGCACCGGGCGCGCCCAGCGGGTAGGCGAGCGCGGCCAGGACATTGCGGGAAGCGGTACGAACGGGCTCGGCCATGGTTTGACGATGATCGCCGGGGCCGCGAGATTGCGGCCCGCCAGCCACGAAGATCCGCAAATCCGGAGGCGAACACAAGTCGCATGACCGAAACCGGGGCCCCCGCCCGTACCAGCCGGCTGGAGCGCGTCCTGGCGCTCGCGCCTGGCGACACGATCGAGCGCGCTTATCTGTTCGAGCCGCTGGAGCGCCGGGGAACGTCCTTCTCCCTCGTCTTTGTCACGAAGGGGTGCGCGGACGACCGGCTGGAGATGATCGCGCTGGGCGGGCGGCTCGGGGCCGAGGGAAAGGCGGGGTGGGACTTCGTGCGCCGCGCCCGGTTTCCACGGACGACGCTCTCCGCGGTCCTCGAGGAGTTCATCGAGCGGTGCGGAATGGAGGGCGCGTCGTATCGCGAGATCGACCTCTCCGGGGATGGACCGGAGGCCGGTCTCTCCGGGCTTTTGCACCTTCTGACCTCTCCGGGCGCACCGGAGATGGCCCCCGACTCCACCGATCCTTCGTGACCGCCGCCGTCGGAGGCGAACGTGGCATCGAGCGTTTCCGCGAACATCTGCGAACGTCCAGCCTGCCGGTGACCTCCCAGCGCATGCGCATCGCCAGGATCCTGTTCAACACCCATCGCCACGTCTCGGCCGACGAGATCATGGAGCGGCTGCGTGGCGATGGGGAGGCGGTGGGGAAGGCGACCGTCTATCGAACGCTCGGGCTTCTGGTCGAGGCCGGGCTGGTACGGGAGCACGACTTCGGCGAGGGTTTCCGGCGCTACGAGCCCAACCCCACGCGCCCTCACCACGAGCACCTCGTATGCACCCGCTGCGGCAAGGTCATCGAGTTCGAGGCTCCCGGGATCGAGCGGCTCGAATCGGAGATTGCCGAGCGGCACCGCTTCGTCCCGGATCATCACAAGGTGGAGATCTACGGGCTGTGCGAAGAATGCCACGACTGACCGCGACGACGCTGCTGGCGCTGCTCACGGTCCCGGCACCGGCCTATGCGCAGAAGCTCCTGCCGGCCGCTGGCTCCCTCGTCGCCCACGACGCGAACGGGGTCTTCCTGCGGGTCTCGAACCGCGGCGGGTTCGGGCTCGCCGTGGAGGCTGGCGACGAGGGGAACTTCCCGCGCGGAACCGTCAACCGCTACCTGTTCGGCTCCGGGCTCTGGATCGGCGGGATCGGAGACGTGGACGCCAACGGCGTGCCCGACTCGATCGTCACCGTGGGATACAATCCGGAGAACCCGGCTGAAATCGAATGGGTGGAGGGGGCGGTCGGGGGATTCGACCGCAACGATCCGCGCTTTCGCGTGCTCGACAGCGAGAACCCGGAGGACCAGGGCGAATTCCCGGCCGTCCCGGTCGCCGACCAGGAACTCTTCGCCGTCTATGACGACCGGGTATCGGTGGTCACCGGCAGCATCCCCTCTATCCCGATCGGCGTGGAGGTCCGGCAGCGGTCCTTCGCGTTCGACGAGCCCGGGCTGGACACCTCGGTGATCTTCCAGTGGGACCTCCTCAACATCTCCGATCGGATCCGCGCCACCGGCCACACGATCCGCGAGCTCTGGACAGGCATCGTTCTCGACCCGGATATCGCGGTGGCCGGGCTCGGTGACGTCATCGACGACACCGCCGCTCCGCTGGCGGTGGATGGGGAGGACGTTCTCCTCATCTGGGACTCCGACTTCAGCGAGCCGGGATTCACGGGGGCCCCCGGCTTCCTCGCGATCGTGCCTCTGGAGAACCCCGGTGGTCGCACCACGATCACCCAGCTGACCGGGGGCCCGATCCTGGACGTGCTTCCGGTGCCGCTGCTGGACGAAACGCGATATGCTACCATGGCGGCCATTCCCCCACGGACTCCGACGATCGGTGAGCCCGGCTTCGACCTGCGGGCCATGGTGGCGTGGGGGACGGTGGATCTGGCGGAGGGCGCCGTCCACCGCACCGCCGCCGCGTTCGTCTGGGCGGGGCCAGCCGGGGATCCGCCCGCGACGCTCTCTCCCCTGGACCCCGAGCTCGACCAGGATCTACCCCTTCTGGCCGACCTCGTCGCCGCCGTCCGCGCGGTACGCTCGGCGTACGACGAGCGGCTGGCCGATCTGCCGGCGCTGCTGGACTTCCCAGGCGAGCCCCCGCCGCCGTCGGGTGGAGGCGGCGCCGGCGCGCTCGATCAGAACTTTCCGAACCCGTTCCGCGACCGGACCACCATCGGGTACCATGTGACGGAGGCCGGCCAGGTGGAGATCGTCGTCTACGACCTCCAGGGGCGCGAGGTGGAGCGGCTGGTCGAGGGGAGTCGCGAGCCCGGGGACTTCGTGGTGGAGTGGGACGGCCTCTCGTCTTCGGACCGCGAGGTTCCGCCCGGTGTCTACGTCGTCCGCATGTCGACGGCCGGGGGGACCTCGACGATCCGGGTCCTGAAAGCGCCGTGACCGTCGTGGTTCTTGCAGCGTCCTGCAGACGCATGCAGAT
>JBOHRW010000171.1:0-1883 GCA_050732935.1 Gemmatimonadota bacterium
TAGTGCCAGTCGGGAGCGTACCAGACGGGATCCGTCTCCTTGCGACCCACCGAGAAGACTCCCACGGGGGTCTCGAAGAGCCAGCCGCCGTTCTCGGCGTCCCGATGCCGCAGATAGGCTCCCTTGCCCACCGCGACCGGGAACTCGTGGAGCACTAGGGCGCCCTTGAGGACGCGGAGCTGCCGATCGCTGATCGAGACCTGCAGATAGGTCTCGTCGGCCCCGGGCGCGTGGTAGGTGCCCCCGGGGGCGAGCCCGGCGTAGTCGACGTAGGCGACCTCGCCGAGCGCCATGAAGGTCTGGGCGAGCGTCGGAGCGGGCTGGAGCGCCAGGGGCGCGGCCGCCAAGGCGATCGCCATGCCGTAACCGAACGTGCGTGATCTCATGAGCGCGTCTCCATGCAGCCGTTCACGTATCGTTCCACAAACCTAGGGTCGGGGCCTCTCTTCCCGCCAGCCCCCGCCCGGTCGGCCCTCCATAATGCGCAGGGCCCCCGCTCTCGCGAGGGCCCCACACATCTGTTACGACGCTTCGCGGAGGAGCCTGAAGCTCAGTTCGCGTCCCGGATGAATCCGGTCGTGCCGCGAACCTCGCTCACCCGACGATACGGCTGGTACGTGTCCGCCGGATCGCAAAGCGGCAGCCAGACCTCGCGGTAGGGCCGCTGGGCGTTCTGACCGACGTAGATCGGGACGCCTTCGTACTCGCCGACCTGGGTCAGGATGTCCATCGACGCCGTTTGCGTGGCGCCGAACTTGACCCAGCTCCGACCGTCGAAGCTGATCGTCGCGTCACCGGTGTACCAGGACTGATCGTCGAGGCAGGTCAGCGCCGCCTCCGGTTCCTCTACCTCCATCGGGCAGCCGTTCTCGTCGACCTGGACGCCGGCCGGGGTGTTCGGGCACTGGTCGAGCCCGTCGTACACACCGTCGTTGTCCGAGTCGAGCGGGCAGCCGCGCTCGTCCACCTGAGCGCCCTCGGGGGTGCTCGGGCAGGCGTCGAGCCCGTCGGGCACGCCGTCGCTGTCGGAGTCGACCGGACAGCCCGTCTGGTCGACGATCACGCCGCGCGGCGTGTTCGGGCACAGGTCGTCCGCGTCGCGCACACCGTCCATGTCGGTGTCCCGGATTCCGAAGTCCTCATCCGAGCCGCCGAAGCTGATGACGATGCCGCCCTGGAACTCGGGGTTGTTGGCCTGGAACGTCTTCGTGTCCTGGCCGGGCAAGGCCCCTGAGGCCTCCCGGAAAGGACGCTCGACGATGGCCACGTTGTCCCGCGCATCCAGGCGGATGCCGAAGTTCGGCGTGAAGAAGATCTTCAGGCCGCCGCCCCAGTTGAACGTGGTGTTCGGCTCGTTGAATTCGGCACCATCGGTGTCGAATACGAACTGACCCACGCCCGCCGAGACGTACGGCACGACCTTCTGGTCGAAGTTATAGAGGAACTGGTAGACCGCGTCGAGCCGGACCTCGAAGACGTCGATGCTCTCGAAGTCCACCTCCTCGCCGGTCTGCTCCTCCAGATCCTCTTCGCTGACCAGGTCAGCGCCCGAGAAGCTCATGGTGCCCTCGACCCCGATGTTGGGGTGCGGGAACCACGCGAGCTTCCCACCGAACACGAATCCCGGGTCCATGAAGACGACGTCTTCGTCGTAGACCCTCATCCCACCGAGCCCGGTGATCTCCCAGGCCCGATAGTACGTTTGGCCGTACACCATCGAAGCGCCGACTAGCGTCAGCACCCCCACGGCTACGGTCGTAAACAGCTTCCTCATCGGTTGCTCCCTCCGCTTCAAACGTCAGACACCAGATCCAAGGTTGCGGGAATTCCGGGGAGCGGCAAGTGCCGCTCCCCGGTTTCCCGATGCCCACGAGGGGCGCCGA
>JBOHRW010000172.1:0-4688 GCA_050732935.1 Gemmatimonadota bacterium
GGCCGGAGCTGGACGAGCAGACGCCCCTCGCTCAGGACGACGCCTAGCGCGATCTCGGTCACACCAGGGGATGCCGCCATCGGAGACCGGAGAAAGCGCTCTAATCGCGATCCGTCGTTATCCACTCACCTCCCGACTCGATCGCCAGGGCCGCGAGATAGGCATCGGCATCGAGGTTCCCCTTCGCCACCACCTTCCGGCACAGATCTAGGAGGATCTCCCAGTGTCGCACCAGGGTGCTGGTGCGGCGCTCGATCTGGCCGGGTTGCGGAGGCAGCAGCGGCTGGGTGGGGTCAACGAACTTCTAACTCACCTGTCTAGTAAGCCAACCCCGGGTTCACGATCTCGAACTGTTCGGTTAGCACGTTTAGGAACTTATAACCAATCACGGAATATTCGCTCTCATCGGGCGCATGAGGATAGTTAGTGACGATATACAGATCTCCGAGCTTGAAGAAGGCATAAGTGGAAAATTCGGAAGGCGGTACCACCATAAACGCACTCCATAGTTCACTACAGAACGCATCGTCGTCGACCAGAACCAGCGCGTTGGGGTCGGCGCCCGCAAGTCCGACCTCCGCCCGCCACTCGACGAAGCGGGGTTCCGAGCTCAACAGAACCGCCTCCAGACTGCTCCTGGTATCATGCGGGTCGGTGGTGCAGGCGACGGCGGGGAGAGGCTCGGTCGTCGCGCACGCCTCGTTGGAAGAGGATTCACCTTCCTGATTGTACGCCACCACGCGGTAGCAATACTCCCAATTGGGAAGCAGTTGAGCCGAGTCGGAGTAGGCGGTGGCATTCGACGGGGCCTGGGTGAACAGGGATTCGCCCGATTGGGTGTCGCGGCGCTCGATCCGGTAACCGTCTTCGTTCGTGGCGTTGTCGATCCAGGCGAGATCGATCCGGTGATAATCCACGCCCGTCGCCGCGAGCTCGGTAGGCGCCGCAGGCCCCCCCAGTGCGTATTTTTCGAGGAGATAGCTCTCCGTGGCCTCCATGTCGGCGTCGCTGAGACTGGTCGTATAGAAGATGACCTCGGCAATGTCCCCCTTGAACGGAGAGACCCCGTTCTGCCGCGCCCCGATCGCCGCCTGGCTGGGCGCCGTCCCGAGCCCCGAGTACTCGGTGTCGTTGAGGCGATAGACCTGGTCCGCACGGATCTGCAGGTATTGGAAGACCTTCAAACGCCAGGTCAGGACGTACCATCTGCCGGGAGTCAACACGAGATCCGAGTTACGCGTTCCGTCATGGTTGCTGTGGTGGGCCAGCCAGTTGCCGCCGGCGTCGTTGCGACGCGCGAGCAGGTCCAGGTTGTTGCTGATCGAGCTGGAGCCCACCACATCCTGAGCCCCGGAGCCCGGAACGGAGTCTAGCCGCACGACGGCAACGACCGTGAAGTAGTTGATCAAGCCCCAGATGTTGTACTGACCGGGGGAGACGAGCCGGTCATCTACACCATCGAATCGTAGTGCAGGCTTGCCGTTGAGGACATCGGTCCTGTAAACCGGTCGGAAGGAGTTTGTGGACTGGGTGGCATGCTTGTTGTTCGGGCTCGAGTCCTCCCAGGTGCCGACCGAATCGCCGTCGCCGAGGTCCACGATGGCGTCGGCCTTGAACCAGGCCGCGTAGCCGGGAACCGGTTCCGTTCCGATCGTCCAGCGCTCGTTCGTCGGGGCCAACGCACTTCCGGCCAAAGGGGCCCAAGACGAAGCCCCCCCAACCACCGATGCGAACACAACCGCGGCGCAGACCAGGCCAACAAGGACCCTGGCGGATTTCAAGGGGACGTGGCGCGTCGCAACTGCGACGGCGTACGATACCGCTGCTCTCGAGGAAAGACGGGAGAATCTCATTGCTGCAGGCAACTCGGGTAATCGCCGAGTTGCACGGCTGGAGGCTCAAACTCTCGGATTCCGCCGTTCTCGTAGATCACATATTCAAAGCGGAACTCCTCGTACAGGTCTTCAATTCGTTGTGCTCCAGATATATCTCCGTCGCTCAGTAGCCAGCTGTTTGTATTCACGATGACGCCAAGTGATTGACCGCAGATGCCAGCGTGCGGTCCGGTCGCCCACGGATGGGTGTGAACACTGCCCACCGCTCCGACCGGAGGAGGCAATCGGAACCTGACGCGACACAGTTGAGGGTCGGGCTCCACGCCTTCCTTCTCCAGCGTATAGGAATCCTCGTCCACCTCGACGATCCAGGCTCCCTGCTCGGTCGTAGCCGAGGCGTCCTCTCCCGGGGTTACCGGGTTGGAACTCTCCCACAAATCACGTAGGTCGTCCCGAAAAGAAGCATTCATAAGCCAGAGACGATTGGGGCAGGGGAGCGTCACGATCGGCAAAGCGGCCATCGGCCCGGTCGACCAATCGTCCATCCAGGGCAATACGCTGATGGAGTCGATACTGGTGGAGTCGATGTCCGCTCCACCGTTCGTCCGGTAAGGAAACCGGGCGTACCCGCTCTCGCTCGCCTGCCCAGACAAGTCCCAGGTCGAACAGTTCTGCGGATTCTCGGGCTCACAGGCGAAGCCGTCCTCGGCCTCCTCCAACGTCCAGTCGGGGGGCAGAGAATCCGCCACCGGCAAACCGGTCGGGATGTCCACGCGGGGGCCCCAGAAGTGCAACAAGGCATCCGGAACAGTGCCGGGGTGACAGCGATCCTCGAGAAGTTGCAGCTCTACCTCCACCAGAGCCCGCTCCTCTCCCGAGGCCGGTATCCCGACCGTGTCGGGCTCGATGGTGAAGCGGTAGACCCAGCAGCCGCCAGTGCTATCCGGATCGGTAATGATGGTGATCTCTCTTGGTTCGGTCCGGTCATCGACGGGGGCCGGACCCGTAACCCGGGTTTCCTCACCGCACCCTCCCAGGACTAGTAGGCAGGCGACCGCCGGGCGGAGTAGCCAAGCTACCGACTTGTCGGGGGAAACCGTCCGCACAGAGGACATCCTACCCCCCCCCCGGAGGGGGTGTCAATACACCGAAGTGCCTCAAGATTGTTACCGAGCGAGGGGTGGGTGCCTCATAATGGCGGTACCGACCGTCCAAGCCCGGATGTCCCCTCGCAGCGTTCGAGAGTACGTGACGGCCCTGCGTCCGCGCTGCCGCGCCTCCGGCCGCCGCACCTAGTGTCAGCTCCTCGACGATGCGTGCGCATCACCGGCTACCAACGCAAGACCGTGATCTGGCTGCTCGGCCCGCCGCGCGAGCGGAGGCCCGGCCGGCGTGGGCGTCCCCGTCGCTACGGGCCCGAGGTGGTGGCCCCGCTGGTGACGCTGTGGGAAGCCGCCGACCGCCCGTGTAGCAAGCGCCTGATGCCGTTCCTGCCGACGCTCCTCGAGGCCCTCGAACGGCACGGCGAGATACGCGTCAAGGGGGCCGTCCGCCGGGCGGCTGCTGGCGCCCCATCGCACCCGCACGGCCCAGCACCCCTACACCCAGCGCCGCCCGACCAGGCGTGGGTCGAGCAACGCAAACGGACCGCCGTGCGCCAACTCGTCGGCTATGACTTCTACGCCGCCAAGGAGGCCTACCAGATCCTCGGCCAACTCTATCCGCACGTCAGCCTCTTCCTCAACTTCTTCCACCGTCCGCAAGCTCATCGCCAAACAACGCCGCGGGGCCCGCGTACCAAACGCTTCGATGAACCCCGCACGTCGTTCCAGCGGCTCCTCGCGGCGGACACGCTCGACACCGACACCCGGCACCGACTCGAGCAACAGTTCCACGACCTCAACCCGCTCGCCCTCCGACGCGAGATCGATCAGCTTCTCGAAACGCCTTGGAAGCTGGCCGAGAGGCTCCGCTCTTGAGTAACCATTTTATGAGGCCCCCCCGCCATTCGGTAACCGCTATTTATGAGGCATCACAGTCGAGGAGAGGTCTGACCTTGAGGTCGGAGAATCCTTCGCGCCCGACGCCAGCGCCCATCCGACCACGAACGTGACGAGGGTCCCGATGGGCACGAACCACGGCCACGCGACCGCCTGGCGGGCGAACGCCCAGGTGATCGCCACGGCGCCGATGCCGGCGGCGATCGCGACGATGGCGTGCGGCTGGCGGGCCCGCGGGACGAAGAGCGCCAGGCCGAAGGCGCCGAGCAGGCCCCCGTAGACGACCGAGGCGATGCCGAGGGCGACTTCCACCGCGGTGGCTTCGGTTCCCAGCGGGATGAATACGATTGCCCCGCCGATCAGGAGGAGGGTCCACAGGACGCTGAAGATGCGTCCTGTCCTCAAGAGCCGCGCATCGTCCTCCAGGCCCGTGGCGGGAGCCCAGAAGTCGTAGGTGGTCGCCGAGGCGAGCGAGTTGATCGACGAGGAGAGCGTGGACATGGCAGCGGCGAAGACTCCCGCCACCAGCAGGCCGCGGATCCCCGCCGGCAGCGTCTCCACGATGAAGCTCGCGAAGATGGCGTCGGGCCGGGCGAACGACTGGCCGTCGTAGAAAGCCCACAGCCCCAGCCCGATCGCCAGGAAGACCGCGAACTGGAGAACGACCACGAAGCCGCTCGTCACGAGCGCCTTCTGGCTTCCCGCGAGCGTCCGGCACGTCAGCACCCGCTGCACAATGAGCTGATCCGTGCCGTGGGACGCCATCGACAGGAACGCCCCGCCGATCAGCCCGGCCCAGAGGGTATAGGGAACCCCGAAGTCGAGCGTGGGGTCGATGACGATGAGCTTTCCG